>JAIFLN010000079.1 GCA_020049045.1 Spirochaetota bacterium | reverse complement strand
TCCCTCGAGGCCTTCGCCCTGCAGTCGGGTTGGGACCTTTCAGGAGCCGATCGCCCGGGGGTGTCGTGGACCCTTGACCTGCGTACCGGCGCGGCAGCAACCCTCTGGTCCCTGCGAAATCCGGAAGGAACCGTCTTCCGCTCCGGTGCGGCGCGCACAGCCGTAGAACTCTTTCGTCAGATCCACACTCCCTAAGCTCCTAGTCCTTTTTCAACACCACCAGAGACACATCGTCGGTGAAATGACCACCGTGCTTTTTGAGATCGCCCGTGGCGGCATGATGGCGCAGCGACTCCAGCAAATGCGCAATCAATTCGTCCGGGGTCTCGTCGGCATGTTCCGCCAAAACGTTCTTGATGCCATCGAGGCCAAACATCGTCCCGTTGCCGTTCATCGCCTCGCTGACCCCGTCGGAGTAAAGGACCAGAACATCGCCGGTTTCCATGGTGAACGAACCCACCGACTGACTCGACACAATCCACTCGGACAGACCCATAAACCCGGTCTTGTTGGTCAGGTCGGTCAGCTCATCGATGTGCTGACCCGAAGCCCGCCAGAGCGCCGCCACCAGGTGGGTCCCCACGTGGTCGATTGTCCCTCCCACCGCCCGGAAATAATTCTGGGTCATAAACTTGTCGCTGCCGATGCGGTCGCGGTTCAACGTGCAAAGAACCCGGTTCACTCCATCGTAAACCTGGTCAAGGGGCAACGGCTGACCGAGAACCTTCGAGGCATCAAGCGCTCCGTGCAGGGCCGCCACCGAAATGACAGCCATCATGCCGGCCGGCAGGCCGTGCCCGGCCACATCGCCGATACCGAAATACGTGCCATACGGCGTTGGAATGAAGTCAAACACATCACCCCCGACTTCGGTGGCGGGTTCCATAAACGTGCCGACCTGAAAACCGGGCAGTTGTATCTTCTTGGGCAAAATCGAAACCTGAATCTCACGGGCGGTATTCATTTCCCCTTGCAGCCGGTTTCGCTCGCGCTGAACTTCTTTTCCAGCCATCAGCGCATAGACGGTGCCCAGGCTCTCGGCCAGTTCGGCCAAGATTTCCCGTTCGGCTTGGTACAGACGGTCAAAGGAATCCTTGAAGACCGTCAAAAACCCCATAAAGTTGCTGCCATCATAAATTGGCACCAGGACCACCAACCGCTGAAGTCCCCGCAGGCCTTCCGGAAGGTCTGAGGACACCACAATCTGCCCTGTTGTCAGGGCATCCTTCACTAGTTTTTTGCCCCAATCCTTGAGGTTGTCCCGCTCGGTCTCATTGAGTTCACTGAGGGAGTAGGTCGTCCTCAGCACCAGATCATTGAGCTTCTGCTTGTCGAGGCTCTTGATCGTCTTGCTGTCTGTCAGCGGAGTGCAGTAGCCTAGAAGGTGCCCCGGGTCTTCCACCCGAAGCACCTTCCCGACGGCACGATGAACCGACATGCCGGTCATCTGGTATTCCTGAACCACCATCCGCGCCCGCCCTTTCTCAAGGGCATTCTCCATCATCTCCCGAATGATGGTGCAATCGTCGGCATCGGCAGCCCCGATCACGCGGCGGATCAGCAGGTTTTGGAGGTGCTGCCGCTGCTCCATCTTGGCCCGTTCCATACGCAGGTTGTACTGCGACCAAAGGAAGAACTCTTCGACCAGCCGGATGATGTAAACCAAGTTCAGCAGATCAAAGAGAAACAAGGGAAACCCGCCGGTTGCCAGCACCGAGCCCAGCAGCACCACGGTCACAGCCATCTGGGCGTAGAACGGGTAACCCCGCTGGCGGATAACCCCCTCCTGCAAGTTGAAAACCTTTTGCGCCGCCAAAAAGGTCACAACCAAAAGCACAGCGGTGTACAAACCGGCCAACAACCGGGGTTCCCAACCCCACAGAGGCACGCCGACGAGCACGCTCAGAGCCAAAACGCCAGCCAAAGCAAACCAGATCCGCAAGGCCCGCATCTCACGGCGGAAATCCACCGACAGAAAACTTTCTTCTATGCGTTTCACGTGGATGGCGTATTCAAGAAAGATCAGAGCCAGAAAGTACAATATTCCCGACAACACAAACACCTGCGGCCAAGTGTCAGGAAACGGCTCCCGCAACACCCAGGTGACGGCTTGAAGCAGTCCCGCCAAGGCCAGGGCGACCAAGGAATAAAACAGGTAGACGGTGCGTTTCTGGGTGCCATGCCGCTGCCAGCGTTCATAACAGATCACCGCTCCGAATGCCAGCACCGGGAGAAAGCTGAACAGGTGGAATTCGGTGAACCGGTCCACAGCCTACTCGACTTTGACGGCCCCTGGAACCAAAAAGGTCAGGGTTGGCAGACTGGTCACCTGCCAGGTGATGGCCTTGTTGTGGGAAATTCGAATTTGGTACTTCTGGTCAGGGGGGAGCATGGCGAGCTTCATAATCCATTTCGCCACCGCCTTGATGCCCGAAGAGTTCAAAAACGTCAGGCCCTTGAAGTCAGCCACAATGAAGGGAATCTTCTTGGCAACCATCCCTTGATGGATCTTCTCGAAGAGCGGGTCGAGAACCAGGCTCGGATCCTCCATGTCGATATCACCGACAAACTGCACCGTCAGACCGGCCCCGTTGTCGAAGACCTCCAGTCTGATCTTGTCCTTGGCAATCGGTTCAATGTTCAACTGATTCATAGGTGGATCCTTATTTCACGATGATCGTGATGGTGACTAAGTGGTCAGAGGTGACTTCGAGCTTCACATCGGCTCCCGTTTCGTAACGGATGCGGGCCAAGCCGAGCTGACTTTTGCCGTCGGTTCGGGTGGCGGCCTCACGCATCTGGGCGATATAAGCTTCCAGGGCGTCGCCCTTCATAATCTTGTTGTAGATCGCCTGCACATCCCTGACCCCCTGTTCCGAGGCGTGGTTGGTCACCGAGGCCTGGATGGTACCCGTCTGGGGAAACGCCTGGACGATGCAATGGGTGTCTTCCGAGGCCCCATATTTGACGGCGTTTTCCAAGAGTTCGCTGACGGCCATGGCGATGGAATCAGCCTTGGTCTGGTCAGACAGGGCAATGGCGATGAAGTTCTGAATGAAGACACGCGCCGGCGAAATGTACTTCCAACGCGGACCAAAACGTATTTCGATGTACCCTTCCGGTTTGAGCATACAGCCTTCCTTCCTCAAAAAAAGGATAGGCCCGGGGGTGAGGGTTTGCAAGCGTTACCAGCGGAAGAGATTGGCTCCCCAAGCCAGTCCAGCGCCAAAGCCCACTGTAACAATGACCTGGTTGCGCTTCAACAGTCCGGCTTCGTCCATCTCGGCCAGGGCCAGTGGAATCGTAGCGCCCGAAGTGTTGGCGAAGCGTTCCATATTGAGATAGAACCGCTCCAACGGCAGACCCAAGCGCTGAGCTGCGGCAGCAACAATCCGATAGTTGGCTTGGTGCGGCACCACCCAGTCAATTTGCTCCAGGGTCAGCCCGTTCTTGGTGATAATCTCAAGAATACTGTCTTTAACCACCGTCACGGCAAACAGGTACACCCGTTTACCATCCATGGCAACGGCGAGTTCCGACGGGCGTTCGGGAACCGGTTTCCGGGTTCCCCCTGCAGGGCGGAGCAAGCAGCTTCCGCCGGACCCGTCCGACCGCAGCAGCGACGGTGCAAACCAAGGTTCGGGAAGCTCTGGGGACGAAGGGCCCACCAGAACAGCCCCGGCACCGTCTCCAAAAAGAATGCAGGTATTGCGGTCGTTCCAGTCGACAATACGGCTGAAGACCTCGGCTCCGATCACCAGAACAAACCGGGCAGCACCCGAAACCACGAACGTCCTGGCCGTTTCCAGCGCATAAATAAACCCGGTGCAGGCGGCGCTGAGGTCCATGGCACCGGCATTCACCGCACCCAATCCGTTCTGTACCAGGCTGGCCGTTGAGGGGAACCCCAGAAAATCCGGGGTGCTGGTGGCCACCAAAATCAAATCGACATCCTTGGGATCAAGGTGAGCCCGTTCCAGTGCTTTGCGCCCGGCTTCGATGGCCAGGTCCGAGGTTGCCTGATCGTCGGCAGCAAGGCGGCGGGTGCGAATGCCCGTGTGACTGAAGATCCATTCGTCGGAGGTTTCCACCCGGGTGGCCAGCTCGTCATTGGTCAGGATTTTTGCGGGCACGTAAAATCCCGTGGACAGAATTCGCGGAACGATCAAGGCAGCCTCCCAGTGGGTCGCGCCCATGGTAAAGCCCGCCGGACCCTGGGTCAAGGCCACCTCCCCCGCCCTTGACAAAAGAAAACCCCCTGGCTATAGTGGCTCTCGTTCCGGGGCTTTAGCTCAGTTGGTAGAGCACTACAATGGCATTGTAGGGGTCAGGGGTTCGAGTCTCCTAAGCTCCATTGGAAAAGAAAACCACCTCCGGGTGGTTTTTTCATTTGTAGTCCTTTCACTCTGCCGACTGGACATCCTGGCCCAAGTGCTTCACAATGTCTCCGATGAGCGACAAGTATTCCGGTGACATGGACCCCGAAATCGCCGCCCTGCTTCAAGCGGACGGCCCCCCTTCTCCCTCCACCCCCAAATTCGAGGATCTGTTCACCGGTCCCCGTGTGGAAAAACAAGCACCTCCGGCGATGGACTTCTCCAAGGCGGCTTTTACACCCGTCAGAGTCTTCACACAGACACCGAAACCCTACTTCGACAACCCTTCGTACTATAAGATCGTTCTCGCCGAAATGGGCGATACAGCCGCCCGGGTCCACAAAGTTTTAACGGACTTGATGAACGCCCCCGACCCTGAAACACGCGGCCAGAACCGCTTGCGGTTCATACCGGCCTGGTGGGATTTTCTGGAAGCTTTGGTTCGAACTCTGACCCCCTCCATGCCGGAGCCCAAACGGTTGGCCGTCCGTTATGGTGTGTTGCTGCCGACTCTCCTCAGCCCCGAACAAAAGACCAATTTGTCTTCGATCATTTTTGAGAACAACACCGGCGAGACCATCCACTACGTCGACGAATGGCTCCAAAAAGTCGGCAGTGGAGAAGTTGCCCCGCTGGCCACCGATGAAGAAATCCGCGTGACCAAGAAAGGCGGAGTCGACAACTCGGCCCTTCTGCAGAAAATCGAAAAGCTTCAAGGACAAACTCAGGCTCAGACCAATCTGATCAACGTGAAAACGCTCGAGATGAATGATATCGAGGATGCCATGATCCGCGCCGCCGGACAGGTCAGAATCCACGACAAGAACCCCAATTTTCCGCAGCTGCAGGACAACCTCAACGGCACTCAGCGGGGTTCTCTCACCCTCATTCAAGACTGCCTCAAGCGGCTGTCGGGGCTCGACAAAGAAGTCGACCTCTACTACCGCGACCTCGAAAAAATGACTGCCGAACTCAGGGCCGCCGAGGCAAGGGTCAACGAATCCGGAGGAGCCGCCACCGTCGACGCAAGGGTGGTTGTGCGGGAACTGGGCAGTATCCGGCAAATGGCAAAAATTTCAGTGGGACGTCAGGGCAACCATTTTCCTGTGGTGATGAAGCAGTACCTGCCCCCCCGGCTCGAAGATATTGCCACCCGCGAAAATGTCCTCAATACCATGGCCGAGGTCGAGCGGCTCGACCCGGGCCTGTTTCTCCGAAACTTCAAGAACACCACCAACCGTATTTCGCCCCACGTCATTTTGATTCCTTCGTTTGGTGAAGTCGGGCTCTGCTGGGAGCCCTTCGAGAAATACAACCGGTCGACCAGCCGGGGACGGATCGCCATCCCCATGTATTCCAAGAACCTCAAGAATGCGGTGCTCACTGCACTGGGAGACCTGCGCTGGCAGGTCGTAAAGGAAAAAGCCGGTTACCGCTGGATGGAAGAGGGCCTGACAGGGTGGTACTACCAATGGTTCACCGACCGGGGATTGCGGGGTGATGTCAAGGAATCCTTTGTCCAGGACTACATCCTCTGGATCACCAAAGAAAGCGAGGGGACGCAAAAACTCGACAAGGATGTTCGCGGAATTTTCTGGCGAAACACGCCGTTTCCCACCGAAATTCGGGAAACCCTGCGAAACCGGGGTTTTGTCTATAACGAGCTGTACAAAAAAGACGTCAACCGGTCGATGAGCGACGGGTACTGAGCGCTACCCTTTCAGGCTGTCCAGTTTGGTCTTGAGAATTTCGTTCCGGTCGAGGTTGGCTTGACCCGCCGCGGCCAGCGAATCGGCCTGTACCCCCAGTTCCTTCGACGCCTGCTCGACCTCGTGGACGTTGCGCCCCAAATCGTCAGCGTGGCCCGAAACTGCCCGAGTGTTCTTCACTTGTGACTCGGCGACGGCTCCCAGCGATTCCACGGCGTCCTTAACCTGACGCGACACCTCATCCAACCTTCCCAAAATCTCCAGAATGGCATCGGAACTGCCCGCGCAGGTGCGCAGCTCTGAACCAAGAACTTCCATTGAGCGGCTCACGACGCGGCTCTGTTCCTGCAATCCCTCGAACTCCTGGCCCAAGGCACGGCTCTGGAGGTTCAGATCGGACAAAGCCGAAGAATTCTGCTGCAAGGCGGTACGCATGGTTCCCGAATTGCGTGCCGTCTCTTCGGCAAGTTTTCGGATCTCCTGAGCCACCACCGCAAAGCCACGGCCCGAGAGCCCGGCATGCGCCGCCTCGATCGAAGCGTTCATAGCCAGGAGGTTAGTCCTCTCAGAAATGTCTCCGATCACCTGGATAATATTGAGAAGGCTTTCGGCTTCTCTGGCCACAATGGCAAATCGCCCTTGGGACTCCTGAACCCGCTTCCCCCCCTGCTCGGCTCTGTCGGAAAGTGATCGGACGGTGGAAACAGCCCCTTCCGCCGACTGAGCCAGACGGGAAAGGTCCTGAGTCAAATGGTTCAAGGTTCCCGAAGTTTGACCGGCAACTTCAGTCAAAGTCTGGTTGAACCCGGCCAGCCGGTCGTGGGATTCGTTGAGAGCGTCGGCGCTGACAAGGGTTTCTTTCAACGATAAGCCGGTTTGCTCAAGGGAGCGGTCCATGGTGCCCACTGACTTTTTCAGAACCATCACCGTCTTCTGCGTCGCCCGTGCCGCTTCCAGCACCTCCTGCCCTACCTCCAGCCCTGAACTGCCGTCCGCAACAATCTCCACCAGAAGCTTCGATCGCGATTGCTCCTGCTCAATCAGCGTCGCCATACCAAGGAGACTCTGCGACTGAACACGGTAGGTCTGCCAGGTGATGGCCGCCGACATGATGATCAGCAGCAGAATGATGATGTAAGTGAAAACGGGAACCTCTTGGCTGTGAAGGGCAAAAACAACCGTCTCCGCGA
>JAIFLN010000117.1 GCA_020049045.1 Spirochaetota bacterium | reverse complement strand
CCCCCGCGCCTCCGTGTCCTCTGTGTCCTCTGTGTGAGACCTTTCGAGATAATAGCGCTGGGCGTTGCGGGCCGCCCCCTTTCCCCTGACTTGAACCGTCGTGCGAATTAGGATAAAATACGCCCGATTTAAAAGGAGAATATCCCATGGTCAAGAAGCAGACGAAGATCGTCGCCACGATCTCCGACCTGATGTGCGATGTGGACCACATCAAGGCCCTCTACGAAGCGGGTGTGAACGTGGTGCGGCTCAACACGGCCCATCAGAAGGAAGATGACACCCTCAAGGTGATCAAGAGCGTGCGCGCGGTTTCCGACAAGCTGGCCCTGTTGCTGGACACCAAGGGTCCCGAAGTGCGGACCGCCAACATTGAAGCCCCCATTGAAGTCACCGAGGGCGAAACCATCCGCATATACAAGGATGCTGTTCCCGCTGGGCAGAAGGGTTTCCAGACCAACTACGATGGTTTTGTGAAAGAAGTGGCCATTGGTGCCCGCGTGCTGATCGACGACGGTGAGACGGGCATGATTGTCAGCGGCAAGACCGACGCCTACCTCGAGCTGAAGATTGGCAACAGCGGCAAGATCAAGAACCGCAAGTCGATCAACGCCCCCGATACCCAGCTGACCCTGCCCTCCATCACCGAGAAAGACAGGGCCTACCTGAAGTTTGCCGCCGAAAACGACCTCGACTTTGTGGCCCACTCGTTTGTGCGCTCGAAGCAGGACGTGCTCGACGTTCAGGCCATTCTGGACCAGTACCACTCCAAGGCCAAGATCATCGCCAAGATTGAGAACATGGAAGGTGTGAAGAACATCGATGAGATTCTTGATGCCGCCTACGGTGTCATGGTCGCCCGCGGTGACCTCGGTATCGAAGTGCCCGCCGAAGAGGTTCCCGTCTACCAGAAGATGATGATCCGCAAGTGCATCGCCCGGGGCAAGCCGGTCATCACCGCCACCCAGATGCTGCACACCATGATCGAAAACCCCCGCCCCACCCGGGCCGAAGTTTCCGACGTGGCCAACGCGATTTTTGACGGTACCGACGCGGTGATGCTCTCGGGTGAAACCGCCTACGGCAAGTACCCCCTCGAAGCGGTGGGCGTGATGGCCCGGATTGCCGTGCAGATCGAAAGTGTCAAGGAAAAGGTGCGGGCTCATGGCGCGTACGCCACCGACAACCCCATCCGTGACTACATGGCCCAGGCCGCCATCCAGGCCATCGAGACCCTGCCCGTTGTGGCCGTGGTTTGCGATACCCAGACCGGCCGCTCCGCCCGCATCCTTTCCACCTACCGCGCCGACGTGCCCGTGTATGTGAAAGCCCACGACGCCCGCGTTGTCCGCCAGCTGGCCCTGAGCTACGGCGTCCACGCCGAGTACCTGGCCCTGCCCCACAACACCAACGAGCTGATCATTCAGTCGCTGGAAAGCCTGGTGGCCGAAGGCGAGCTGAAGAAGGACGACCTGGTGGTGATTCTGGCCGGGGCTTCCGGACATCCCGACGGTTCGGACATTCTTGAGATCAACACCGTTGAGAAGAGTTTGAAAGGACGCCAGGAAGGCTACTGTTAACCTGGAACCGTGAGGAAAGCCGCCCTGAAAGGGGCGGTTTTTTTATGCCCTGTTTGACGAACGCCCCTGCGTCTGTTACCATTTGTGGAACATCGTTTCATGATGTAAAACAGGAGGCTTTTGTGATCCTCGACGTCCTTTCTTCCAGCGCCCGTTACGAGGGGCTGGGTCCCCGGTTTGCCCGGGCGTTTCAATGGTTGCGGTCGGTTGACCCCAGTACCCTGCCCGATGGCAAAACCGCAATCGACGGTGATGACGTTTTTGTGCTGGCCCAGCGCCGCATGACCAAGAAGCTCGATCTGGTGAAGTGGGAAGCCCACCGCAAATTCGCCGATATTCAATACATCGTCGAGGGCCAGGAGGCCATGTTCTGGGAGGCTCTGAGCCGCACGGAGCCGGGGGAATATCTCGAAGAGAAGGACTTTCTGGCCCTTGAGACCGAATCGTGGGTCGATCTGGAGGTTCCGGCCGGTCAGTTTGCCGTTTTCTTTCCGGAAGATGCACATCGGCCCGGTATTCTAATTCCCGGAGCCGACCCGGTGTTCAAGTTGGTCGTCAAGGTCCGTCTGTGACACTGCACCGCCAGTTTCTCGGCTACGATGAGGGAAAACAGACCCTGGGGTACTACGACACCGACCAGCCTGGCGAAGGTTGGACCATCGACTTGGCCCCCCTCCCCCAGCCCCGTGATCTGCAGAGGCTAGGGCCGGAGAAGGCTCTGGCAGGCTTTGACCGCGGCTACTTCGAAGTGGAAATCTCCACCGGAAAGGTTGTGAAAGTGTTGGACCGCTGGAAGGGTGTCACCTCGGTGCACCGCAACCCCGACGGCTCGACACTGGTCACCGGGGTCAACCTGGAAGGGCAGATAGGGGTGGTGGTACTGACGCTCGACCCGAAAGACACCGTAGTCAGCATTGCCCGGCGGGAGGGAACCTACGTCCGCCTGATGCGCCTGACACCAGCGGGGACCTACCTGCTATGCACCGACGACCATATTCTGGAAACCCGAGTGGACTTGACAGAAATTCGCAAATTGGTTGCCCCGGGTTTCCGCCACGCCTGGATGCCGCACCGGTTTGCCGACGGCACCACCTTGGTCTCAGGCGGCTACGGCGCGTTCATGGCTCGCTTCGATGCCCTGGGCAAACTTGTCCAGACGTTCGGCGGAGTGGGAACGGTACCAGAGGAAGTGGCACCCTTCTTTTACGCCACCTTCCAGGTGATGGAGGACGGGGTGATTGTCGCCGCCAACTGGCAGGATCATGGTCCGGGCAACGGACATAAGGGCCGCCAGCTGGTCGAGTTCACCGCCGACGGCACCTACCGGGGCGGTTGGTCCGACCCGGTGAGGATTTCGTCGTTACAGGGAATTCTGGTGCTGTAGGGCCTCGCCCAGCAGCAGCACGCTCAGCGCCTGACCGTAGGCCATCGAACAAACGGGAATCTTCTTGTAAAAGTCAGGGCCGTCACCCATGGGAGTCCCGTAGGACACTTCGGTGACGGTTCCGGTGGGGTCGGTGCGGTTCAGAACGGCCTCACAGGCTCGGAGCCCCATTTCGCGGTAGCCGGTTGGCAACAAGCCCAGGCGGACCGCCTTAAGGATGCCGTAGCCGAACCCAGCCGTGCACGAGGTTTCACGGTACGAGGTGGGGTCGTCCAGAACCGTGTGCCACATACCGTCTTTGTCTTGTAGAGGTTTCAACGCGTCGACCTGCGCTTTCAGGGCATCGACCAGAAACTGACGGACTCCGCCCACGGCACCGACCAGTTCGATGTAGTCGACCACGGCAGCCGTGTACCAGCAGTTTCCGCGGCCCCAGTGGACGCGGCCAAAGTTGTTGAGACCGTCGAAGGTCCAGCCGTGAAACCAAAGCCCTGACTCCCGATCCGAAAGATACTTGATGTGCAGCAGAAACTGGTGGATGGACTCCTCGATATAGTCCTGCCGACCGAGCACCTTGCCCATCTTGGCCAGGAACAACACGGTCATGTACAGCGTATCAACCCACAGCTGCTGGTGGTTGGGGTTGTTGATGACGATGTGCTGCAGGCCGCCCTCTTCGGTGCGGGGCATGCTGGTCATCACCCATTCGGCCCATTCCTTGCACAGTTCCAGCCGGTCTTGGCGGCCATCGAGCTCGTACAGGTGGATAAGGGTCAAAAACGGCGCCATGGTGTTCACATTTTTTTCCGGCAGGCCCTTGGCAATACCGGCGTTGTACCAGGTGTTCATCATCACCAGGTACTTGCTGTCTCCAGTGCGTTGGTACTGGCGGAACAAACCGTAAAGGCCGACGCCCTGGGGCCAGTTCCAATGGCTGAAATCGAGGTCGCTCAAGGGCGACCATTCAACGATATCGTTGTATTTCGGCGGATCCGTCATCCGGACGATGATCTGATCCATTTTGGTTTCTAGCAGGGTGGAATCGAGTTTCATGGTCCTTATCCTTTCAATCCCGTCATCGCAATACCCTTGATGACAAACTTCTGCGTGACCAAAAAGGCCACCAGAATAGGGATGTTTGAGATCACAACGGCGGCCATCAGCATGTTCCACTGGGTATCCATATCGCCGCGCAAAATGGCCAGACCCAGGGTCAGGGTGCGGTTCATTTCGGAGTTAAGGAAGACCATGGGGTACAGGAAGTCGTTCCAAACGGCCATGACCTGCAACAGAACCAGGGTGGCGATGGTGCCCTTGGCGAAGGGAAGGACAATGAGGAAAAACCGGCGCAACACTCCACACCCGTCGATTTTAGCGGCCTCTTCGTAGTCAGCGGGTACCGTGATGAAAAACTGTTTCATCAGGAACATACCGAACACGCTGATGGCACCGGGGAGGATGAGCGAAAGGTGGTCGTCAATCAGACCGAACTCTTTCATCAGAATAAAGGTCGGCACCAGAGTAACCTGGCGGGGGATCATCATGGTGGCCAGCAGGAGCATGAATAAAAAGTCGCGGCCTGGAAACTTCAGCTTGGCGAAAGCGTAACCGGCCAAGGCCGAGGTTGCCACCACTCCCAGCACACTGAAGGCTGTGATTTTCAAGGTGTTGAGCATGTAAATGTGGAAGGGGGTAGCTTGGAACACATCGACAAAGCTTTTCAGGCTCCAGGTTTCCACTGAGAGCCCAAAGGGGTCATCAAAAACGGCTCCCACGGGCTTCAACGCCGTGAGCAAGGCCCAAAACAAGGGTGCCAGCATCAGAAAGGCAAAGACGGACAACAGGAAGTAGGCACCGGCCCGTTCGATTGGCTTGTTGACGGTTAACGTAGACATGGACATCTCCCGGGGGTCAACTGTGAACCCATTTTTTGGACACAATGGTCTGGATGGCGGTGATGATGAGAATGACTGCAAACAGAACGTAGGCAATCGCCGAGGCGTAGCCCATTTTGAAGAATTGGAAACCGTTCTGATAGATCATCATGATCAGGGTGTTGGTCGAGTTGGCAGGGCCGCCATTGGTCAAGATGGTCGTGATATCGAAGACTTGGAAGGAGTTGATAATCGAGGTGACGGCGATAAAGAAAGTTGCCGGAGATATCAGCGGCCAGGTGACGTTCCAAAAGGTCTGGAACCGGCTGGCACCGTCGAGGCTGGAGGCCTCATAAAGATCGTCGGGAACGTTGGCCAGGGCGGCCAAAAAGATCACCATATTGTACCCGATCTGCCGCCAGACGGCGACCATAATGACCGAGTTCATGGCGACGGCGGGCGAAGTCAACCAGGGGACCGAAGGGATGCCCACCATGTTCAATAAGTGATTGATCATGCCCATCTGACCGTCGAGCAGCCATTGCCAGACCAGGGCCACCGCGACAGACGAGAGAATGACGGGGAGGAACAGCGTGCTCTTGAAAAACGAGGCGCCCTTGGGTTTGGCCTCCTGAATCAAATTGGCAAGGTAGAGCGAAATCACCATGCCGAACAGCACGGCGTAGAAGGAGAAATAGGCGGTGTTTCCCAGACAGGTCCAGAAAAAGGGATCCTGAAAGAGCTGGATGTAATTGCCAATGCCGGCGAAACCGGGGTCATTGATCAGGTTCCATTCGGCCAAGCTGACAAAGAACGAGGCAACCACTGGAAAAGCCAGGAAGACCAAGAATCCCAACATGATCGGCAGAATGAAGAAATAGCCGGCAATGGCCTCCTTCACGGACGCTTTCAGGGTCATGGATGTGTTCCTTTCGGGGGGGATAGGGAAGAAAAACCGGGAGGAGGAACCTCCTCCCGGCAAACGCAGAGTTCCGTTATTTCTTGGCCAAAATGGCGTTGACCTGGGGTTCGATCTCTTTCATGGCGGTGGCGGCGTTGACTGAGCCGGCGTACACCTTCTGCAACTGGGGCATCACCAGACCCTGGATTTCGGTCCAACCGGCGCGCAACGGTAGAATGCGGCCGTACTTGGCATTGATTTCCTTGGTCACAGCGGCCACGTTTTTCGGAGGTTTGGTGCTGTCGGCATAGATGTCCCACAGGGCGAGGTCGTCGACATTGGGGGGCATGCGCTTGTTCTTCATGTACAGCAGTTCGCCTGGTTCGCCGGGAGCCCGGAGGAACTTAAGGAAACTCAAAGGCGGCCGCTGCAGCCTTCGGATCCTTGATTTTGGAGTACAGGGCAATGATGTTTGACTTGCTGATGGTCACATTGGGAATCTTGGCCGTGCCGGGGAAGGGCAACAGCGTGAAGTCCACGCCTTCGGACTTTTGCAGGCTGAGGATGGACGAAGCCGCACCCAGCATCATGCCGATTTTGCCCTGCACGAAGTAGCGCATATTGACGTCGGTGTTGGTGAACACGGCCGGATCTGCGAAGGCTTTTTCCTTGATCAAAGCAGCGATTTCGTCGAGCTTCTTGGTGGCCCCGGGAGTGGTCAGGCCGAACTTGCTCTTGTCCTTGGTGAAGATGTCTTCACCGGCACCCCAGACCATCGAAAGGAACTGGTTGATTTCGAGGGAGGTCATGCCGTAGCCGCTGACCTGATTTTCGCCTTCACCCTTGGTCAGGGCCCGGGAAATCTTCACAAAGTCGTCCCAGGTCCAATTGCTGGAGGGAATGGCTACGCCGGCGTCCTTGAACACCTTGGTATTGAGGAAAACGTACAGCGGCGCGGTGGCCCAGGGCAGACCGTAGTACTTGCCGCCGCTCATGCTGTCTTGCAGACCGGTCTGGTAGTACTTGGGCAGGTCGATCTTGGCTGCCTTGATTTGAGCCGTGATGTCCTTGAGAGCGCCGGTTTTAAGGAAGTCTTGAAAGAAGTAGCTGTCGACGCGCATCACGTCGGGTGCCTGGCCGCCGGCGATGAGAATCTGAAGCTTGGCGTGGTAGTCGCCATAGGCAACAGCAATGGGAGTGACCTTGATGTCGGGGTGGGAAGCCTCGAAGGCATCGATAATGTCCTTTTCGACACCGATGGCATCGGGGTTGCCCCAGAATGCGTATTTGATGGTGGTTTGGGCACTCAAGCCGAAGCTGATGCCGACCAGGAGCAAGAAAACCAAACTTGTTCGTTTGACCATGATAACCTCTCTGGGCTCAGTATCAAACCGGTTCTCTGAGCCGTACAGGTACCGAGGTACCGAAAAAGTACCGATGAGCCGGGCGTGCCGGTTACCGGATCAGCGGCTCGGCCACTTTGATCAGTTTGACCCGGTCCTTGACGTCAAACTTGGCGTAGAGGTTGGAAAGGCCTTCGGCCACCAGCTGCAAAATTTCCCACT
Source organism: Spirochaetota bacterium (assembly GCA_020049045.1). Taxonomy (GTDB): domain Bacteria; phylum Spirochaetota; class Spirochaetia; order JABEVK01; family JABEVK01; genus JAIFLN01. The sequence goes on along the minus strand of JAIFLN010000117.1, from coordinate 4,636 downwards.
CCCGGCGGTTGAGGTCGGGAGGGGTGGCCCGGCTGGGGGTGACCGCCTGGTTCAGCGGACGTTTCATAATGGGAGCCGACAAGGACGTGGTGCCGGCATGGACAGACCGGATGGCGGTGAACAGTTCGTCGGGGGCGCAATCCTTGAGGATGTAGCCGGAAACCCCCGCCCCGAGCACCTCGTGGACGGCGCTGTTGTCATCGAAGGTGGTCAGCATGATGATGCGGGGCAAGGGGCCGCGTTTGACCAGTTCTTTGGCGGTTTTGACACCATCCATAACAGGCATTTTCACATCGAGAAGCACCAGGTCAGGCTTGGTCTGCTCAATCACCCCCAAGGCTTCCTGGCCGTTAAAGGCCAGTCCCACCACCTCAAAATCTTCAGCCCGGGTTTCCAGCATGGTTTTGAGCATATGGGCGAACAGGGTCTGGTCGTCGACAACGACGATGCGGATTTTGGGGTCGAGGCGGTTCATGCTCCCTCCTGCAGGGGAACCAGAGCGGTGATTTCAAAACCGTCTGCCTGCCCTCGATACTGCATCCAGCCGCCAGCTTCGGCCACCCGTTCTTCCATGCCGCTCAAGCCGATGCCTTTCTTCACCGAAGCGCTTCCAATGCCGTTGTCCCGTATGCGGATGGTGAGGTTCTGGTCCACTTCGGCCAGAGTAATGCTGATAAGGGTAGCCCGTCCATGGTGAAAGGCATTGGTCATCCCCTCTTGAACCATCCGGTACAGGGTGGCGTTGACTCGGTGGCTGTAACTGCTCTTGGTGTTGGTCGTCTCGAGCCTCACCTCAATTCCACAGGCTTTCTCAAAGTTGCGGACTAACAGGTGCACCAGGCGCATACCCTCGGGAAGGCTTTCTTCCTTTCCTCTCAGCTCGTGGAGAACAAAGCGGATTTCGCGGAGTGCCTCCTGCGAGATCCTGGCCCCTTCGTCCATCAGGGAATCCAGTTGGGACGGGTTCTTCACAATCAACCCCTTGGCAGCCTCAAACAGCATCTTCAGCGTGGTCAGGGAATAGCCGGCGCTATCGTGAATTTCCCGCGAAAGCCTCAGGCGTTCGGCCCGGGTGCTCTCCTGTTCCAAAAGGGAGGAATACTGCTGAAAGCCGAGGTTGGCGCTGGTCAGGCGTTCAATCTCTTCCGAGAGCACCTGATTCCGTTGACGGGCCTTGCGGAACTCGGCGACCACCCACCGCAGGGCCAGCGCGCAGGCCACCATTGAGACTGCGCACAGACCGTAGAGCTGAAGCTCGTAACCCCAAAGAGACTTGGATACGCTGGTATTGGGAAAAATGACGAAAACCGTGACGATGACCGAAGCCCAGAAGGCCTCCATGGCCAAAAACAAGGGCACCGAGGCATGCAACGCCATCAGAACGGTGAAACTGATGGTGACAGGCAGAAAGCGGAGATCCAGGAGGGGAACGGTCACGGTCAACAGCGAAAAGGACAGGGTCCGCAGAATGACCAGAACATAGAGGAAACGGCTTTTTCCCCAGTCCTTCAGAAAGAACAAGGTTAAAAACCCAGAAATACCGGTGAGAACAACCACCTGAAAGGGATAGTTGGACAGGTCACTGAGGGTAAACCGCTGAAACAACAACGCTGAAAACGCCAGAACCAACAGATCAAAAACCACGACAAAGAATCGAAACGCCTGGGTGGTCACGGAGCCATGCCCTGCCGGGTCTGGAATGCCCGGGGTGCGATGCCTTGAAGCTTGGTGAAAACCCGGCTGAAGTACAGCTGGTCTTCATACCCGGCGGCGTGGGCGGCTTCTTTCACCGACGAACCGGCCATCAGATGGTCGGCCGAGGTGCGGATTCGGCAGCGGGTAAGGTACCGGGAAGGAGAAACTCCGAACTGCTTGCGGAACAGCCGGCTGGCGTAATCGGCACTGCAGGGAGCCTGGGCCAGCGCCTGCTCCACAATCCCCTCGTCACGGAACCCCCGTTCGATCTGGCGTGCCATACGAAACACAAAACCATGGTGGGGGTCGAGCACGGGCTGATCGGCCTGCCAGGCGTCGCGGGCAAACTCAAGCACCAGGGTGCGGAACAACGCATGGTCCACCAGCGACGCCCCGGGACCGACGCGACCAGGATCAACGTACGCAGCCAAGATCTGGCTGACAAAGCTCCAACGGGAAAAACGGATGAACGGGGTCCAGCGGAACTCATCAAAAAAGTCGGTGGACCCCAGGTGTTTGAGCTCGAAATGCTGGGCGACAGCCTGGAAATTCTCACCCGGAAGCTTGCGTGCCTGCAACCGTTGGCGGGGGGGTACCAGCAAGCCGGTTCCTGCCTCAACCCGATGATCGCACCCACCCCAATGGAACACGGCGGCACCCCCGGTTCCAATAAACAGATCGTAGTCCCGATACTCAATATTCTGGATGGACCAGGAATCGTCCTGGCTTTGCTCAAAAGGCTTTTGAGTCAGGGTGAGAGTCAGGGTTTCGGGGAAGACTTGATCGAGAAACATGGCTGTTCTCCCCTTATAGGCCGCTTTTCCCGGATCGTCCATAGTTTTTCCGGCTTGGGTGATGTTCCCAGGAAACAAACCGTGTTGCAATAGCCCCATGAGTACCCCTATCAAGAAACTGCGCCTGGGAATCGTCGGCCTGGGCAACATGGGTTTTTCCCACGTCGGATTCGCCCTCAACACCGCCGACATCCAGCTGACTGCCCTTTGCGACAACGATCCGGCCCGACTGGAAAAGGTGCGCGAAGTCTATTTTGCCGACAAACCGATGCCCGTCACCTTCTCCGATGCAATGGCCATGATCGACTCGGGAACCATCGACGGTATTTTGATTTCGGTTCCCCACTACGACCACGAGCCCATCACCCTGGCAGCCTTTGCCAAGGGCGTGCATGTGCTGTGTGAAAAGCCTCTGATGGTCACCGTTCAAGGGGCCAAGACGATGATTGCCGCCTGGGAGGCAGGCAAAAAGCGCAAACCAGACTTGGTCTTTGCGGCCATGTTCATGCAGCGCACCTGGGGACATTGGAAGAAGATCAAGGATCTGATTGTCTCGGGGGAGCTGGGCAGAATTGTCCGCACCACCTGGGTGGTCACCGACTGGTTCCGCACCGCTCAGTACTACCGTTCGGGTGGCTGGCGGGCCACGTGGAACGGGGAAGGCGGCGGTGTTCTGACCAACCAGTCGCCCCACAACCTTGACCTGCTGCAGTGGTTTATCGGCATGCCCGAGAAAATCACGGCCATTGGCGGCCTGGGCAAGTACCACGACATTGCCGTCGAAGACGAGGTTTCGGCTACCCTGCAATATGCCGACGGCTCGGTGGCGCACTTCATCACCAGCACCGCCGAAAGCCCCGGCACCAACCGCCTGGAAATTGTGGGAGAGAACGGCAAGCTGGTGTACGAGAACAACGTGCTGACCTTCCACCGCAACCGGGTGTCGATGAAGGCCTGGAGCGACACCACCAACCAGGGCTTTCAAGGCCCCGAATGCTGGACCTTCCCCGTTCCGTTCACCCACCACGGCGAGTCGGGACACCGTCTGGTCATTCAGACCTTTGCCCGTAAAATTCTGCACAACGAACCCCTGGTCGCCGAAGGACCGGAGGGAATTCATCAGGTCACACTGACCAACGCCATGATGGTGTCGCTGCTGCAGGGCGGCAAAACGGTCAGCACCGCTCAGGCCGAGGAGTTCGAAGGTCTGCTCGCCGGATTGAAGAAGGCGGAGCTGCAAAAGCAGGGGACCAAGAAATGATGGCCGGCGCCCAGAAATCCGACGGAATGTTCTACGCCCCCCAGGGCAAGCCCAATCCCGTGGTCAAACCCGGCGAGTTCGTTTTTGCGGCTGTGGGCTTGGACCACGGCCACATTTTCGGCCAGACCAACGGGCTGACCGAAGCGGGGGGCACGTTGAAGTGGGTCTGGGACCCGGACCCGGCCAAGGTGGCCGCGTTTCAGAAAGCGTACCCCACCGTCAAAGCCGCCCGCTCCGAAGACGAGGTGCTGCAGGACCCCGAGGTCAAGCTGGTCGCCGCAGCGGCGGTTCCCGTCGACCGTTGCCCGCTGGGTCTGCGGGTGATGAACGCCGGCAAGGATTATTTCACCGACAAATCACCGCTGGTCAGCCTGGAACAGCTGGCTCAGGCCAAGGCCGGCGTGGCCAAAACGGGACGCAAGTACGCCGTGTACTACTCCGAGCGCCTGCACGTCGAATCGGCGGTTCATGCAGGCAACCTGATCGAAGCCGGTGCCATCGGCCGGGTGCTGCAGGTTATTGGCTTGGGCCCGCACCGGCTCAATGCCCCCAGCCGGCCGGCCTGGTTTTTTGACAAAGCCAAATACGGCGGCATTCTGTGCGACATCGGCAGCCACCAGATCGAGCAGTACCTGTACTTCAGCGGAGCCAAGGATGCCACCGTGGTCCGGTCGCAGGTGGCCAACCACAACCACCCCGCTACCCCGGGCCTGGAAGACTTCGGCGATGCCATGCTGGTGGGCGACAATGCCACCAGCAACTACTTCCGGGTGGACTGGTTCACACCCGATGGATTGGGCACCTGGGGAGACGGCCGCATGTTTATTTTGGGCACCGACGGCACCATCGAGCTGCGAAAGTACATCGACGTGGCCCGCGACAAAGC
>JAIFLN010000208.1 GCA_020049045.1 Spirochaetota bacterium | reverse complement strand
TCCGCAGTCCCAGCGGCGGCCGGTCAGGTCAGCGCGGGTGAGGCGCACCAGATGATGGTACCCCGTGCTCATTTGAATCACCCGCCCGCCGGCGGTTTCCAACTCTGGAAGCAACAGGCATGCCAGCAAAACAGGGTGGACAAAATTCGACGCGAAGGTCGACTCAACGCCGTCGAGGTTGAGTGTTTTTGTTGCCGAGACTCCTCCGAGGTTGTTGACCAGCGCATCGAGGCCCCGATGACCACGGGCGGCCAAGGCGGCTCGAAGATCCCCTGCCAGTCTGGCGACACCATCCTGGGTGGAGAGGTCGGCCCTTAGAAAGTGCGCCCGGTCGCCGCCATCGGTAATGCGGTCCTGAAGGGCCATGCCCCGACGGGCATCTCTGCCGGCAAAAAAGACCTCGAAGCCGGCCCTTGCTAAAGAAACAGTGATTTGACCGCCGATGCCCGCACTTCCGCCGGTAATCAACACAGAACGATGCCCCGACGAATTCAAGTGCTGAGCCCTCCCCGATCTGTTGAGGATACAGCCCCCGGAAGGACTGGGCAAGGGAGAGCAAGCCCTGTATTCTAACCACTCGTATGAGCGACCATCAGAGGCGGCAGCGCTATTCGGGCACCCACCCCAAACGCTTCGGCGAAAAGTACAAGGAGCTCTCCCCCGACCGCTACACCGACGATGTTGAGAAAGTTAAGAGCCGGGGACAGACTCCTGCCGGTACCCACCGTCCCATTCTGCTGCCCGAAATTTTGGAACTTCTAAAACCCGCCCCTGGAGAAACGGGTCTCGATGCCACCCTGGGCTGGGGGGGGCACAGCGAGGCGCTGCTGGAACGGGTACAGCCCGGTGGAACCTTGGTGGCCACCGACATCGACTCGCTGGAGCTGCCCAAGACCGAGGCCCGGCTGCGCACGCTTGGTTTTCCACAAGCTTCGCTGATCATCAAACATCAGAACTTTTCGGGAATCGAACGCCTGGTTTCGCTCACCCGGGGTGGGTTCGATTTTGTTCTGGCCGACCTGGGAGTCTCATCCATGCAGATTGATAATCCCGAGCGGGGCTTTACCTTCAAAACCGAGGGGCCGCTCGACCTGCGGCTCAACCCGCAGTGGGGAAAGCCTGCCTGGGCCCTGTTGGAAGGACTCACGCGCAGAGACCTGGAGCGAATTTTCCAGGAAAATGCCGATGAGCCCCAGGCAGCCGCCCTGGCGAAAGTCCTGTGTCTGTATAAGGGAACCATCAAAACCACGTCGGCACTGGCCGATACCATCCGAAGGGTTTCCGATGACCCGAAAGCTTTGCAACGTTGCTTTCAAGCACTGCGCATTGAGGTCAACCGGGAATTCAACGCCCTCGACACGTTTCTGGCAGCCCTACCCCGCTGTCTCCGCTCCGGTGCCCGGGTGGCGGTGATGACCTTTCACTCGGGAGAAGAGCGCCGGGTGACCGAAGCTTTCACTTCCGGCTGCAGCACTGGAATGTACCGGGACCTTTCCTCAGAACCGATCCGCGCTTCGACCCAGGAGCGCTACGACAACCCCCGTTCCAAGTCCGCCCGGCTCCACTGGGCTATCAAGGCATAAAGAAAAAAGGAGTTTGCTATGTACCCGCTTAAGTTTACGAAAGTCCTGAAAGAAAAAGTCTGGGGAGGAAGGGAATTTGAGTCCTTTCTGGGAATAGCCTTGGAGCCTGGAAAGACCTTCGGGGAAAGCTGGGAGGTTTCGGCCCATCCCAACGGTCCCTCGGTGGTTGCGGAGGGCCTCTGGGCAGGGCGGACCCTGCCCGAATTGGTGGCTGCCGAAGGGCCCCGGTTGCTGGGCAAGGAGCTCTTCAGCCGCTTCGATGGCAAGTTCCCGCTGCTGATCAAGTACCTCGACATTCACGACAAGCTGTCCATTCAAGTGCATCCCGAGGACGCCTACGCCCTTGCCAAGGAAGGAGAGTTTGGAAAATCGGAGTGCTGGTACATTCTTCAGGCCAGCCCCGACGCCGAGCTGATTCTGGGGATGGCCCCCGGTGTGACCCGGGAACAATTTGCCGAGCGCTCCCGTCAAGGAAAATGGGACGGCTTGTTCCGCCACGTTCCTGTCGCCGCCGGAGACTTCCTTCACGTGACACCAGGCACCGTGCACGCCTCTTTGACCGGTTCGGTATTGATCTGCGAGGTTCAGCAAAACTCGGACACCACGTACCGGATTTACGATTTTGACCGCCTCGAAAATGGCAAGCTTCGGCCCTTGCACCTCGACAAGGCGATGGAGGTTATCCGCTTCGATGAGGAACCCCGCATTTTCCGGGCGGGGACCCGGCCGCGCCAGGACTTGGGGGGTGCCATCCTCGAGCCGCTGGTGCGCGATCCTTCGTATTCTGTTGACCGGCTCGAAATTACCACCGGGTTTACCGTCAAGGCCCAGGACAAGTTCCAGATTTTTTCTGTCTTGGAAGGAGCTGGTTCTCTGGTGCATGAGAAAACCACTTACGCTCTTAAGCCCGGTGAGACCTGGTTTCTGCCCGCAGGCCTGGGAGTACAGTTCCAGGCGGAGTCCGGCAGCCCGTTGGTTGTTCTCCAGAGTGCCGTTTAGCCTGGACGAACCCGGCGTGGTCGTTTACAATAGATAATCGGTGAACGATTAACCGACTGCGGAGGTTTGCATGACGTTTGATCAAGTGCTCGAGGCCGTTTCAGGGGAGCCGGCTTACCGTTCGACCCGGTGGGCGTCGCAAAACATTTTGCATATTGTCACCTGCGACCTGATGAGCGACGTGCTCGTCACCGAAAACGACGAAATCCTGCTGGTGACTTCTCTGCCCTCCGACCAGGTGGCCCGAACGGCCGACATGGTCGGAGCCTGCGGGGTGGTTCTGGTCAACGGCAAGCCGCCCCAACCCTCGCTGGTAGAACTGTGCACCCAGCTCGACCTGACGCTGATCCGTTCTCCCCTGGGCTCCTTCGAAGCCAGCTACCGTTTAGGAGTTTTACGAAGCGAAACTCCAGGGGAAACCCGCCGGGTTTCCCCATGATTCCCATTGATCCCAACGCCTCCCCGTCGGCCCTTTTGGAACTGATTTACCGCCTCAAGGTCAAAGACATCATGACCGGCAACCTGAAGACCGCCGAAAAAGACACCAATCTGCGGGAAATTCAGCGCATGATGCGCGAAAACAAGGTTTCGGGCATTCCTATTGTCGAAGATCGGCGGCTGGTGGGGATAATCAGCGTCGATGACATTATCCGGGCCCTCGACCAGGGGTATATCGACAGCCCGGCCGAGGTCCACATGAGCCGCAAACTTGTCGTCCTGGAGGACGACATGCCGGTAAGTTTTGCCATTTCCAGCTTCGAAAAGTACAAGTACGGCCGTTTTCCTGTGATCAGCAAAGAACGCCTTTTGGTCGGCATTGTCACCAGCCGCGATGTGACCTCGGGTCTGTTGATGGAAATGAACCGCACCCTGGAAGAAATGGAAAAGACCCTGAACACCCAGGCCGCTCCGGCTCCGGCGGGGCATGTGAAGCGGATTTTCCTGGTTCAGCAGTTCGACTACGAAAACGCTGGGCGGGCCTCGACCGAACTGAAAAAGCTGCTCAACGACCGGGGGGTCGACAGGGCTCTGCAGCGCCGTGCCGCCGTGGCAAGCTACGAACTAGAGATGAATCTGGTGAACCACAGCCTGGGAGGCCGTCTTGTTTTCCATATCGATGAAGACCAGGTGGTGATCGAGGCCGTCGACCAGGGCCCAGGGATTCCCGACCTGGCCAAGGCGATGACCGAGGGTTTCTCGACGGCCAACGACTGGATCCGCAGTCTGGGTTTTGGGGCTGGAATGGGACTTCCCAACACCAAACGCGTGTCGGATGAATTTGACATTCAATCGTCCCAAGGTAAAGGAACCCATGTCAAGGCTGTCATCCGCCTCAAAGCCCCCCAAGGAGCCGCACCGTGACCATCGCCGACCTGGAACACCTCCTGGGGTGCCTTCCCCTGATACCGTATGAAGATGCGCCGCTGGCAGGAGCCTACACCTCGGATCTGCTCAGCGATGTCATGGCCCATGCCCCCGAAGACTCGGTGCTGATTACGCTTCAGGGTCACAAGAACACCGTCGCCTGCGCCAGTCTGGCAGGTGTGAAAGCCTTGATTCTGGCAGGCATGCGCGAGGCCCCCGAGGATATGCTGGTGGCGGCCAAGGCAGAAGGAATTGCGGTGTTTGCCAGCCCGCTGCGCCAGTTTGACCTCAGTTGGAAAGTGGCAAGGCTGTTGGGTTTGAAGTAGACCTCGCTGATAACACCCCGAACCAGGGCCGTGGGCCTGATACCCTGGCTACGTACGCCCTGGAGTTAGCTTGATCACATGACTTCCTCAGCGATGAATCCAACTCGTCTTCGCGAAAATCTCTACGGCGTCCTCGACGAGGTCCTGTCTACGGGAACCCCCGTGTCTATCGAGCGCAAGGGGCGCCTTCTCACCTTGTCGGTCCAACCCTCCGGCTCTCGGGTAGCCTGCCTGGTAGCCCACCCTGGGTCCTTCACTGGCGATCCCGAGGCTTTGGTATCCATAGACTGGTCGACCGAGTGGAAACCCGGACTTTAGTCAGAGATGACTTACCTGGACACCCACGCGCTCATCTGGCTCTATGAGGACCCAGCCCTTATGCCAGCCAAGGTGAACGCCTTGCTGGACTTCGAGGAACTCTGGATCTCTCACATGGACCAGAGATCCGTTTGACCGAATCATCACCGCACAGGCCAGCCTTAACAACGCCGTGCTGATCACCAAAGACGGCACCATCCGCAAGAACTACGAACGGGCCGTCTGGGATTAGGAGCCTGTTCGGCTCCTAGTCCTCACTGGAAAGAATTTAGCAGATTCTGGTAGTCGTCGGCCAGCCGCCGTATCGAATCGTTCATCTGCTGGGCCGAAGAGGAAACCCCCATGGTGGCAGGGAGCAGCCGGTTGGCCTGATCCAGGTTGGACGGTGTGATGAAGTCGGGAATGGGGGTCAGGCTGTGCAACCGGTTCAGGGGTCCGAAGACCACGTAAACGTCGGCCAGATCCCGCAACAAGGGCGATGGTGTCTTCTGGGCTTCGGCGACCAGCCCCAGGTTGCTGTACTGGGTGGTCGCCGCTCCCAACACCGAAGAGCGCAGGTCGAACGCCATGGGTTTCGCCAGCTCGTACAGGCCTTTGGCCTTGAGGGCATTGTCCCAAACACTGTCGGCGGGATAGGTGGCCCGGTTGGGAGACTTTTGGTAGTCCCAGGGGCTGTGCATCCAAACCGTGGCGCAGGCGGTGGTGCGCCTCCACCAGGTAGTTCCCCAGTCTCCGGGCGTTGGGAAGGCCGAATTTCGCCAACTCCTGGGCAAACGAGAGGTCTTGGTAGCGGGTGTACGACGAGGCCCGCGGACCAAAGATGGCCATTTTCGACGGTGCGGTCTGGCCCTCCTGGGGCCCCAGGACCTTGAGGACCACCTCGGCGCTCCGCTGGTCAGGAACTCCCCCGGCAAAGACCAGTTTCATCTTGTCGATGTTTCCAAAGTCATCCTGGGTCTTGAGAGGAGAATAGTCGAGGGCGATTCCCAGACCGATAAGGCGGAGGGGCTGGGTGGAAGCCAGGGTGGCCTGCCGGGTCTGCCACGCGGCCTGGATAAGCTGGAGGTACTCTTCGTACCCCCAAACCGGCAGCCTTCGGAATAACAGCAGCCGGGCCGCTTGGGCGTCGAAGACGCTTTGGCCCATCAAGGCGTCGATGGCCGGTTGGTCTGAAGCCAACAGAAAGTCGACCCCCACAAAGGACACACCCGAACGGGGAAGCTGGGGGACGAGGTTGGTCAGGAAAACCACTTCCTCACGGATGAGGTTCTGATTGCCGAACAACACGATCCGCTTCTCTTGAAACAACTGGGACAGCAGTTGTGACGGGTCGCGGGCATCGTTTTGGAACGCCCGGGCGAAGGACTGGGCCTGTTGAGGGGGCTCCGAGACCAGGGTTGGTCCCGGTGGGGAGGAAAAAAAGCGGAAGGGGTCGATCATCATGAACATCGCCACGGCGATGAGTACTATAAAGACAACATTGCGTTGTTTGCGGTTTCCGCTCGGGTGGGCCATGGCAAGACACTAAACTGAATTGGTAAATCCCGCCAGTCCCTGAAACAACAAGGCCAAAAACTCTGTTTTCCGCTATCATGATATCCATGCCCGCCCCGCCACCTTCCCTGCCCCTCCCCCTCGAAGTCCTCAACACCGTGTTTGGTTACCAAAGCTTTCATCCTCTGCAGGGCAAGGTGATTGAACACGTGCTGGCCGGCCGGGACGCCTTGGTTTTAATGCCCACAGGCGGTGGCAAATCGCTGTGTTTTCAAGTGCCGGCCCTGTGCCGCGAGGGGCTGACGCTGGTGATTTCGCCGCTGGTGGCGCTGATGAAGGACCAGGTGGAGGCCCTCAAGGCCAACGGGGTGGCAGCGGCGTTTCTCAACAGCACCCAGACGGCAGCCGAGGCTGAGTCGGTTAACGCCGAGATTGCCGCCGGAACCCTCAAGCTGCTGTATGTGTCACCCGAGCGTCTGTTCTCCGGCTCGGCGGTGCGGCTGCAGGACTGGAAGGTCTCGCTGGTCGCTGTCGATGAAGCACACTGCATTTCTTTCTGGGGTCATGACTTTCGACCAGAGTACACCAAACTGGGGCAACTGAGAGCCCTGCTTCCAGGAGTGCCTTTGATCGCCCTCACCGCCACAGCCGACCCCGCCATCCGCCGCGATATTCTCGCCCAGCTGACCATCGACGAAGAGGCGGTCTTTCAGGAGAGTTTTGACCGGCCCAACCTGCATCTGGCCGTGCTGCCGGGCCAGAAACGTCTGGAACGCATTGCCGATTTTCTGGCCAAACGCCCCGGTCAGGCCGGCATCGTGTACTGCCTCAGCCGTGCCGGTACCGAAGATTTGGCAGCCAGCCTGTCCAAGAAGGGCCACAAGGCCCGGGCCTACCACGCCGGAATGAACACCCAGGACCGCTCGGCCGTCCAGGAGGCTTTTCTCAAGGACGACATTGACATCGTCTGCGCCACGGTGGCCTTTGGCATGGGCATCGACAAAAGCAACGTCCGCTGGGTCATCCACTACAACCTGCCCAAAAACCTGGAAGGCTTCTACCAGGAGATCGGCCGCGCCGGCCGCGACGGGCTGCCGTCAGACACCCTGCTGTTCTACAGCTACGCCGACGTGGCCAACCAGCTGAAATTCCTCGAGGAAGCCAACGCCGACCGTCGCGAGCTGTTGGCCGCCAAGCTGGAACGCATGAAACAGTACGCCGAGGCTCAGATCTGCCGCCGCCGCATCCTGTTGAGCTATTTCGGCGAGACCCCCGAGGCCGACTGCGGCCACTGCGATGTGTGCGAGAACCCGCCTGAAACCTTCGACGGCACGGTCACCGCCCAAAAGCTGCTGTCGGCCGTGTACCGCACCGGCGGCCGGGCCACCCTGCGCCAGTGCGCCCTCATTTTGCGCGGCAGCCATGCTTTGGAGGTCACCGAACCCGGCTGGCATGATCTGAAGACTTTTGGGGCGGGCAAAGAACTGCGCTTCGAGGAATGGATGGAGTACGGCAGCCAGGTTGTCAACGCGGGATACCTCAGCGTGGCCTACGACAAGGGCATGAGTCTGCAGCTGACCAGCCTGGCAGGTCCCGTTCTCAAGGGGGAGAAAACCGTTGCTTTAACCAAATTCCGCAGTTTTGAGGAGAAAAAGGCAGCCACAGCGGTGAAGGCGAAGACGGCTGCAACCTCCGACGGCGACCCCGACCTGTTCGAAGTCCTCAAGGTGGTCCGCAAAAAGCTGGCCGACGAACACGAAGTTCCCGCCTACGTCATCTTCAGCGACAAAACACTCAAAGACATGGCCGCCAAGTTACCCCGCACCCCTGCCGAGTTCCGCCAGGTGCATGGCGTCGGCGAGGCCAAGCTGGAACACTACGGCAGCATCTTTTTGAAGGCCATCGGGGAGTGGGAGGCGGGGCGAGCATGACTGTGACGCTGATCCCTTTGTTCGTTACAACCCAGGTGATGCCGGATCGGAAAAACAAGCGTATAATCATGCCATGAAACGTTCCCGTCTCTACCTCTACACCTTTGCCGGAATCCTGCTAAGCATGGTGATTGTTGGACTTTTTGCTATTCCACTGGTCATGCAGCAGGTGCGGGCTGCTTATATTGCGGTGCAAACCGATGTGAACCAGCGCCAAGCCGAAGGTATGGCCCGCGTACTGGGCAACCTGATCGCCGCTGGGCAAGATCCCGAGCTGGTGATTCAGACCCTTCAGACCTCAGTGGAAGGTTCGGAAGTCGACCGGGGCTACCTGTGCATGCTCGAAAGCACCGACGGGAATTTGCTTTGCCATCCCGACCGCCAGTTGGTGGGCATGGCAGTCGGCCCCATGGGTATGACCTTTAGTCCCAAGGGTCAACCAGAATCGACGATGATCCCGTGGCTCAAGGCCATTCAAGGACCAGCCACCGGCGGCGTGATTCACTATCCCGACGGGTCGGCTGAAATCAACTACCTGACGCCCGTTCCGGGGTCGTCCTGGGTGCTGTCGTCACACGAAAATACCAAACGGGTTGAAGGCGAGATTCAGGGCCTGCAGACACTGGCAGGCGCCGGGTTTGTCGTCCTTGGTCTGCTGGTGGCTTTTCCGGCCTCGTTTGCCGCAAGGCGGGTGAGCCGCGGGTACGAGCACCGGCTTTTGGACGAGCAGAAGAAGTCGGACGACCTGCTGTTGAACATTCTTCCTGCCCCGGTAGCCCGCCGCTTAAAGGACGCCGACGGCCTCATTGCTGACAACCACGACCAAGTTCACGTACTGTTTGCCGATATTGTCGGGTTCACCAAAATGACGAAGGGAGTTGAGCCCGAAAAGGTGCTCAAGCTGCTCAACTTTTTGTTTTCGCGGTTTGATGCGCTCGCAGCACGATACAGTGTCGAAAAGATCAAGACCATCGGCGATGCTTACATGGTGGCAAGCGGCTTGAACACGGATAGCGATCTCAAGCAACTGGCGCTGATGGCCCTCGACATGCTTGGTGTCGTCCGGACGGAATTTCAGGACAAAGGTCGCAACATCCAAATCCGGATTGGCTTGCACACCGGACCGGCCGTGGCAGGGGTTATTGGCACCTCGAAGTTCGCCTACGACCTGTGGGGCGAAACGGTGAACACGGCTAGCCGTATGGAAAGCATGGGCGAAGCGGGACGGATTCACGTTACGGACGACGTCCAAAGGGCCCTCGCCGGTGATTTCGCGTTTGAAGAACGAGGTGTGGTGAATATTAAGGGCGTGGGACACCTGCGCACATGGTTCTTAGGGCAAGCTTAGAACCCCTTCTCTACTGACTATCCAGATGCCTTGGAGTTTTCAAGGCGCTTAAAAAACTCGCTGGGGCTTACGAGAAAAAAATGCCCATTCCCCAGTGCCTCGGAAAACAATGCCCATCTTTCTGCGTTGTCGCTCGACAAAGGACGGGTTTCGGACAAGAAAATGTGGCACGGTCTTTGCATTAACCCTATCACTACTGACTCGCTTGCTTTGTGAAAGGGACCTTGATGTTGGGAATGATCAGAATTGTTATACAGACAGCGTTTCTCCTGGCCTCTGCGTTTTCCCTTGTGTATTTCGACTTCACCTTTGTCGCAGTGGTCATGGCGGTGTCGTTGTTGGGCGGTGCCTGGTTTTGCGGCTGGGTCTGCCCCTTTGGAAGCGCACAGGACTGGATCGCTGCCTTGGGAAGACGACTCTTCAAGCGCCGGCTGAAAATCCCAAAACAGATCGAAAAGTATCTTTCACCCCTAAGGTATTTGCTTCTTGCCCTCAGCTTGGCTGGCCTTGGTGCTACCGCATTTTTAAGCAGACCGTACCAAGACTTTTCCGGACTGATTTCCGGCCACACCGCCTACGTGAGCTGGGCCGCCTGGACTCTCTTGGCGTTCTTTCTCGTCTCCTCGCTCCTCATCGACCGACCCTTCTGCCGGTACTTTTGCCGGTACTTTTGCCTAGAGGGTGCCCAGTACGGACTATTGAGCTTTTTCCGGGTTTTGACTCTGAAACGAAAACCCGCTGCCTGCCTGAACTGTGGTGCCTGTGACAAAGCCTGTCCCTCGGGGGTCGTGGTTTCTGAACGAGATCATGTTCGTCATCCAGCGTGCATCAACTGCCTCAGGTGCGTTTCTGCCTGCCCTGTGAAGGGCTGTTTAACCTATACCGTTTTTTGGAACAGGAGAAAAGAATGAAAAAGAGAACGTCCCCTCACATCGCTCGCACAGCCTTGGTCTTGTGCGTGGTACTAGTCGCTGCACCGTTGTCGGCCCGCGGTTTTGGTGCCATGAACTACTCAAAGCCCGTCGGCATCAACCTCAAAGCCCAGACCTACCGCGACGGTGTCTACACCGGAACCGCCGACGCTTACCGGCCTGGCTTGACGGTGGCCGTGAGCGTTCAGAACGGCAAGGTCACATCGGTTAAGGTGACTGAGCATCACGAAGACGGCCGTCGCTTTTATGATTTCCCCATTCAGGTGATTCCACCGGCCATTGTAAAAGCCCAAAACACCAAAGTCGATGCTGTCTCTGGTGCCACGGCAACCAGCTACGGTATTATGGCGGCTGTAGAAAAAGCCCTAGCCGGAGCAAAATAGCGGGCATCGATGGGGTCAAACTCCTCTTTGTCGAGGTCCGTCTGGTCCGCGCCGGTACTCGGAAGGGGCACAACCCTCGAGTTTGTGGAAAACCTCCACAAAGTATTTGTAGTCACGGTAGCCGACTTGTTCGGCGACTTCATAGCATAGCAGGGTTGTGGTGGCCATAAGAGCCTTGGCTTCCTTGATTCTGGCACGGTTCCAATACTCGCTGAAGGCCATGCCTGTCTCTTTCTTGAACAGGTGGCTGAAGTAATTGGGCGATTTCTGGACGCTGGCCGCCACCCGCTCCAACGACAGGTCTTCTGCCAGATGGTCGCGAACAAATTCCAAGGCGCGAACCACGGTGACCGACGTGGGGAGGTTTGCCTGGGGGACAAGGCGCCCCATCCGCTCTTTGTACTGCTCGCGGCAGGACACGATCAATTCTATCAGTTCTTTGCGCTTCACCGGCTTCAGAAGGTAGTCGGTAACTTCCAGCTGCAATGCGCGTTTGGCGTATTCAAAGTCGGAATGCCCGCTGACCATGATAATGCGGGTGTCTTCCGACAGCGCCCTAATCTGCTGGGCCAGCTGCAGCCCGTCCATACCCGGCATCCGCACATCGGTAACAACAATGCCGGGGCGGTGCTGCCGGTACAGCTCCAGGGCCTGGTTCCCCTCTTCGGCGGTGAGTACCTGGTTGAAGCCAAGGTCGTTCCAGGGAAGTCCGTCCCGAAGTCCGGAACGAATTTGGGGCTCATCGTCGACAATCAGGATGGTCATAGGGGAAGAACCTCGGTCAAGGTTGTGAGCGGAAGGGTTATGGTTACGGTGGTTCCGTTGCCGGGGCTGCTGCGGAAATCCAGACCGTAGCGAGCACCAAAGCGCAGCTGTATCCTTTCATGGATATTCTTCAGTGCGAACACGTTGTGGGATTCCTCATTGCCCCAAATCCTGCTGCGGATGGGGGCCTCTTCCGTGCCAACCCCATTGTCGCGCACGGTGATTTTCACGCAGTTGCTCTCCTTTTCCACCACCAGCCAAACCGTCCCCGGCCCTGGCCTGGGCTCCAGTCCGTGGACAATGGCATTTTCCACCAAGGGTTGCAGGACCAACTTGACGGTGCGGCACTCCGACAGGCCGTCGCCCACCGCTATGTGAAACACAAACCGGTCTCCAAAGCGGTTTTTCTGAATCAGCAGATAGTTTTCCAGCTGAGCCACCTCGGCACCAAGGGTGGTCAGTTCCTGGCCAAGGTTCAAGGTATGCCGGAACAAGGCCGAAAGGGCCTCGATCTGTTCAGAGACTTCCAAGTCTCCCTTGCGTACCGCCATCCAGCGGATGGCATCAAGGGTGTTGTAAAGAAAATGGGGATTGATCTGCGACTCCAGGCTCATCAGAGCGGCCTCTTTTTCCTTCAACCTGACCCGGTACACGGTGTCCACCAGTTCCTTGATGCGTCCTGCCATGTCGAGAAAATCCCGGGAGAGTTTGCCGATCTCGTCGTGATGGTTGACCGGCAGGGCCACATTGAAGTCTCCCAGCTTGAGCTTTTCCATCTCCACCGTGATCCGCTGCAGGGGGGCCAGGACGGTGCGGTCTTGCAACCACCAGAAAAACACTCCGAAGAGCACACACAGAACCATGCAGATCAGAATGATGGCATTGAGGCTTGTGGTCTGCCGGTTCAACTCCGACTCGGGGATGATTTGAACCACCCTCCAGGTGGTGTCCTGAACCTTGTACTGAAAGACGGCGGAACCGGGGAAGGAACTGGTTCTGGCCCACCCCTCCGGCTGGTCGCTCAAAGCGCCATACCAGTCCCTATCCGTGACAGAGGTTGCCAACAATTCCTTTCTGGGAGAAGAGATGACACTTCCATTGCCATCAATTACAAACAGCTCGCCCCCGGTGACGGTGCCGGCACTTCGGTAGGTTTCACTCAACACAGCCTCATCAAGGCTGATTCGCAAGGTGGCAATCTGCTCGCGGTGGTACAGGTCAAAAACCGAACGGACGAGAGAAACCAGGGGACGGTGCTGGTCGGGCCGCAAAGAATCGGGGAGCACATGGATTCCTGTCCATAAGGGAACCCCTTGCAGATCCGAAGCCGCCTGATGGTAGTCCGTCGGTTCGGAGGCGAGGTATTGGCCGGCCTGCAGAACAATCGACGGGCCGTCGCTAAGGCTGATCGAGGCAATCCAGGGCCGCGTGTACAGTGCGTTCTGAAACTGGTACATCACCGAGATTTTCTTCTTCTGGAATTCCTGCTCGTTCCCCTGGTGCCAGTCTTGGATCAACCCCTGGACTCCGTCATCCGACAAGAACTCCAGCGACAGAAGGCGGGTGTCGTGGACCAGATTCTCCACCCCGTAGCGGGTCTGTTTGAGAATTTCCAGGTCGGTATCGGCAATCCGCGTGTTTAGAACCCCCGAAACCGTGACATTGAGGATCAGCGCCACGGTGAACAGAGGAAGGATCAGAAGGAGAAGGAGGCTTACCACCAACTTTCGCTGCAGAGAACTGTTTCGAAAGGAAGGTGACAGCCAGCGGATCATTCTTTCAGTATCGCTTCAACAATCAGAGAATTGATACAGGCACCCCAGCCGTGGGCCGTATTGTGAAGTGCCGGGGTGAAGTCCTCTCCCCAAGTCTGGGCGTTGAGGTCGATCCACGGCTGGTAATACCGTCGCACCAGTTCCATTCCCTGTTCGCGAAAGCCCGCCTGAAACACCGGTGTCAAAATCATGGCCGTCCAGCCGTTTCCTAACAGCGGGCCGTAGCCCAGGGTTCCGTCCTTGGCGGCTTCAAACAGCGCCAGCATTTTCAAGACCCCGCCCCTTCGCTGGTCTTTTGTACCCAGCTCCGCCCACCAGGCCAGTGCGTTGCTGTGCAGGTCGAATTGTACCTCATAGGTGGTCTCCATGGGGTGCATCACGTTGATCGAGTTGAGGGGACCGGTCTGCTCGTGGGCGATGCGGGAGCGGAAGGCCTGCTCTTTATCATCCCAGAACTGCAAAAGCGAGGTTTGCAGGGTTTGAACCAAGTTGGCGGCCGAGGGGACCTTCGTGGAACGAGCAGCCAGCAAAAGAAGCGCGTTGACCGGCAGGGAATAGGGTCGTTTTTCGAGCTTGGCCCAGTCGACCCAGTGCCAGGAGTAATCCGGGGGGATAAAGAAGCCGTCTGGCGTGATATGCCGCGCGCACAACCCGAGAAAGCGCTCAATGGCGGGCTCCAGGGTCCGGACAAAGTCCTGGTCGCCGGTCATATCGCCGTATTCCCGGCACGAAACCACCCAGTACAGGGTTTGGTCGAAGAGCATCATGAAGCTGTCGCCCGCCGGAACGACGGCATGAGGAACTCCGTCGGCGTCAATGCCGTCGGCGATCAAAGCCAGGCAGTGCTTCCACATGCTGGTATCGCCGAAAGTCTGCCAGGCGGCTTTGCCCCCCACACAGGCGTCAAGGGTCCACAGCACGTTTTCGCGGGCGGGTTCCCCGATTTCATCGGTGGTTGAAGAAAGCAAGGTGGCGCGGGAAATCTCCCAGAGGCGGCTGAGGAAGGGGTCGTGGGCCACCGGGGACGGACGGTCGCCAAAAGGGTACTCAACCAAAAGGGAATCCAGAAGAAAGTCACACGCCCCCTCACCGACGACTTTGACGGTCAGGTAGCGAAGCCCCCGGGGGGCGAGGCTGCGCCACGACGCCGGAGCTTTCGCAACATCAGGCCCAGGAGTGAAACTGTCGCAGCAGCCCTCTTCTTCGTGACCAAAGCCCCTGGAAGCCGAAGGCGTCCCCTTCCAGGTGATGTCGTAGTACAGTTCCAGGCGTTGTCCTGCGCTCCAGCGGCTGACTTGCAGTCCTATCGAGACGAAGCAGGTCTTTCCGAAGTCGTACACGAAAAGGTTTTCATCCTGAGACGGCGTGGTGAACGACGCTTCCTGGGTCTGAAAAGCGGCCGCCAGGTTGACCAGGCGGACATCCGCGACCTCGCGCGAGGTCTGTCCCCGCCAAATCAGTCGGGGTTGCACCGGGCGGCGCACGTTTTTGCGGGTCAGCGAAGGAACCAGGGTCTTCCAGGGAGGTGTTCCAGGACCGCCCAGGCAGAACACGGGTTTCCAGGTGTCGTCCAGGGGTAGCGTCTGCCAGCCCGCCGGCTCCTTGTTGGCGTCAAAGTGTTCTTGCGCCCCCAAGGGGAAGGTGAACAGCCACGGAGTCCGGGTAAACCAGTCCGCCTGACGGGTATACCAGGTGGTGTCGCTTGTGACGAGGCCCTCAACCAGCAACCCCATGCGGTGAACCAGCGAGTACCCCGTGACCCCCGAAGGTTTGGGCAGCAGAACAGCAAGGCTGTTGGTCCCTTTACGGAGAAACGCCGTCACGTCCAACTCGTCGAGAATCTGCCTTTGGGGAAAACAGCGCGCCGGACCCTCGTCGACGAAGCGGCCGTTGATCCACAGCAGGTAGTGGGGAGAAGCGGTGATGTGCAGTTTGCCCTGCGCAGGAATGCGCTCAAGCGAGAAATCCTTGCGGAAGGCTACAGGGTAACCGCCCAGGGGGTGGGCGTCTTTTCCCCAGGAGTGGGAGATCCAAGCAGCGTTCACAGAAGCACCTCGACATCAGCAAGCCGTTCTGAAGGAGTCACCCGGAAGGTGAGGACGCCGGCGCGGAGCTGGGCCTCGACCACGGTTTGGTAGGGAGCATGGAGTTTGAAATCCACGTCGAGGTTACGGTCCCAGCAGGGAAACAGCCGTATGGCCCGGCCCTCGGTCTGAAGCAGCATTTCTTGCAGCTGCACCATGCCCGATCCGCCCCAGTTGTGGTCCGGCGTCCAGTCATGGCCAGGACCCCAGAAGGCGGGAAACCGGTGGGGGCCATCGGCCATTTTTCGTTTCAGAAACTCAAAGGCTTCGGCCTTCATCCCCAAACGGGCGTAGGCAATGCCGGCATTCTGCCACGAAATGTGCGACAGCTGCTGTTCGGTCTCCACCGTATACCTTGCGGTGTCGACGGCCACCTCGAGGTCGGGACGGCCCAAGCCATAAAGACCGTAGGGGTACACAGGGTACAACTGTGGAAGTTCGCAGTTGTGAATTTCCGAACTGGTTTCGGCCGCCGCCAGAACCGTCCGGCCATGAACAACCCGGGTGGGCAGCTCCGGCACCCGGGACAGGACCCTGTTCCAGCGAGCCAAGCGGTCGGTGCCAACCAATTCTGGGGGCAGTTCCACCAGACGGCCGAGCACGCACTTCAGCCCTGCAATGGCATCAGCGGGATTCCGGACGGGATGGTAGGTTTCCAGGGCATTGGCAGGAAACAGCACCATCGTCCCGTCTTCGGCAGTTTGGGGGTAAAAGGCGTCGTAAAATCTTACGGTCTGATCCAGAAAGTCCAGGCAGGGTGACAGGTCAGCGCCTGTGAAACGGCTGTGTTCCAGCATCATCAGTCCGATTTCCAGCTGGTTTGAAAACAGATACTTGATCTGGGGAACGGGAAGGCCGGTGGTATTGGTCCAGCCGTGGTCGACGGTGGCGCACAGGCCGTACCAGTTCAGCTGTTCGGGGTACACCGCACCGTCCTGGTGCAGGGCTTCGCGCACCCGCACCTTTTCGGTTTCCAGCAGGCGCAAAAAGAACTCGAAATGGGCAGGCATCAGGTCAAAGTCGCCGTTTTTCAGCATGGGCCAGTAAACCAGCCGCTGGTTTTGGGTGGTGAACGTTCCCCCGCTCCAGCGGCGGTAATCGGGCGTCCAGTCAAACCCCGGCAGCACCTGGCCGGGATCAAAGGTGAACAGGCCTCCATTGAATTTGGTGGGCCAGAAGCCGGCGCGGTTGCAGCCCAGAAGGTAGCGGAACAACTGATAGTTCTGCCCAATCCGGCGAAACAGATTCCGTTCGTCTTCCTGAGGACAAAGGTTGATATGGCTGCGCTCCCAGAAGCTGTGCCACCAGTCCTGAGTCGCCGACCGGGCACCCTTCCCTTCCTTAAGAGCTTGAACCATGGTTGTTTCCAGTCCGGTCCGCCAGGTCTCAAGGTCAGGAGTCTGTGCGGTGTGCAGCACGACCGTTACGTTTTGCTGCGTTACCGCCAAAGAGGACTGAAACCTCCAAGCCCGGAACGGAGTACCGGCATACACTCCTTCCGCGTTGCCAGCGGGTTTCATTCCCGGCACCAGCAGGCGGCCTCCGGTGGTCAGGTTTTTCTGTGGATTGTACAATCCGTCTTTGACCCCCGAAAGTCCCTGCGCGTCCATCTCCTTGTCAAAGGACAGGTCGTCGCGGTTGCGGTGATAGAACAGCAGCCCGTCGGGCTGGGGAACAAAGGTGTCGGCCCGGAACGTCACAGTTCCCGGGTACATCCACACTTCCTTGGCCTGGAACAGTTCTGCCGAATAACTGTCGACAATACGGTCCTGCAGGCGCCAGTTTTCGAAAGCGACAGTGAGAATGCAAGGTCTTTCAGAGTGAACAGATACCTGAACTACTGGGCGAAAGGCATCCACCCACAGGTCTACAACGGTTTTGGCACCCGCAGCGATGCCGGTGATGCGGATAAAACCGTCTTGCAGCTGCAGTTCCTGAAGGAAGCTGTCGGCGAAAGGGTCGCTGTCGAACGAGATTCTCAGCCTCCCCTGCTTGAGCAGGGAAGAATTCTCATCAAACCCTCCTCCCTGCTGCAGATAGAGAAGAATCTCACCACCTTCGACCCAGACGTTGCAGCCCAAATCGTACCCGCCCACGGGCATCGATTCTGACGAGTTGCGGCTTTGCGTGGTCCACTTCACATTGTTCTGGTTCATAGGGTTGTCCTCGTAAGCAGAACCGGACCGATCAGACCCGATTCCAGGCTTCCACGGTAGCGGGTGGGAATGGTGGAATAGTGGTTGGCCAAAGTGTTAAAAACCAGCACTTCCAGGCGGTTTGTCCCTGGTTTGAGATGCCCGGTCAGGTCGAAGGTGAAGGGTGACGCCACTTTCACGCCAACCTCCTGGCCGTTGAGGAAAACCTCGGCGCTGGAAGCAACCCGGCCCAGGTCGAGGATCAGACGCTCTCCTGGCGGCAACGGTGGTGCCTCGAAGGTTTCTCGATACCAGGCACCGCCGGAGTAGCTCCGCAGTCCATCGATACGAGACCAGTCGCCCAGGGAAATCAGGCCCTTGCCGCAGTCCAGAAGCAAGGGACCAGCGAAGACCGCTGCACCGGGATACCCAAAAACCGCGTTGAGCTCGAGGGTGACTGGTGTGGTACCCGAGGCCGTTTCCTTCCAGCTGATCCGGTAGGTGATGGGCCCGGGGCCAGTTTCCAAGACATCGACAAAACTCGGTGCATCGATGACCCGGGGAACGGAAAACGCTTTCAAAGTGAGACTTTTCAGCCCGGGAGGTGCCGTGAAGCAAAAACGCTCGACCCTTCCCTCACCTTCGGCATAGGCATCGCAGGCCAAAGGAAGCCCACCGGTCTCAAGCCGGAACCAGGTTTTCCCCGGACCTTGGTACGTCAAAAGGAACGTGTGCGTTCCGGCCGTTAGAATGAGCGAGTGCACCGAACCAGGGTAAATTCTCCTGTCCACCTCGATCCATTCAGGGCGGATGTCTCCGCAGCAGACTTGAACCGTGGTCGTCCGTTCCACCCTCACCGTGGTCTGAAACTGGTATTGCGCCCCAGGAATCTCCTCGTGGTAGACGGTATCGGTCATGGTGAATTCCTGGCGGCCCATAACCAGGAAATTCGGATTGGAAAGGCCCTTCAGGCCATGGTACCCCTGGTGTCCGGCGTCGTGCTCCAGGCCTAGAAGGGTGGAATACTCATAGGGCTGCCAGGGCGAATCGGGCAGCGGTCCCCGGCGTAGAAAGTGGGGTCCGAAGCCGGTTCTCGCTTCGACCTCGCCGACTTCAGAAATCCAGCGCAAGTGGTGAACCTCGGCACCCAAGGTTTGGTTTTGCGGCGGAAGGGAATAGTCCCCCCAACGGTTATCACGGGTGGGAAGCAATTCAAAATCCCAGGGTCCTTCCAGCAGCTGCCCCGGCAACGTTTGGGGAGCAGGCTTACCGGCGTCAAAAACCAGAAGCTGGAGCTCGGTCGGCCCCAGCGGCATCGAGACAACGGTGCCCTGCGAGGTCAGGGCCAGCGGCTGCAAAGCCCGAGTTTCGCCGTTCCACGGGTTCCACAGCTCAAGGCTGCCTTGGGACCGGAAAAAGCACCGGCTGGCAGCAGCTGCTCCATACACCGCATACACTTCCCGGTGGCCCATGGTGCGGTGCAGCACCCAGGGGTGTTTGGCATCGGGAGCCAGGTTCAGCACTTCAAAGTCGCGCGGACCTTGACCTCGAATCAGCTCAAGAACCTCCTGGTTCGAGGCGGCAGCCCGACCACCGGTGAAGACCTCCCGAATCAACGCTTCCACTTCCGGATCGCCTGTTCCTATCCGCTCGGTCGCTTCGGGCAGGGCACCCAAAGCCACGACCATCCCGCCCGCCCGGTGAAACTCAAGGGCTTTGAGCAGGGAAGCGTGCCTGAGGGCCCGCATGGCGGGAAGGATCAAAACCCGGTAACGTTCTCCCGCAACACGGAGTTCCTTGTCGGCCACCTGGGCTCGACCCAGGGACTCAGCATCGAGGAAGTCAAAGTCGATTCCTTGAAGATACAGGGCTTCGGCCAGAGAAAAGGCCGTTTTGATGGCTTCAGCTCCCCCCAAACCCGCTTCGGCAGGGGCGACAGGATACATCAGAGCCACATCACAGCGGTGCACCCCCTGACTCAAGAGGTACGACACCCGCTCGCTCATCTCCAGCAACGGCTTCATATGGCGGGCGTAGGGCATGCGGAAGTGGTTGCACGGAGGCGCCCACTCCCACCAGCCCCCCTGGGTAGAGTAGTACAAACCGTGAAGGCTGATCATGTTGTGGCCCATGACGAAATTACGGAACAGCGCGTCGGTGAGGTCGCCGGTGGAGGTGCCCCAACCGCTGCCGTAGAAGCCTTCCAACCACGTACGGGGCCGCTCATACAGATGACTGATGGAGCTGGCCACCTTGTTCTTGATGATATCGGATTCCAGATGGGGATTGTCGTTGCCGGGCGCCTGATTCCATTTCTGGGTGCGGAAATAGTCGCCAAATTCCAGCACGTCTTTGCCCCGGCCCCCGTGGTCGCAGCCGAAAATCATGCCACGGTCTTCGTGCCACTGATACACGGGTTGAAAGTAGTTCTCTTCTTCCAAGGCTACCATGACATCGCGGTAGTCCAAGCGGATTTTGGCAGTTCGAGGCCCCAGATCGGCAAAAAGGGCCGGGAGTTCCGGTACCAGGTCGTAGCCTTTGCGGGCCAGGAACTCTTCGGCAAACCGATCGTCCCACAGATTGCCGGAAACCCCGAAGCTCAGTTCGTCTGAAAAGAAATAGTTCAATCCTTTGCCGGCTTCACCCGGCAGACGATCCTCAAAGCGCTGAAAGAAATGGGCGATCAACTGCGCCCCGGCCCGAGGGTCCATGGGGTTGAGGGACTGGGGTTGGTCCACCGTGATGACGCGCAATACCGGATTCTCCGAGTCGGACAAAACGGTCAGAGCCAGCGTTGCCTCATCCCAGACCGGCTTGCCGTCTGGGGGAAGGGGTTCGCGGCGACTTTCGAGAGTCACTCCATGAATGTCCGGATGCTCGGCTAGAATTTCGTCCAGAAACCAACCCTGACCTGCCCAGCCCAGGGTGTAGTCGCTGAGGCTCACACTGATTCCACGCCGGGCAGCTTCCTTCTGGAACCACTGGTACAGCTCCCACCAGGACTCGGAAAACAGCGGAGGGTCACTGGGGTAGGTCAGCCCCCAGGCAAGGCCGCCCTGGTCGGAGTGGGCGTAGTTGACCTGCAGGCCGCTGATTTTCCAGCCGGCCATCTGATCCAGCTGCCAGAGGATGCGTTCCTTGGTCAGTGGTTCGGCCTGCCACCAGTAAAAGGCGACCTCGCCGTAACCGGGGGGAGGGGTTTGAAAGCCGGGCAGAACATCAAGAGCGGGGTCCCGGGAGGGGTGGCCTGGTTTTTGAGGCATGAGGAATTCCTTTCTGGGATAGAACTACCCCGATTATTGGGAGCTGAGAAGGGGAAATCTCAGGCAATCGTAGAATAACTGAACTTATCGTAGAAGGCTCACCGAACCCTCACTTCTTCCACATCCACCCAACCAGCCTCGCCGCTGTCGTTGCGGGTGAAGATTCCCAGGCGCGAGCCCCGGTAATCCGAGAACTGCAGGGTGTGGCTGCCTCCGATGGCGGTGAACAGTTCACCGTCTGTGCTGAACAAACTGCGGCTGAGGCCCTGGGCATTCCACTCAAGGCGCAGATACAGTAGAGTGCCCGACCAAGCCAGAGCCGAGGTAGACGCTGAAGCGGCTTCGTAGGCGTATATCCAGCGTCCGTCCTGCTGTCGAACGGCCAATTCGCAAAAATCCCGGGAAAAATGGCAGATTCCTGCTATCTGGCCTTCCACCATGCCTGAGAGATTCAACCGGACGGTCATTCTCCCCCCTTCGCGTGAGGGGAGTCTCTGGGTCAGAATGTTGCCGGTTGTCCGCAGATCGGCGGGCTTCAGCGCCGGAAAAGCATGAAGGCGCAACGCGCCCGCCCGTTCGGTCAGCGACCATTTCTCGGCGCGAGGCTGGAAATTCCATTCCCAATGAGGCGACAGGGTCGAACTGGTGAAGTCATCGTCAGCCTGGGGTTTCCGGGGCAGCCCGCCGGCAAGGGGTTTGGGCAGATGCCACAGCATCACACTTTCCGGATTCTCGTGTCCGGTGGCGATGTGGGGCCAGTCCTCAACCCATTCCACCGGAAGCAGGCTGGAGGGCCGGCCTTCATAGTAACCGCAGCGCCCCTGATGGGTGATGAAAAACCACCGGCCGTCGGGGGTGTCGATAAGGGCTCCCTGGCAAGGTTCCCGGTCTTTGGTTTCCCCGGCACCGTATAAGAACGTGCGCTTTTCATACGGACCACGGATGTCGGTGGCACGCAGCATCACGCCGATGCGGTTGTCCCAGCCCCCGGGGGTACACTCGTTGTGGAACACGTAATAGTAGCCGTTGCGCCGGTAAAGCTTGTTCCCTTCGCTAGAGCGGTACGGATCGAGGTCGATGGCGCCTTGTACATCCAAAGTCAGTCCATCCCACGACATGGGAAACAGGTAGGTGTGCCATTGTTCGACAGGATTCGACAGGAGCAAATACGCCTGGCCGTCGGTATCCCAGAAAGGACAAGGATCGTCCCAGCCGAGGTTGGGTTCGGCCCGGGTCAGTCCTTTACCGTCCCATAGTCGGTGCACCGGCGTCCAGGGGCCCTCCGGCTTTTCGGCCGTCGTCACAAACACGCCCTCGTCAAGGGTGGTGAAATACACCCAGAACCGCCCTTCGTGGTGACGCAGGGCTCCCGCATAAATGCCCCGGTCATAGCGGTTCATGCGGTCCCAATTCAGCTCGGGACCAATTTGAGTCAGGTCGGGTACGCAATGCCCGATAAACTGCCAGTTGACCAGATCACGGGAATGTAACAGCGCCATGCCGGGCGAGTATTGAAAGGTCGAGGTGATCAGGTAGTAATCCTCACCCACCCGGATCACGTCGGGGTCGCTGTAATCCCCCGCCAAAATAGGATTGCGGTAGGTTCCGTCCCCCAGGTCACCGTGGCGCAAGGGACCCCCAATCGGCATACACGGTATAGGTCTCATCCTCGATGCGGAACAGCGGGAGGAACCGTACGGGATGTCCCTGCCCGTCGAAAGCCGAAAAGGAGAGGGTCTCCTCGGTTGTTCGAACGAGCTTTTGGAAGAGGTTTTCCGGGGTCAGACCCAGCCCCTGAGCCGGCGTACCCACCTGCGCCAGGAGGATGGGACCGAACATGACCGCCGTCAACGAAGGCTTGCCCGGCAGGGGGCTCAAAGTCAGTTCGGCCGCCAGGGTGAGCTTCACGGTGTCACCATCGACAAAAGTTCGGTCGATTTCCCAAAAATCCTTGTTGGTGCCGGGTTTGACCGTTTCACCGTTGACCTTAACCGCTTGTACCCGCGACCTTCTCAGCACGAGGCTGACCGGACAGGGCCTTTCCGTGTGGAATGTCAGCACACTGGTAAGCTCGTCGGGAAACAAGGTCCTTTGGATCACGGTCAGCTGTCTTTCTTCCCAGAAGAGGGTTGAGGACACACAATGGTTCAGTTGAAGGCGGTTCCCTTCAAGACTCCAGAGATTTTTGGGTGCTTCGGCCATGGCTTCGAGTCCGGAACCCGTGCAGCACCAGAAGGAGTCGGTGGCGGTGCTGAACTTTTTCACGGCGCTGCCGCCCAGCGGTTGATGGTACTGCGAAAGACCGCTGCGGCTGCTGATGGCATTCAGAACTCCGTTGAATTTGAGAACCTCAGCGTGGTCCAGCAGGCTTGCTTCTCCGGAATGCCGAACCAGGGTGTCGAGGATTCTCTCGGTGTTATGGGCGCAGCAGCTTTCGCTTTCCCCCCCGGTCAGAGCGTCGCCGAGCTGACCAAAAGCACCCCAATGCTCGGCTTTTTCCGAAACACCGCCGGGGATAAACTTCGTGGCCTTGGAACTGCTGGCGCCGTTGGCAAAGGTTCGGCCCCGCAAGAATGGATAGAAATTCCGGGCAGCCTGCAGGTATGGTTTCTCTGCCGTGACCTCATAGCGGTGCAAAGCGGCCTGAACCATGGGAAGATGGGTGTTGGCGTGGAGGTTCTCCAGAACATCCTCGCCCGAGGCCAGGCGGCCGATAAAGTAGTCCCTGTCAAAAAGTGTTGCTAGAGAAAGAATTGACTTGTCACCCGAGGCTTCATACAGCGAATACAGCACGTCGCCGATGCCGCCGAACTCGTTGACGGGGTTGACCAGGGTGCAGCTGAGCATACCATCGATTTTCGCCGGGGGCAGCACGGAAAAGCGGCGCGCAATGTACCGGGCTAAGCCCAGAGCCAGCTCCAAAGCCTTCGGGTCGTGCACCAGCCGGTGGGCGTCCCAGAGGCCGTTCAGAATTTTATGCAAGGTGTAATAGGGAGCCCAGACGTTTTTGTTTTCTTCGCGCTCCAGGGTGTCCAGAACCCCCTCTTCGAAAGCGCTGAGGTAACCATCGGCACGGGAGCATTCGGCCAGAGCCTCGACAATTTGGCGGGCACGCGCAGCCAGAACCTTGTCGTTGTCGTAGTGGGCGAACAAAGAGCACGCAGACAGAAAGTGCCCGACAAAGTGTCCCCGAAGACCACAGGTTGGTGACTCCCATCCCCCCAGAGGTTCTGAGGTGGAGGGCAGGCCCGCGTTGATTCGGAAGTTGTGCAGCAGACGGTCAAGATCAAAGGATTGAAGGTAGAGCCTGGCGAGTTCGCGCCGCGGGGCAAAATTCGTATCATCCAAGCGAATGGTGTTCATAGGGGAGGCTTCCTTCAGCGTGAAAGGCAGGAGCCAGCCAGTAGAAAGAAAAGATCGGATTCTTTCACGGCTGGCTCCCGGTTGGTGTTACTTCTTGGCTTTATACTGGCGGTCGTAGGCCTTCTGCTGAATAGCGAGGAACTTCTGCAGACCGAGGTCGTTCAGCTTTTTCACATACGCTGCCCAACCTTTTTCCACGTCCTGGGCACCGGTTTCAAAAGCCACCCGCTGCTGTTCCGAATACCGTTCCAGCTCGACTTGCAGCAGTTGGAGTTCTTCGGATTCGGGAACGGTGAACTTGACCGTCGGCAGAATCACCACGTCCTTGCGGACCTGGGGTTCAATTTTGGCCGTCACCTGAAGCAGCATGGCTTCCAGGCCGTCGGGTGAACCGAGGTCAATGCCGGGTGTGGTCTCCAGACCAAAGCGGTAGGCGGCTGGGTTGAAGTTGATACCACCCTCGCCCCAGTGGATGTTCTGAACATCGTTGCCCTTGCTCAGCACCTTGTAGACAGCAGGTTTTCCGTCCAGACCGGTTTCACCGGGTTTGGCCCAGCGCCAGTCCGTCCCTTCGGCACCCCAGTATTTGCGGCTGGTGAAGTCGTAGCTGTAGAACGAGTCCACCCAGCGGGCAGCCAGTTCCGGGTTCTTAAGAGCCTTGGTGAAAACCACACGGTTGGGGGTGAGTCCGGCAGGAGACAGAGGTGTTGAACTATAGCCGTTGGGGCCTTTGAGAGGGGGCAGAATGGTAAAGGCCCGCCACAGGGCGTTCTGGGCTACCGAGTCGATCATGATGCCGGGGTAACCCGAGGGGAAGACACCGATGATGGCCGGATCCATGGCCATGAGCTGCTTGGCCTGGTCGTTTTTCTGGGTGATGGAATTGTTGTAGTACAACTCTTCCTTGTATAGACGGGCCAGATACTTCATTGCCTCTTTGTAGGCAGTCTGGTCGAGGATGGAAGAGACTTTACCGCTCTTGGTGTCGACCAGCAGCTTCATTTTGTTGTACATGCCCGAGTCGAGAATGAACGACGAAACCAGGAAGGGCTCGGCCTGGGTGTTCCAGCTGTCGGTGGCACCCATCAGCGGAATTTCGTCGGCCTTGCCGTTGCCGTTGGGGTCCTTTTCCTTGAACGCCTTCAGCACCTTGTAGAACTCTTCCGTGGTGGTGGGCATCTTCAGTCCCAGCTTCTTCAGCCAGTCCTGATTGATCCACATTTTCTGCTGAAGCGAGCAATGGTAGCACTCGTTGATTTCCGGGAACCCGTAGATATTGCCGTCGACTCCGGTAATGGTACCGCGGGCGGTGGGGTTCTTTGCCAGCCAGGCGTTGAGATTGGGCATCACCTTGGGGTCATTGATGTACTTGTTCAGAGGAAGGAAAATCTTCTCTTCGGAACCAAAACGGGCTTCGGTGGAGGCATCAATGTTCATCCCGATGAGGATTTCCGGCAGGTCACCTGCGGCGATCAGCAGATTCAGCTTTTCTTTCTGCGCACCGGCATCGTAAGGCGCCATGATAAAGTTGAGACGCACGTTGGTCTTGGTCTCCAGCCACTGGGTGAACTGGTTGGTGCTGAAATCCGTCACGTTGGGTACGCTCTGCATCAGAACGTTGAACGTCACTTTTTCCTTGGTCAACGGGTATTGTCCCTTGCTCAGCCATTCCGGCTTGGGCGTTTGCGCTCCTGCCAAAACGGACAGGCCACCGACCAAGAGCGCAAAGATTGCGATCTTTTTCATAGAAACTCCTTTTCTTTTTTGACTGAGTTTAGAACTCAGCCTTTGATTGAACCAATCATCATTCCCCGGACGAAGTAGCGCTGAATCAGCGGGTAGAAGAGCAGCACCGGCACACTGGCGACAACGATCACCGCGTACTTCAGCAGATCGCTCAGGCCTTGCTTGCGCACCATGGCGTCAAAGTTCTGCACCATCGAAATGTCGATGTTTCCCAGAATCAGAATGTTTCTCAGAACAATCTGAAGGGGGAACAGGGTGTCGTTGGACAGGTAAATCAGCGCGTTGAAGTAGCTGTTCCACAGTCCTACCGCCGAGAACAAGGCGATCACAGCCACGATGGGAGTCGAAAGCGGCAGCACGATCCGGAAAAAATGCCCCAAGTCGCTGATACCGTCGATGGTGGAAGCCTCGTAGAGTTCCTCGGGCAGAGACTTGAAGTAGGTGCGGGCGATAAAGACATTCCAGGCCGAGAGCGCCGAAGGCAGGACAATGGCCCACCAGGTATTGAGCATTCCCAGGCCCTTAATGACCATGTAGGTGGGAATCAGCCCGCCCGAGAACAGCATGGTGAACACCAGCATCCAGGTGAAGAAGCCGCGTCCGACGAACCGCGGCCGAGACAGAGGAAAGGCCAGCAGGAGGGTCAGAACGACACTGATGACCGTACCCAAAGCCGTGTAGATCAGAGAATTCCGGAACCCGATCATGATCTGCGGGTTGTTGAAGATGGCCTCGTAGGCTTTGAAGGTAGGTTCCACTGGCCAGAGCCAGACCTGGCCCGACACCACCGCATGGGGTGAAGAAAAGGAGGCGCTGAACACATAGATCAACGGGTAGAGGATGACGATGGCCCAAAACCACATAAAGGCCTGAAGAAACCCCTGGAACAGCACGTCGGTTTTCATAGAGGCTCCCTCACCACAGTCCCGAGTCGCTGGTACGTCGGGCGATTTGATTAGCGGTCAGCAGCAGAATCACATTGACCACCGAGTTGAACAGGCCGATGGCTGTGGAAAATGCAAAGTCGGCATTGATGAGCCCCACTTTGTAGACGTAGGTGGCAATGATTTCCGACGACTGAAGGTTGAGCGGGTTCTGCATCAGATACACCTTTTCAAAGCCGACGCTCATCACAAAGCCGAAGTTCAGCACCAGCAGCGTGATGATGGTGGGGAGGATGCCCGGAAGGTCGACGTGCCAGATCCGCTGAAAACGTGTACAGCCATCGATGCGGGCCGCTTCCTGCAGTTCCGGGCTGACGGCCGCCAGCGCCGCCAGGTAGATGACAGCCGAGTAGCCCATTCCCTGCCAGATTCCCGACCACACATACACCGACGAAAAGAGGTTGGGGTCTCCCATGAAGTTGATGGGTTTGCCGCCCAGCAGTTCAAAAATGCGGTTGAAAATTCCTAACCGGGGATCGAGCACTTGGAACATCAGCCCCACCAGCACCACCGTCGAAATGAAGTAAGGTGCGTAGGTGATCATTTGAATGGACTTGCGGACCAGGCGGTTTCGGGTTTCGTTCAGAGCAATGGCCAGAATGATGGGGAGGGGAAACCCGGCAATCAGACTGTAGAAGCTGAGAATCAACGTATTGGTGATGACCATCAGCCCCGACGGAGTGGTGAACAAAATCTCAAAATAGCGGAAGCCGATCCACGGACTCTCGAAGATTCCCTTGGAAATGGAATACTTTTTGAAGGCCAGCTGAACGCCGTACATGGGAACATAGCAAAAGATGATCAGCCAAAGAATGGGCAGCGCAATCAGCAAATAGAGCTGCCAGTGCCGTTTCACCAGCTTCCACCGCGTTCCCGAAAGGGTGTTGTTTACCATGGGTTGATTGAAAGGCCGGTATTCCGAACTGGCAAGACGCCAGTTTTTGAGCAGGAGGGCGTTTTTTACACGCCCTCCCCGAGTGCATTTTTTAAGGCTCAGTGCGGTTTTTCATACGCACTGGAAGTGAAAGCTTTCCCCAGCCTTCGTCATCACTTCGTAAACCTGGCCGGGGCGGCCGTCCTGCAGAAGGGGCCAGGCGCTGCGAAGACGCAGCAGTCCTCCCACGCGGGAATCCACCTGTACCGACTTCAGCTGGCCCTGACTCCAGCGCAGACTCACGACAAAGCCTCCCCGTGCGGTCAAACCTGTGACCTGGCCTTCGGGCCAAGCATCGGGAAGAGCCGGAAGCAGGTGCACCGCCCCGTCATGGCTCTGCATCAGCATTTCGGCAATGCCGGCCGTGCAGCCGAAGTTGCCGTCGATCTGAAACGGCGCACAGGCGTCAAACAGGTTGGGGTAGGTACCGCCGTCCTCGTTGAAGGTTTCCTGGGTGTTGGCCGGACGCAGCTGCTCCAGAAGCATCTTCCAGGCGTGGTTGCCGTCTTCAAACCGAGCCCAGCAGTTGACCTTCCAGCCCATGGACCAGCCGGTCGATTTGTCGCCCCGGTGTTCCAGCGACTTACGGGCCGCTTGAGCCAACGCGGGGGTGCGGCGCAACGAGATCTGGTTTCCGGGGTAAAGCCCGTAGAGGTGGGAAATATGTCGGTGGCGGTCGTCTTCGCG
>JAIFLN010000185.1 GCA_020049045.1 Spirochaetota bacterium | reverse complement strand
GTGGACCAGTTTGTCAGGGTGTACCAAGGCTTGTAGATGGGTTTGGAGTTCCTCTAACCCAAAGGGTTTGGCCAGCAAGGTAACATAGGGATGAACCGAGGCCAGATCAAAAGCGGTTTGGTCTGGTCGGCCTGTCGCAAGAAGAAGCGGTGTTGCGGGAAGGAACGTCCGCAGGCGTGGCAGGGCGGCGGCTCCTCCCATTCCCGGCATGTTCAGGTCAAGGATGACGAGATCGGGCTTGAGCCCGGTGTCGAGCAGGACCAAGGCCTCCTCGCCGCTGGAGGCGGTCACTGCTGTGTGGCCCAGATACTTCAGCATCGCTACGACGGAAAGCTGAATCAAATCATCGTCGTCGACGAGAAGTACCTGCAGGGATCTCTGGCCAGTTGCTTTGAACTCCAAGTTCCTGGCTTCTTTCGGAAGGGAAACACCTTCCTGCCCACAAGAGGGAAGTTGGAGTTTCACGCGGGTGCCTTGCCCCTGTTCGCTTTCAATCGTCATCTGACCTTGGTGCGCTTTGACCGCGCTGAACACCATCGACAAGCCAAGCCCTGTCCCCTTTCCCATTCCTTTCGTAGTAAAGAAAGGATCCATGGCTTTTTCCAGCACTTCCTTGGGCATGCCAACCCCATTGTCCTCCACCTCGACTTCAATCCAACCGTTGGCAAGGTTGCGCGTGTGCAAGGTCAGCACGCCATTCTCAGGCATGGCGTCGACAGCGTTGACACAAAGGTTCATGAAGGCATGCGTCAGGGCACCAGGATCGCCCTCAATGAGCCGAAGTGACGGTTCCAAATCGAGCTCCAGACGGACCTGCGAGAGCGTTGTGTGCTCGAGCAGACCGACCTGCTCCCGCAACAGGACGTTCAAGTCGAGCTTCTGACTTTCACCAGGGTTCATCCGGGCAAAGTTCAGAAGGCTCTTGACCATTTTTCCACCGCGCTCGGTGGCCGTGCAGATGGTGTCGAGAGCCTGGTAAAGCGGACTTCCAACGGGAAGGGTTCCGATATGGGCGGAAGCCAAGCCTCGGATGGCACCGAGCACGTTGTTCATGTCGTGGGCTACACCCCCTGCCAAGGTGCCCAGGCTCTCCATCTTCTGCGACTGCTGAAGCTGGGCTTCGAGTTGTCGTTGATGCTCCTCGGCCTTTTTCGAAGCGGTGATATCCCAGTTGGTGCCAATCATCCGCAGCGGTTTGCCCGACTCATCGCGCTGCACATAGCCCAAAGCGCGGATGTTATGCACAGAACCATCGGGCCAGATAACGCGCACCTCGGTGTCAAAATCCTTTTCGCCCCGGAGGGCCTTTTGAGTCTCAGCTTCTCCCCGGCCAACATCCTCCGGGTGCAACCCGGCCGTCCACGCCTCGTAAGCCCCGCCGAACTGGTGCTCTGTGATTCCATAGAGGCGGTACATCTGCTGATCCCAGATCAGCTGATTGGATATAATGTCCCATTCCCAAATGCCGACTCCACCGGCTTTGGTTGCCAGCGTCAAACGGTCGGTCATCTGCTGCAGGCCCTTTTCCGCCCTTTTCCGGTCGGTGATCTCGAGAAAGGCAGCGACAAAGTGATCGGGAGCATATTGGTAGCCTACACAGTCGTACCACCGGTCATTGACCTCCAGGTACTGCTCAAAACGAACACTTTCACCCGTCTTGGCGACTTGTCCGAAGGTGCCAATCCAGTCGAAGGGACTCTTTTCGATTCCTGGGAAAGCCTGCGTGACCAACTTGCCCTTTGGGTTGACGCCGGTGAGCTCGATGTATTTCTCATTGGCATCGATGAAGAAGTAGTCCACCGGTCGGCCCTGGTTGTCATAGATCATGCGGTGATACGCTACACCGATGGGCCCTTCTTCAAAGAGGGCACGGAACTTCCATTCGGCCTCGACCAGGGCCTCGCTGGCTTCCACTCTTGCTGTAATGTCCTGATAATTGAGCAGAATTCCTTCGATTTCCGGTGCCTGCAACAAGTTGACCGCTGTGAATTCGATCCACCGATAGCCACCGTTTCTACATCGGTATCGGCACTGTCCCACGGCCGAGTTGTTGGGCCCTTTCAGCAACCCAGCAAAAATCCCCTGAACCCTGACCAAATCGTCCGGGTGGATGTTGTTCCAAGTACTTTGACCAACCAGCTCTTCGGGTTTCCAGCCAAACCATTTTTCTACGTTCGGGCTCTTGTACCGGTTCGTTCCATCGGAGCTGACAATGGCGATCACATCCGAAATATTGGCAAGCATGGCACTTTGCTTGGCTTCCGACTGCCTTAGAGCGCCTTCAATGCGTTTGCGCTCGCTGATGTCTCTCACCAGGACAAGAACTCGAATCTCGCCCGCCAGAACGATGACAGAAGCGGAGACTTCAACCGGAATATCAACCCCATCCTTGCGCCGGTGCACGGTCTCGAGGGTCTTTCCCCTTTGTCCAAGCAGGGCATAAACCGTCGATTGAAAAAACTCCACGGTGAGCAGTGGATCAACCTCGAAAATCGTCATTCTCAACAATTCTTCCCGCGAGTATCCGAGGCTCTGACAAGAGGCTTCATTCACTTGAAGGAATCGGCCTTCAATGTCCAGCAGTTCGAACCCGTCTCCAGCCTGTTCCACTAAGGAATGCCAGCGCGCTTCACTGTTGTGCAGAGCCTCTTCGATTCGTTTTTGTTCTGAGATCCGCCTGCGAGCGGCTAAAACAGCCCTGGAACGATGAATCTTCATTCAGGACTCATGCCAAGGTGCTGGTACGAAAGATGCGGGGAAAAATGTCATACTCCACAACGCCTCGTGGCTTAATTTTCGAGCCAGAGTGAGGCACTTGTCAAGCTTGTTGGATCAGCGGTGGTCGAGGTCGGGTTTGGTCCAGTCGACGGCCACCGAAATCCGGTTGGCAAGGGATTCCATCGTGGCGTCGGAATGTCCTTCCAGCCCGCCTTCCTCGACCTTGACGGCCCCATCGTTCAAAGTGAATACCCTGGATCCATGGTGGGCGTTGGTCAGCGTCACCGGCTGGTCACCCGAGGAATCGGCCAAATTCACTTCACCGTTGCAGGTACAGAAGTAGGTGCGGTCACCGTCTACTTCCACATGGAAACTGGTTCCCCGCACCCCGGCATTTGTTGTCTTGGTTTTCAGAAGGAAGGAAGAAGCGCCGGCAACTATGGCCAGCTTCTTGAGAACGCTGCTGAACGCGCCTTGTTCCACCGTAACGGTTTTGTTCAGCTCGGAGAAATCGACTTTGACCACGGTGTTGGAGCCCAGGCGGAACACATTGCGTCCGCCGAACACCACCTCGACCAAAGAAGCTTTGCCGGTTCTCAGCACCACCGGGCCGGTCAAAAGATCTCCTGTGTCGGTGACCCTGCCGTTGGCCGTCACCTCTCCGTCGACAAACACCACCCGCCCGGAGAGTCCGGAATCATCAGCCGCCCAGAGAAAGGAACCTGTTACCAGCAACAATACCAGAAAAAGAACTCGGGTCGATGGGTTTATCATTCTTTCACTCTACAACAATCCCTGCGCTTTCAACACCTCACGGAGAATTTGCCGCTTGGTTTCGTCCATGGGACACATGGGCAGCCGGAAGGTTTCGAGCATTTTGCCTTGCAAGGCCAAAGCTGTCTTGACGGGAATGGGGTTGGTATCGATAAACAGATTTTTGAACAGGGGCAACAGCTGGTAGTGCTTTTCCCTGGTCACGTCAAAACGGCCGGCCAAACCAGCCTTGACCAGCTCGACCATGGCCTGCGGCACCACGTTGCTGGCCACCGAAATAACCCCGTCACCGCCTAGGGCCAGTAGTGGAAGCACCAGGTTGTCGTCCCCAGACAAGACGGTGAAGCCCTTGGGCCGTCGCGCCAGCACATCCATCATCTGTGCCAGATCGCCGGAAGCTTCCTTGACTCCCACGATATTTTTGTGGGCCGCCAAACGCATCAGAGTATCGGTTTCGAGGTTCTTTCCGGTACGGCCGACAATGTTGTAGACAATCAGCGGCAGGTCGACGGCCTCGGCCAGAGCCATAAAATGGCGGTACAGGCCTTCCTGGTTGGGCTTGTTGTAATAAGGAACCACCTGAAGGGTGGCCGTCGCTCCCAACTCCTTGGCCTTTTTGGTCAGGTGCAGAGCTTCTTCCGTCGAGTTGGACCCGGTTCCCGCAATAACGGGAACACGCCCGGCCGTCCATTTGACCACCTTGGCTATCACATCGAGGTGTTCCTCATGGCTCAGGGTAGGGCTCTCACCCGTCGTCCCCATGGGGACCAAGCCCGAGATTCCAGCGGCGATCTGGTCTTCGACCAAGCGCTTGAGAGCCTCCTCGTCAACAGCGCCCCGCTGGTTGAACGGGGTCACGAGGGCGGTATACACACCTTGGTAGGCCATGGTCATCACTCCTTACCGGCCCAAACCGGCAAAATACTGGCTGGCAAATTCTTCGACATCAAGAAACCCGATCTGAGGTCTCACCGACAGCCACTCCGCCGCCAGCACCGCCCCCAGGGCAAACCCGGAACGGTTGCGGGCGGTGTGCTTCACCTCGATGGTGTCGGCCACCGAATCGAGCAACACCTGGTGGATACCCGGTATGGAGCCCCCGCGCACTGATGCCACGTGAAGCTCGTGATCGTGGATGGCGCGGTCGATGCGGCCGGTATTGATTTCGGTTTTTCGGGGAAGGTTTCGTAGAATCCGGTTGGCCGTGGTCAGCGCCGTTCCCGAAGGAGAATCCTTTTTCAGCTTATGGTGCCACTCGGTCACCAAAATGTCGTAATCGGGCAGGTCGGCGATCATGGCGGCGGCCCTTTCGACCAGCTGAAAGAACATCTGCGCGCCGAGGCTGAAATTGGTGCCGTGAATCAGAGCGGCCTGGTACCCCTCAACGAGGGTTTTCGCCTCAGTCTTCCGCTCGTCCCAACCTGTTGTACCGATAACGGCCGGCAACCCGGCGGCGGCGTAGGTTCGTATGTGGTCGAGCACGCCTTCCGGCAGGGAAAACTCGATCACCACCTGGCTGGAACGCAGAATTTCCGAAGAAATCTCCGTGCTATCACCCACCCCAGGGGTTTTGTCGATCCGCGCGGTCACCCGGTGACCCCTGGCCTGGAGGATGGTTTCGACTTCATGGCCCATACGGCCGTAACCGACAATCAGCGCATTCATGACTGTTATTGTAAAGGAAAACGGGTTTGGGGGCAAGGTGGCTCTCTGTACCGCCGCTCCAGGCTGCATTATACTTTCCGCCGGAGGCTCTCGATGCGACGTACGATTCTGGTTCTGGTTTTGGCCGCTGTGGCCCTGATTCCCGGTCTTTCTGCTGATGCGGCCGCCCAGGCAGTTGGCTATTGGAAGAGTATCAGTGATGTCAAAGGCGAGGAGGGCAAGGTGACGGCTCTCTGGAAACTTTCGCTAGACGGCCAAGGCCAATTGCAAGGGACGATTGTCTGGACCCCCAAGTCGGGACCCGATGCCAAATATGAAAGCAAGAAACCCGAATATAACGGGTTGGCTGTCCGTGGAACCTTTTGGATGAAAGGTCTGAAAAAGGCTGGTTCCGACGGTTGGAACGGCGGAACCATTGTCGATATTGGGAACGACAAAGCCGACGTTTACGGCTGCGAAATCAAGGTGATCGAGGGTGGAAAGAAGCTGGCGATGCGTGGGTACATTGGCATTGCGCTCATCGGCCGCACCCAGACCTGGGTTGCCGCCACCGAAGCCGAAGCTCAGAAACTGATCGCCAACTGACCTTTTGGATTGCCGCTCAGCTTTTTTCTGGAACTTCCGATAAGAGGAAGGAGAGGAAAGAGCATGAGCGGCATCACTTCGGCCTCCGGCCTGATTTCACCTTACGCCTATTACTCACAGCCTATCAGCGGCAAGATGGAAGTCCCCGTCCTTGCCAGCCAGTCGATGTATGCTCAGTTTCAGTTTGTTCAAGGGGTTCCTTCGGCGGAAGGGGGCATGTCGCTCGACCGGCTCAAGGTCATCGACAGCCTGTTGGCGCAGATCAACGCCCATCGGAAAGCGGGTACGGCTCCTGTGAAACTGGAAGCGGTTGACATGGCCAAGGCCGATGAAACCATCGCCAAACTGGCGGCGCAGGCTCATCAGATGCAGAAAGACGCGACGGCCTTTCAAGGCTGGGGACAAACCCAGACCAAGGGCCTCGTCTTCGATATGTCTGCTTGAAAGCTAGTCGGAGCTTTCCATTGGGCCGGCTTCTGCGGCCGCTTGTTCTTCGGCAGAGCGCTTCTTCGCGAAGTTGACCGTCAGGTGCCGGCCTCGGTATTGAATTCCATCCAGGCGTCCGATCACCGCCTGGGCCACCGATTCTTCCACTTCCACAAATGAGTAGTTGTCTAGAATTTTGATGTCGCCGACATCGCCCTTCGTGACCTGTCCGGCCGCGTAGAGCAGCTGCACCAGGTCGCGGGGATAGACCCGCCGGTTCTTTCCAATGCTCAGAAAGAGGGTGGTGGTGTTCATTTTCCGGCGGATGCGTCCCTGACTGGCAATTTGCCGCAACAGATAGCCTGCCACATAGCTGCGCATGAAAAACGGAACGAGCTTTCGGAACGCCTTGCGGTATTCTCCCAACTCAACGGCATCTTCGTCTTCACGGATGCGGCGTTGAAGTTCGTCGACGACGATTTTCAGACTCGGTAAATCTAGTTCGAACGGCTCTTTGGAACTCACGGCATCAGCATAACCGGGCGGTCTTTCCTTTGTCAAGAAAGTTGATTTTTCCGCCGAAAACAAGACAGGAGCCCTCATGAAACGTTTCTTTCTGCTATGGTTGGGAACCTGGGCCCTGGTGCAGAGTTCCGCCGAACCCCTGCGCTTCCTCTACCAGGTGGAAGACCAGTACCGGTACTATGGAACCAGTACCCAAACTGTCACTCTTGACGGGCAGTTTCTGCAGGAAAGTCTGTTGTCATACCGGATTGCTTTTGCCGTGACCGAAGCCGATCAGGGTACCGGCCGTCTGAAGGGCCGAATCACCTACCTGACCCAGAAGCAGGGCGACAAAGCCGCTGCCATCGGGCAGGAATACGAGGTGGACTACCGGGTCGATGCCAGGGGAATTTACACCGTTCCCATGGGACAGGTGATGCCGGTGGTCCGCAATGTGCCCACGTTTCCTGAAGGGGAAGTGAAGCCCGGTGACACCTGGACGGCGCGCGGTGAAGAAGTGCACGACCTCAGGGACGACTTTGGCGTTGACCAGCTGCTTCGCATCCCTGTCGATGTGTTCTACACCTATGAGGGCACCACCCTGCGGGAGGGCAAAACCGTCCATGTCATCCGGTCCGACTACAACCTCAACAAACGCACGGGCTTCCGGTACCCCAAACTCAAGATGTACCCTGTGTTGATGACCGGCTATTCGCATCAGACGCACTACTTCAATGCGGAAAAAGGACGCGAAGAGGGCTATCAGGAGGAGTACAGCCTGATCC
>JAIFLN010000027.1 GCA_020049045.1 Spirochaetota bacterium | reverse complement strand
TGAGCTCCAGGGTCCGTGACAGGGCTTTGTCATTGGGCAAAAACACTCCCAGGCCAAGGCTGGCACCGAAGTCGCTGGTGGGGCGCCAGGCCAGCCGGACGTTCTGTTCAGCGCCCAGGTACAGTTCGCTTGAGGTGGCTCTTAACCCCGACTCCGAGATAGGCTGGGCCATGGGCCGCACAAAGACAAATGAGGTAGCGGCGGCCTGAAGGGTGTCGAGCACCTTGAATGACACCAGCAGCTGGCTGGTGACCATATTGGCCGGTTGCGGGTTGAAGATCATTCCGGCACCCGACTGCGAAAGGCCCGTCCAAGCGGTGTACAAAGTTGGGTCCATCGAATCCTTGCTGGTGGGGGCGTTGCTTTCGGGGGTGACGCCGTCTGGGTCCCAGCTGCCCACCTGGGTACCCAGCCTGGCGATAAGGAAACTCAGCTCGGGTACCATGATCAGCAAACTGGCGGTTCCCAGCCCTCCCACCAGGTACGACGGCTTCCAGGTCCGGTACTTGTTGGTGATTTTTTTGCCGGCAACGGTTTCTGTCACTGTCTTTTCTGGTCCGACTACTGTCATGGTAGTTCCGCCTGACACGTAGCCGGCCACATCGAAATACAGCGGTCCCCACAAGCGGCCGTCCCAACCGGCCCCGAACGACGCGGTGGAAACCGCAGCGCCTTTGCGTAGGTTGCTCTGCACATTGGCCTGAGAATTGTCGGCAGCCTGACCGGGCCGCAGGTCGTACTGACCCACCAGCGAAAGATGCAGGGTCTGGTCGGGAAGAATTTGACGAACATTCGACTCGAGGAGGGCCACAACCCGGGGCGTAGCCAGTAGGGTTTCGGGCTTGGTGAAGTTTTCCGCTATCAGGCGGTCCTTGCGGTCGTCCTCGCTGATGATCATGGTGCTGCCCGATTTAAAAAGCAGTGCCGAGCTGCCCGCTGCAACCTTGAAATCCAAGTTGCCAAGGCCCAGTGAAAAGCTGGCTCCATCGAGCTTGGTGTTGAGCACGGCTCCGGCAAAGTCACGGAAGTCGGTACGGCCCACGCTGAAATTCTCACCAGTGAGAACCAGATAGTCGATTCCCCCTGAAATGGTGTCGGTCATGGGGTAACCCGGGGCGAAGCTCAGGTTGAAGGCGTTGCTGAGGTTCCCTTTGAACAGAAACGAAAGGCTGTCCAGAACGGGCTGGCTGGCCCAAATCCGCAAAACCGAGGAATCCGAGACTGAAGATTTGGTACTGTCCGCAGGGATGACGGTGGAAGAGGTGCTGTTCTCAACGGTACCGCCCCATTCCAGGGCGGACAGCGGTGTGGCAAGGCAGAGGGCGAGAAGCCCTAACGGGAAGTATTTCACTGCCGGGCCTCCTTCCAGGAGAGGGCCGATTGAAGGTACTGCATGGCATCGCGTCCGGAAACAGGGCTGTCGGGTTTTTTGGAACCAGGGATCAGCCGGTTGAAGACCAGTTCACGGTAGGCGTAGCGGGAACCGGGAAACCAGGAATACATAATGCCGGTGGGAATTTTCAGGGCTTGAATTAACAGCTGGCTATAGGCCGCGGTGTCCACAGGTTCATCGGGTGCCCGTCCCACGGGCCCCCAGGCGGCCAAGATCGCCTTGTCAGCGGCTTGCGCCGGAGTGATGTTCTCATCGAAGGCTTCCACCGTGCGGCCGACAAGCCAGGCGGCGTTGTCCCACGTGATGCTGGTCTGGCTCAACAGTCGGTCGATGACTTCATCGTCGGACACAGCCTGCGCCATGAGCGGACTGGTCATGACGACAGCCAAAAGAACGGCGAAACGTACGGATCGCATGGATCCCTCCCGTTTTGAAATGAACTTGGAATTAATATAAACCACAATTAAAAAAAATGCCTTATGCTTTTGGTCATGAAAACGTCGAGATCGTGGGTCCAGGTGGCCTTTCCTCTTTCCGTGTTGGTTCTGATGGGACTGCTGACGCTGTTTGGAGTGACCCGTCAGCTGGAGCTGCAGATTTTGGATGTGTATACCCGGTTGGTTCCTCCTCCTAAAGAACTTCCCGAGATCGTGATTGTCGATATTGACGATCCTGCCATTCAGAGGGTGGGTACTTGGCCCTGGAGCCGTGACCTGCACGCCAACTACCTGGCTGACCTGAAGTCGCTGGGGGCCGATACGCTATCCTTCGACGTTGAGTTTGTCGACCGCGGGCCGGTCGGCGTCAACAGCCGTGAGCGCGACGATGTTCTGGTGGCCAAGGGTGAAGAGCTGGCCGGTGTTTTTGAAGCTCTGAAGGACCGGCAGCTGCTGCTCGACGAAGCCTACGACGCCAGCAAAACCCTGCTGAGCGAAGGGGTGCTGCTGACCGCCCGCGACAACGACACCTACCTGGGAAATGCCATCAAAATCTTCGGGCGGGCGTTTACCACCCTCAACTACAATCAGACCAATGACAATGCCGATGCCCTCGAGGCCTATGCGTTTTTGAAGGACAAGCTAACCATCGGCCCGGTTACCGG
This sequence comes from Spirochaetota bacterium, assembly GCA_020049045.1. Taxonomy (GTDB): domain Bacteria; phylum Spirochaetota; class Spirochaetia; order JABEVK01; family JABEVK01; genus JAIFLN01. The sequence continues at coordinate 20,704 of JAIFLN010000027.1, read as the reverse complement.
AGATGTCAGCCGTGTGAAGACGGTCACGACTCTGCGGGGTGCCATTGTCTCGATTGCTACCAACGCCGCCGGTGCGGGAATGACCAACGTCGACAAAGACATTGACGGAACGTTGCGGCGCATCGATCTGCTCTTTCGTCTGCCGGGAGAAAACGGCGAGGCTGACCGCTTCTTTGGTCAGCTGGCGTTTACGCCCCTGTGGGTGAGACTGGGCAAGCCCGCCATCGAGGTGGCCGCTGACAAGATCACCCTGAAGACTTCCGCGCTGGCCCAAAATGCCAGGCCCGATGTCGTGATTCCCCTCGACCCCGACGGCCAAATGGTGATCAATTGGCCTCATGAAAAATACGGCGACAGTTTTATCCATGTGGGGGTCAGTGAGCTTCAGAACCTAGGCGCTGCCCAAATTTCGCTGGCGGAACAGGTGGCCGCCATGCAGAAGGCCGGGTATATGGCCGCCGACCTCGACGGGGCGTGGAATCAAGCCCGGATCGACCGCACGGCCGCTATCGCCAACGGGGATCCCGAAGCCTATGCGGTGGCTGAAGCCGAGTCGGCCACGTGGCGGCAGGCCGTTCTCGACCTGGTGGATGGCCCGCTGGAAAGGCAGCTCAGGCAGGTGCTGGAGTTTCAGGCCAAGGACCCCAAGGTTCCTCAGGCTTCTAAGGACAAAATTCCCGGAGTGCTGGAAAATGTGGCGCAGACCTTCACCGCATTGCGGGCCAAGGCCAAAGCCTACTTTGATTTGCGCGCCGACCTGGAAAAACGTTTGAAGGGCTCGCTGACCTTCTATGGCTGGACTTCGATTGCCACCACCGACGTCGCGGTCAACCCCTTCGACCCGGCCTACTATGCGGTCGGCACCCATGCCGCCATCGCCAACACCATCTTGACTGCCGCGTGGATGAACGAGTGGCCTGGTTGGGCTTCGTTCCTTTTGGGAGCCCTTTTGTCCGTGCTGGTCGCCATTGTGATGAACCGCATCGGCACCCTCGCCGGCGTGCTGGTCGGCTTTTCCATTTTCCTGGGGCTGTTGGCCGCCGCGGGGCTGTACTATGCCCTGAGCGGGACGTATCCGGGTGTCTTTGTGCCCGGAGTAACGGTCTTTTTGACGGTACTGGGTTTGACGCTGGTGAAATTCTGGGGAACGGAGGCCGAAAAGCGCTATATCCGGGGTGCGTTCAGCACCTACCTCAGTCCCGAGGTTATCAAACAGCTCGAAGCCGACCCCGACAAACTCAAGCTGGGCGGTGAAAAAAAGGTGCTGACAGCGGTGTTCACCGACGTGAAGGGTTTCAGCACGGTCAGTGAAAAAATGGACCCCAACGACCTGGTCACGCTGCTCAACCACTACCTGACGGGCATGAGCGACCAGATTCTCGATACCCAGGGAACCATCGACAAGTTTGAGGGCGACGCCATCATTGCGTTTTGGGGTGCGCCGCTGGCTTTTGACGACCACGCTCAGAAGGCGGTGAAAGCCGCGCTTCAAATGAAAAAGGTTGAGGCGGGCATGAACGAACGCTTTTTGGCGGAGGGGCTTTCCCACGTTCCGCTGCTGACCCGCATCGGCATCAACACCGGTGAAATGACGGTTGGCAATATGGGAACGGCCCGCCGCATGGACTACACTATGATGGGCAATGCGGTGAACCTGGCGGCCCGCCTCGAAGGCGTCAACAAGCAGTACGGCACCTGGATTTTGACCAGCCAGTCGACCCGTGACCGCCTGGATGACTCGGTGGTGGTGCGCAAGCTCGACCGGGTTCGGGTGGTGGGAATATCCACTCCCGTGCGCCTGTTCGACGTGGTGGCCTTCCGCACCGATGCCGATCAGGCCACGCTGGAAAAAATCGTCAAGTTCGAACTCGGCATCGACGCCTACGAAACCCAGGAATTTGACAAGGCTCGCGGGCTGTTTCTGGAGGTACTGGCTTTGGACCCGAAAGACGGACCGGCACAGACCTTTCTGCAGCGCGCCGAAGCCTACCTGGCCGAACCCCCGGCCAAGGACTGGGACGGGGTTTTCAGCCTGACTAGCAAGTAAACCCTTCGAACCGGGCGGCCATGGCCGCCGAGTCGGCCTTCAAGTCCTCACTCCCTCCCCCAATCTCTGTCGCCAGCGAAACCAGGCGTCCGGTGATCTCTCTGAGGGCCTTGGTCTCCCCACGGGAGGATTCGACCCCCTCTCGGGATAGCTGGGCACTGGCATCGACGGTGGAAAGCCCCTTGTCGAGAACCCCGGCCCCCTCGTTGACCGTCGCATTGAAGTCCTTGAGCTGGAGCATCTTCCCCACAATCAGCCGGCTGGCTTCTTCAATTTCAGCCGAAGCGGTTCCAATCTCCTCAAAGCCCTCGATGACCCCTTCGGTCACAGCGCGGCTTTCGAGAAATGAGCGGTCGACCAGGCCCAGGCTTTCACTGCTCTTGCCGATGCTTTCGACCATTCCCTTGAGGAAGGTCGAGGAGTTTTTGGCGTTGAGAGCCGACGATTCGGCCAGAGTGCGGATCTCCTGGGCCACGACGCTGAACCCCCGGCCTGCATCGCCGGCATGCGCCGCTTCGATGGCCGCATTCATGGCCAGCAGGTTGGTTTGCGCGGCCACCTTGGAAATGACCCTGTTCAGTTCGCTCAGCCGTTCAATTTGACCCGTTACGGTTTTCATCGCCTCAAGGGCACCTTGAAGGTCCGACCGGTTTCTCTCTGAAACAGTCCCCAGGGTATCGGCGGCTTTGCGCCTGGCCTGCGCTACTTCGGCAATGCTGCGGGCTCCGGCCAGCAGCTGCTCGGCCGCCGCCGAGGTTTCCTGCACGGCCCCGGTTTGAGCTTCGAGATTCTTGCGCAGCCGAGTGACGGTCTGACCCATGCTCGCGGCACCGTCTACGGCTCCCGACGCCTCGGTGTCGAGCTTTTCCAGACGGGTCTCGAGAAGGGCGACCTGCGAGGTTACTTCAGCAAGGAGCTGGTTTTCGCGGTCCACCAAGGTGTCCAGCAGAACACTGCGCTCGCCGTTTCTGCGGGCCTGCGTTCTGGCTTCGGCCACCGTGGTCCGCAACCGGCTCAGAAAATGGTTGAGGCTGTGGAAAACCAGGCCCAGCTCATCACGGCTGGTTTCAGGAAGGACGGCCCGCAGGTCATCGCGGCTCAGGGCTTCCAGCGAGGAGGAAGCACCCACCAGCGGCTTGGTCATCATGCGTGACAACAAGCTGACTTCCAGCACCGTGAGGAGCAAAAAGGGTACCCCTACAATCAAAAGCCGCAAGACGGCATCTACAATACTCAGCCCCCCGTGGATGGACATCAAGGCTACTCCCGCCGTCCCCAGCAAAAAACCGAACACCGTCAGTGTCACGCTCAGAAAAAGCTTGACCCCCAGGTGTCCCGCCAAGCGGTAACCTCCCTTGCCGTTATCAAAGGGAACCAGAACCTCGAAATCACTGACCGTGTGGAGAACCCCGAGAATGGCCATGAACAAGCCGACCGCCCCCGAGAAGATGGCGGCGACAACCTGGCCGCCAAGGTCGGCTGCATAGGAAGAATTGGAATGCAACAACAGGGAAAGCACAACCGAACCAATCAGACCCCAGAGCATCCAAAAGATCAGGGGAAGCATCACCCGATGCCCTTCCGGGGAGGCCTCAAGCGCTTTTACCATTCTGTCGAGACCCCACCAGGCCAAGGCGTTGGAACCGAAGACCCAGACAATGCTAGTCCAGGACCAGGCCGCCAAAAAGGGTTCCAACGTGGTGAAACCAGTAATCAGCTCGGCAAACGCCAGCGCCAGCGGTACGCTCACGGCCAGAACCACAAAATAAATGAGCGTCTTGACAGAAATTCTGGTCATGGCAGCCCTCCCTAGACTGTCATGATACTCCTTTTTTCCTGTATATTGTGCGGATTCATTTTCTAAGGAGCTTCCCATGAAGATCGCCTCCAATAAAGTCGCCACCCTTCATTACACCCTCAAGGATGACAAGGGGGCCCTCATCGAGAGCTCCGTCGGCAACGACCCCCTCGAATACATCCACGGCATCGGCAACCTGATCCCCGGACTCGAAAGCAAGCTGGAAGGCAAAAAAGCCGGTGACAAGCTTTCGGTGGTCGTCAAGGCCGAAGATGCTTATGGCGAGCGCGACGAGGAACTGATCGAAGAGGTTGAGCGCGCGGAATTCGACGACGGCGAAGAGCTGGAAGTCGGTAAAGAGTTCCAATACGACGACGAAGACGGCAATATTTTCCACGTGCGGGTGGTCAAGATTTCCGACACCATGGTGACCATCGACGGCAACCATCCTTTGGCCGGCCAGACCCTAGCCTTTGATGTCGAGGTTGTCAGTGTCCGTGACGCCAGCAAAGAAGAGCTGGAGCATGGGCATGTGCACGGAGAACACGGCCACCATCACTGATCGGGTTTGTGTTTTTCGAAGCAATCAGGGCAGATGCCGTGGGAGAACTGTGCTTTTGAGCGGTCCTCGATGTATTCTTCCACCCGCTGCCACTGGTTGCTTTCGTCGCGGATTTTTTTGCAATAGGAACAAATCGGCAGGATTCCTTCCAGATGGGCAACGCGCTCCTCGCTGATTTCAGCGCGGAGCCGGATTTTGTCGAGCACCATGGCAACCATTCCGAAGGCCGCCAGCACATGGAATCCTACCAAAAAACCAACATAGATATAGGGATTGAGCGTGATAAACGCGAAAACCATGATGTAGGTGCCCCACACCGCCAGACTGTAACCAGCCATGGTGATGCCGGCGAGTTTTTCGCGGGCTCTTTCGCGGAGCAAGAGGTAGGCTGCCGAAAGGAATATGACGGCCCGAACCGCCTTGACCAGAAATCCAGAGACAAGGTTGTAGTCGCGGAACAGCGCGATGGCAAGGCACCAGACCCCAACCAGCGCCAGAAGAAAAACGGCGTTCCATTTCCGGTAAGGTTTTCCAAAAAACCGATAAGCTCCCGCCACCAGCACCACGAATCCGATGATGTGGCAGACTTCGCCCAGCAGGTAGTACGCTGTCGGAGTGAGGGGAATAGCCCCCGACCAAAGGGTGAAACCCAGGGCGTTGAAAAGAAAGCTGACGGCCCAATACCCTGGGCCGATTTCCTTTTTGTCCATACCCCGTAAAATGAGAAAGCCCAAGCTGATGCAGACATAGACAGCCGCATAGCCCAAATAGCTTTCCTGCAGTTTGTCATAGCTGAAAGTCATGCGTGCAGTTTACTCGCCAATCAGGCTTACGACAATCGCCCCAAGGTTCTCAGCTTGATTTCCCCTCACGCCCGCAGTACCCTTGAGAACGGAGGCTTCCATGTTTGATCTTCTCATCAAGGGCGGACCCGTACTCTGGGTCATTCTCTTTCTTGCGGTTCCTGTGATTGCCATTCTGGTAGAGCGTCTTTTGTACTTCCGCAAGATCAGCTCCGATGAGGACAAGCTTCTGGCACGGGTGAAAGGGGCCACCGAAAAGGGCCACTACGACGAAGCCCTGGCCATCTGCGACACGGTGGAAGCCCCCATCGGCGGCTTGATCCGGGCTGCCCTTGAAAACCGGGCTATGGGTGAAACTGACCTGAGGGAAGCGGTGCGTGATGCCGCTGTGCGGGAGCTGCCGCAAATTGAACGCTCGATCTCCACCATCAATGTCATTGCCAATATTTCGCCCATGATCGGGTTGCTTGGAACGGTTACCGGCATTATCAACAGTTTCAACGTGCTGGGTGAATTTGGTGCCGTTTCTGATCCTTCGGTCTTGGCCAAGGGGATCAGCGAGGCCCTTCTGACCACCGCCGCCGGCATTGTGATTGCGGTGCCTTCCATGGTGGTGTACGCCTGGCTTTCCGGAAAAGCCAACAACGTCATCGGCCGACTGGAGGGGCAGGCCAACGATCTGGTCCGCCTTGTGAAGAGTCCGTCATGAGACTTCCCCGCCGGTTGGTTTCTCAAGGAACCCCCAATTTGATCCCGCTCATCGACGTTGTGTTGATGATGGTCATTTTTTTCTTGGTGGCAACGGTTTTCCGTGTCGGACCTGGGTTGGCGCTCGACCTGCCCAAAAGCACCACTGCGGCAAATGTCACCATCACCGAAATGCGAATTACAATTGCCGGTGAGGATGAGATCTGGCTGGGCCGCGACCGAGCCACCCTGGCAAGCCTCGACACGCTTCTCAAGGACCGTCTGAAGGGAAAAGACCTCAAGACCCTCCGCGTGGTGGTCGAGGGCGGTCGCGATGCCCCCTATCAGTCGGTGGTGTCGGTGCTCGACGTTCTACGTCAGAACAAGGTGACGGGTGTGAACCTGATGACCAAACTCGCCGGGCCGGCGAAGTAGGACAGGTCAGGCTATGAAGTTGAGCGAAGCGACCCTGGCCTGGCAAGGCTGGCGGAACAAACGGCAGACCCGGCGCCGCAGGCTTGCCTGGTCGGGCAGTGTCTCCTTGGCTGTGATCGTTCTGGCACTGACCGCCTGGGGTGGCTTTGCTCCCCTGATCAATGTGGGCGAGCAGGGTGAGTCCCTTACCGTCAAACTGGGAAACCCTGACGGGGAAGATTTGCCTTTATCGGTGTCAGCTCTTCCCGATCAGGCCATGCAGGCTTTGATGAGTGCCCGTCAGGATCCGGCCATGATGGCCGTTGAGGAGACCCGTGAGTCCGCCCCCGAACCCGATGCCCTACCCGTGAAGTCCCAGCCTCCCACAGAGGCCAAGCCTGAAACGAAATCTGAAACAAAACCGCTCCCCAAGCCCGTTGTCACCGAAAAGGTCATACGGGGCAGTGAAAAGGGCAACTCGTCCGAACTGATCCTCAAACCCCAGGGTGAAAAGATCAGCCAGAATTCCTACTGGCCGGTTTATCTGTTTATGCCGCTGCCCACACGGATCGAGGCTGCGATTCTGGGTAGGATCAAGGCCACCGATTTGTATTCCATTGACGAGCGGCGGGACTTGCTATTGCAGTTTTACAACAAAACCTCGGAAGGACTGTCCCTTGGGTCTGACCCTGGCCTGGCCGTTCGTCCCGCCCTGTGGGAAATTCTGGAAGAAGCCGGCTACGATGTCGCCAACGCCGAGTACAAACGGGGCCGCAACCTGACACCCGTAGTGATCACCTTCAAGCTCGGTACCCCCCGAATGCCGGGAGAGAATCCACCGCTGCTCGAAGCCAAGGTGGAACAGGGCTCCGGCAGCAATCCCGTGGATGAGGCCGTGTTCTACGCTTTTCAGAAGTCTACCTTTGCCAACGGAACCGGACTGGTGGCCCAGGGGCGTTACACCTACGATTTTTCTTCCCGGAAGTAGCCTTCAGCCCCCCAGTTGAGCCTCGGTATCGGCCAAGTTGAGCCGGGCACTCTTGAGTTTGGGGTCGAGCCGCAGCGCTTCGGCGAATTTCGTCTTGGCCTGGGTGTACTCACCCCGAACAAAGAAGGTGACGCCCCAGTTGTTCCAGGCTTTGGCAAAACCGGGGTCCAAGTTCACTGCTTTTTCGTACGCCCGTGCCGCTGCCGAAGTCCGGCCGTCGTCGTCAAACAGCAGGCCGATTTCATTCCAAACCTGGGCACTGGCAGGGTCCTCACCGGCTGCCTCTTCAAACGCTGCCAGGGCTTCGGCGTTTTGGCCCTCCTGCTTGAAGAGCAATCCCTCATAATATTTGTCGATGTCCATGCTTTGAACTATAACAGATCTATGGGACAAGCAACATTTCGCGTTCCGCTTTGGTTGGCTCTGGCGGGGCCGCTGATTCTTACGTTGGGTGGCGGCGCGGCACTCATTGCGGTACTGACACTGCAAAGCGGCCAAAGAGCCGCCGAGACTGTGGTCGATCAGCTCAGCAGCGAACTGGCCCGCGAAGTTGGTGACAACCTGACGGCGCTGATGGTGCAACCGATGGTGCTCAATCAGGTCAACCGCAATGCCCTTGCCAGCGGTCTGCTGGATATCGACAAGGCTGCCAGCAGGGACCGTTTTTTTTCGGGGCAGATGACGGCTTTTCCCCAGGTTTCCTATTCGTTCTATGGCAGGCCGGACGCCAGCTTCTACGGTGCCAGGCGCAACGAAGCCAACGGTATCGAAGCCATTCATAACGACAAAAGCACCGGGGGAAGTTCGGTGTACTTTTCCATCGATGCGGCGGGCAATCCCCTCGAAGCGGTGACGGTGATCAAGAACTTTGACTGTCGCACCCGCCCTTGGTATCAGGCTGGTGCCGCCTCACCCGATCCACTCTACAGTGCCATCTACCGCCACTTTGTCTACAAAGACCTGGCTATCACAGCCGTCCAGGGCATTTTTGACGGCCAAGGGGGGCTCTTGGGCGTGCTGGGCGTTGATTTCCGCTTGGACCGGATCAACGGGTACCTGGGGTCGATGAGTCCGATCAGCGGCAGCACCATCACCATTGTGGAACGTGCAACCGGGTTGTTGGTAGGAAATTCCCTGGGTCTGCCCAACCATGGGGGCGAGGGCACCTCGTTTACCCGCTATGGTATCGCCGACTTGAAACACCCGTTTCTCCCCGGGTTGTACTCTCAGCTTCTCGCCCAAAAAACCCTGGCCACGCTGGAGGACAGCGGCTACCGCTTTGCGACCCCCTCTGGTGTCATGCAGCTGGAAGTTCTCACGTTCCGCCAGGCAAACCTCGACTGGCTGGTTCTGGTCAGTTTGCCCCAGGCGGCCTTCACCAAGGAACTGGACGACAACTTCCGCCTCACCATTCTTTTGTCTCTGCTGACTCTTTTCCTCTCCATTTTGCTGGGCTTTGCCGTTTTGCGGGGAACCCTGCACTCTCTCGACCTGGTTGTGTCGGCCACAGAGCGGATTGCCAAGGGAGATTGGAACTACCGTGTTCCCACAGGTGCCTACCGGGAGCTGGACCTGCTGGCGCGATCGTTTGACACCATGGCCAGACAGCTCAAGGAATCCATCACCGGACTCGAAACAACGGTGGAAGAAAGAACTCAAGAATTAGCCCAGAAGAACCGGCTGTTGGCTGAGGTGAACGTCACCAAGGATAAATTCTTTGCCATTGTTGCTCATGACCTGCTGGGGCCCGTGGATGCCATTGCGCGCCTTCTTGAAGCTCTGAACGAACCCGACACCAGTATGGAACCCGAAGAAATCATGGAAATCCATAGAGAGCTGGCGCTGAGTTCCCGACAAGTCTTTCACTTGCTGGAGAGTCTTCTTCACTGGGCGCAAGCCCAGCGGGGAGAGATTGTCTACCAGCCCGAACCCAACAACCTGGACGCTTTGATGAGTGAGGCTCTTGCCCTGATGGAAGCCAGGGCCTCTGCCAAGCAGATTCGAATGGCGTATGAACCAAAGGGCTATTGGGCGTTGTGCGATTCCAATATGGTTCATACCATTGTGCGCAACCTGCTTTCCAATGCCATCAAGTTCAGTCACCCTGGTGGATTGGTGGAGCTGTCCACCACGTTGAACGGGGATTTCGTGGAGGTTTCTGTCCGCGACCGGGGGCTGGGAATGGATGCTGCCAGAGTAGCGAAGCTTTTTCATCTGGGCGAACACATTAAAGGCCAGGGAACTCTGGGTGAAAAGGGAACCGGCTTGGGTCTGCTGATCTGCCAGGAATTCGCTTTGCGCCACGGTGGCGGTCTCGAGGTTCAAAGTGTGCTTGGGCAGGGGAGCGAGTTCCGCTTCCGTCTGGCAGGGGTCCGCGAAGCCGGGCCCCTTGCCAAGACCCCCGGGTGAGATCCAAGATAGACTTATGAACCAACGGATTCTCGTGGTCGAAGATGAAGTCAAAATTGCCAACTTTCTCAAACGTGGTTTGATGGAAGAATCTTATTTGGTGGATTTGGCCCATGATGGCAACCTGGGGCTTGAAAAGGCTCTGACCGGGTCGTACGACCTGATTGTGCTCGACATCGGCCTTCCCGAGCGGGATGGTATGGATGTCTGCCAGGTGTTGCGTTCCAAAGGGCGGCTGACCCCCATCATTTTTCTGACCGCCCGGGATTCGGTGCACGACAAGGTGCTGGGTCTGGACCTCGGGGCCGACGATTATCTGACCAAGCCCTTTGCCTTCGAGGAGTTTTTGGCCCGGGTCAGATCCTTGCTCCGAAAAGCCCAACAGCAGGCCGACATGCGGCTGCGCATTGCCGACCTGGTTCTCGACAGCAAAACCCGCAAGGTGGAGCGCGGTGGTCTGGCCATCGACCTTTCGACCAAGGAGTTTGCGCTGCTTCAGTACCTTATGGAAAATCGAGGGGTGGTGCTTTCGCGCATGGATATCAGCGAGAAGGTTTGGGACATCCACTTCGACACCACCACCAATGTGATTGATGTGCACATCAACCGTCTTCGCAAGAAGATCGACCACGATTTTCCTGTGAAACTCATCCAAACGGTCCGGGGGGCAGGGTACACCCTTGGCGAAGAATAGGAGCATCCGGTTTACGCTGACCTTTCAGCTGACCGTTTTCCTGTTTCTCCTTTTGACCCTGTTTTCGGCCCTCGTCCTCCAACGGTTTCAAGAAGTTCTCTACGATGACACCGACGCTCTGCTGCGGTCCAAGGTCGAGGGGCTGGAAGACTCGATCAACGTCTACTGGGTGATTTATGCCCGCACCAAGGCCAACGAGCAGAACTTTGCCCAGGTGGCCCGCGACTGGATCAATTCCAACGCGCGTTCAAACTCACCCTTGCTGGCCGGGCTGATTGTCCGCATTTACAAAACCGATGGTACCCCCGTCGGCACCAACCGCAAGGATCTGGACGAGGTCAAAATCGACAAGGAGTTCCTCAAAGAACTCAAGGAAAAGAAGGCGCTGGTGCAAAACGTCGCCCTCAAAAACTTCATTGGCTTCGATGTGCGCGCCGAAAGTCTTCTGACCTACGTTCAAACCCGCCGCAACGACTACATCATTCAGACTGCCCTGGAAAACCGCAAAATTGAAGAACCGCTGTACCGCCTTCAGGTGGTGATTCTGCTGTTGCTGCCCCTGTTTCTGATCACCGGAGCGTTGCTCGAGTGGGTGTTGATCCGCCGGTCTCTGCTGTCGTTCGGCACCTTTATGGAGGGTTTGCGACGTACCGAAGGAGGGGGACACCGCCAGCCCTTCGATATCGATGAGTTTCCCGAAACCGAAACGCGCGACCTTGCCGAGACCTTCAACGCCATGATGGGACGAATCGAAGCGACTTTTGACCAGCAAAGACGGGTTTTTGAAGACCTTTCGCACCAGATGAAGACGCCGCTGGCGGTGATGCGCGGTGAACTGGAAGTATCGCTGAAAAAGCGGCGGACCGTGGCGGAATATCAACAGATTCTGGCCTCGTCTCTTGAGGAAGTCGACCGGATGTCGTCCATTGTCGAGAATTTGTTGAAGCTGGCGCGGTTCGACGCCCAGGAATTCCGCCTGGAATTGGAAACCCTTCCACTGAAACCCTTGCTTGCCTCGCTGCTGATCCAGGTGGAAAAGTTGGCCGACAGCCGCGAGGTTGTCCTGCAATTGAATTGCCAAGAGGGCTTGCAGGTGAGGGGAGACCGGTTCAAACTGGAACAAGCACTATTGAACCTGCTTGACAACGCCATCAAGTATGCCCGCTCGAAAACCGTCGTCACTGTGACGATTGCAGAGGAGGAGGGGAGCGTCGTGATCCGGTTTCACGATTATGGGGCTGTTATTCCTGCCGAGGAGCTTTCACAGGTCTTTGAGCGGTTTTGGAGGAGTCAGTCGACCATGCGGGAAAAGGGCTATGGCCTCGGGTTGTCGATTGTCAAAGCCCTGGTGGAAATGCACGGGGGCACCGTCAGCGTCGCCAGTTCAGAAGTGGCTGGAACCGAGTTTGTCGTCCGGCTGGAGGGGGTAAAAGGTGAGTCTTGATCTGCATACCCTCATCCTTTTGAACCTCATCGGAAACTTCGTCAATTTGGTGGCGGTGTGGATTATCTGGACACAGTTCGGCCGGCGCTATGCAGGGCTCTCCTGGTGGCTGGCCGATATGGTGCTGCAGGTGCTGGGTATCGGACTGATTCTGCTGCGGGGTGTGATTCCAGACTTTGCCTCGATTGTTCTCGCCAATGTGGCTGTTCAGCTGGGGACGTTTTTCCTTTTGCTTGGTCTTGGAAAGTTCGTCGGCAAGTCGGTTTCTCTGGGGCCTAATTATGCGGTTCTCGTCCTTTTTTTCCTTGGTTTTCTGTACCTCGGGCTTGTTCAACCCGACTTGAACAGCCGTGATATTGTGCTTTCGGCAACCATGAGTCTCTTTATGGCGCAGGCTGCCTGGTTGCTTTTGTATCAAGCCCCCGTGGAGCTTCGCGCTGCGACCCGTATGACCGCCGTCCTTCTGATCAGTTTTGTGGTTGTCAATATTCTGCGGATTTTGCAGCTGGTGATTTTCCCTTCGCGGACCTCTGACTATTTTCAGGCCGGGGTTTTGGAAGGGGTGGCCTTGCAGGTCTACGTCATGCTCTCCTTCCTTTTGGTGATGTCCCTGGTGCTGCTGGTCAGCCGACGGTTGCTGAGCGAGGTTCAGGCGCAGGAGGAAAAATTCTCCAAGGCCTTTTATTCCGCGCCGTACGCCGTTCTGTTGACCCGTGTGGCTGACGGCAAAATCTTTGAGGTGAATACCGGCTTCGAGGAGATGACCGGGTTTCGGCGGTCTGAGGTGATGCACAAAACCACCCCCGAGCTGCAGATTTGGACTTCGGAGGACACGAGAAGCGCGTTTGTGCGGACGCTTACCAAGGTTGGACGGGTGCGCAACGTCGAGCAAGTGTTCCGTCGCAAATCGGGTGAAGAAATGGTGGGATTGATTTCGGCTGAGCTGATTCAAATCGGGCAGGAACATTGTGTGATCTCGAGCATCGCCGATATCACCGAACAGAGCCGCCTTCGGGAACAGCTGGAACAGGCTGCCACCCATGACGCCTTGACCGGGTTGCCCAACCGGAGGTTGTTCTCGGACCGGTTTGGTGTCGCTGTGGCCAACGCGGCCCGGTCTGGAAAGAAACTTGCGGTGATTTCCCTCGACCTGGACCATTTCAAGGAAGTCAACGACACCTGGGGTCATGACGTTGGTGATATTGTCCTGATCGAAGCCTCTTTGCGCCTGACCGCCTGTCTACGCGGCATTGACACGGTATCGCGCTTCGGTGGTGATGAGTTTGTTTTGTTGCTGTGGGAAGTCGAAGAGCCCGACGATGCGGCTCGCATTGCCACCAAGGTTCTGGAGCAGTTTCACCTTCCTTTTGAAAAGGACGGCTGGGAACTCATCATGAACGCCAGCATGGGAATTGCCCTCTATCCTGACGACGGGCAAGACCTGAAAACCCTGCTTAAAAAGTCGGACGAAGCCTTGTACGCTGCCAAAGAGACAGGACGCAATACGTATCGGTTCACAGCAGCGTCTGGCCCAAAAGATAAAAGTTGAGGCCGATGATCACGGCTGCGACAAGCCACCCCGCTGCCCTCACCCAGGGCCCGTTGGCGTGTTCCCCCATAACGGCCGGGTTGGCGGTAAACAGCAGCAGGGGAACCAGCGCGAACGGAATGCCGAAGGACAAAACAACTTGGCTCAGCACCAGCGCCTGCGTGGGGTCGGCCCCCAGCAGGATGACTGCGAAAGCCGGAATCATGGTCACCGCGCGGCGAAGCATCAGGGGAATGCGGAAGTTGACAAAGCCCTGCATGATGACCTGACCCGAGAGGGTTCCCACGGTTGACGACGAGAGTCCCGAGGCCAGCAGAGCTACGGCGAAAGCGCTGGCGGCCAGGGGCCCCAACAACGGGGCCAGGGTTTGATAGGCCACCGTCAGGTCGCCGGCGTTTTCGATACCCTTGCCGAAGAACGCCCCGGCGGCGGCGGCCAGCATGGCCATATTGATCAGGCCGGCCACCCCCAACGCCAACAGCACCTCGATTTTGGTGAACAACAGCATTTTCCGCTTGGCCTGCGGGCTGCCTGTCGGTATGCGATGCTGGGTCAGGGCGGAGTGCAGGTAAATCACATGGGGCATGACAGTGGCACCGAGAATGCCCACGGCGATGTAGACCATGCCGTTGTCCTTGAAACCTGGTAGGAACCCCTGCCAAAGCGAGGGGTCGGGCTTGGCCAAAAAAAACTGGATGAGGTAACAGACGGCAATCACCCCGACAAAGGCTGTGATGACGGCTTCGAGCGGGCGGAACCCCCACTTCTGGAGCCCCAAAAGGGCAAACGAAACCAACCCTGCCACTACGGCTCCCCAGAGAAGCGGCATACCGGTCAGCAAATGCAGCGCCAGCGCCGCACCGAGAAATTCCGCCAGGTCGGTGGCCATGGCCACCAGTTCGCCTTGAATCCAGAACGCGTAGGTGGCCGGTTTGGAAAAGCGGTCACGGATGACCTCGGGCAGGTTGCGCCCGGAAACGACTCCGAGCTTGGCCGAAAGGTACTGGATGAACATGGCAGCCAGGTTCGCGGCCAGAATGACCCACAGCAGCGCATACCCGTAGTCGGCACCGCCTGAGATGTTGGTGGCAAAATTGCCGGGGTCCATGTACGCAACGCTGGCAATGAACGCCGGTCCCATAAAGGGAAGCAGCTGCTTCCAGCGGAACTGCGGGTCGGCCAGCGAAACTGCCGCCCTGTCTTGAAAACTCTTTTCGCGCTGGCTCATAGACTTTCCTTCTCCACCCAGAGTTTCTGTGCCAGGGAGTGGGGCAGCAAGTACGGCTCCTTGTTGAGTTGAACGCGCAAAGCGTCGTCGGTGGCTTCCAAAACACTGAGCGTCGCTCCGGGAACCAGCCCAAGCTGCCGGAAGAGGTTCAGCTCGTCCCGGTCCTGGGTGCCCACCCGGACAATCCGGCCTTCAAAACCGACGAGGTGGTCTATCAGTCTGGTTTCTTCTGGATGGAGGGGGAATTTCAGATTGCTGTCGGGAATCGGGTCACCGTGAGGGTCCCGGCTGGGATGCCCCAGCCACGCTGCCATCCGTGCTTCAAAGGTCTCGCTGATGTAGTGTTCCAACTTTTCGGCTTCTTCGTGCACTTCGTCCCAGCCGTACCCCAGGGCTTGGTGCAAAAAGGTTTCGAGAAGCCTGTGATGCCGCAATAGTTCCAGCGCCGCCGCCAACCCCGAATCGCTCAACCGCACACCTTTGTACTGCTCATATTCGACGAGACCCATGTCTCCCAGTTTCTGGATCATAACCGTCACGGAGGCCGGCGCGACCCCCAGCTTGTCGGCCAGAGCCTGGGTTCCCGCCAGGGGGAGGGTCTCAGTCAAAAAATAGATCTGCTTGAGGTAGTCCTCCTGGGCTTCGGAAAGGATTTTTTTAGTCATATCAAAAAGAATCATAATAATAATTTAGATATGACTAAAACACTTGTCAAGAACAACCGTCATGCTAGACTGTTAACAACTGCATCCCCAGAAGGAAGGTCTCCATGATTGTCGGAACGGTCAAAGAAATCAAAACCCACGAATACCGGGTGGGGCTCACCCCTGCCAACGTCAAAGTCTACACAAGCCGGGGACACCGGGTTCTGGTGCAACAGGGGGCTGGCATGGGGTCTGGGTACACCGATGCCGAGTACAAAGCCGCCGGTGCTTCTGTTGTCGCCAATGCCGCTTCGGTGTACGGCGAAGCGGAAATGATCATCAAAGTCAAAGAGCCCGTTGTCGGCGATTTGGAGCTTTTGCGCAAAGATCAAATTCTGATGACCTATTTACACCTGGCTGCTGACCTTGATCTGACCGAAACCCTTCTTGAGAGGGGAGTCAAGGCCGTTGCCTATGAAACCATTGAAACTGCCGACCACCGCCTTCCCTGTCTGACCCCCATGAGTGAGATTGCCGGCCGCTTGGCCGTGCAGGAAGGTGCCAAGTATCTTGAGAAGGCTTTTGGAGGACGCGGATTGCTGCTAGGCGGAGTCCCCGGAGTTTCCCGAGGCCACGTGGTAATTTTAGGCGGAGGCGTTGTGGGCTTGAACGCGGCTAAAATCGCGTCAGGCATTGGTGCTTCGGTCACAGTTCTCGATATCGATGCCAGCCGGTTGGCCTACTTTGATGACGTTTTCGGCAGCCGCATCAATACGCTTTACAGCAATGAAGCCAACCTCGAAGAAGTGCTCAAGGGAGCCGACGTTCTGATCGGTGCCGTCTTGATCCCAGGCGAGTCCGCACCCAAAATTCTGCGCCGGGAGCATTTGAAGTCCATGCGCCCCGGGTCGGTGTTTGTGGATGTGGCGATCGACCAGGGTGGCTGTTCCGAAACCAGCCACCCCACCAGCCAAGATGATCCAACCTATGTGGAGGAGGGTGTGGTCCACTATTGCGTTACCAATATGCCCGGTTCCGTGCCGTTCACCAGTACGGTTGCGCTGACCAGCGCCACGTTGAAATACGGTCTGACCATTGCTGATGAAGGATTGGAAAGTTCCGTGCGCCGCAGCCCCGAACTGGCCAAGGGCCTCAACCTCTACCGTGGCGATACCGTCCATCAGGGTGTCGCCAAAAGTCTGGGGTTGTACTATAAACCGTTTCTGTGAGGAGTCTGGCAGTCCAGGAGTGATTTGACCGTATTGAGCATGATGTTGTCGACGGGAAGGCTCTTGCAGTCGGGCCCCTGGAGATGGTGTGTGCTCATGTGCTTGACCCCGGCCAGAATCATTTCGACTGCCAGCTTCGGGCCGAACTTGGTGGTGTTGATCACCAAGTCGAAGCCATCGGTCCAATCCCCCCGAACCCTGTAGAAGGCCTCAATGAAGGATTCCCGCAGAAGATCGTTCTTCCGCACGATTTCGTCGGCGCTGGCTTGGTCGGTGAGCTTGAACCGCTTCATCACAGCCGCGGTTCGGGTCGGTAACGACGCCTGGATCCGGACGTTGAGCACATCGGTCAGGCCTTGGAGCATGGCAAAGTTGCCCCGGCCCACCAGAATCACGTTGCCGTGGCTGGCCAAGGCGTGGGTGGCTTTGTTGAGCAGATCCTCGATGATGGCCCGCTCTTCCCCTCTCTGGGCATCAAACTGCCCCCAAAAACCCAGAGTCTGGGTGAATTCCCGTTCGAACTGGGTGACCCCGTATTCTCGGAATACTTTGCTCAGAAAATGTTTGTCGGCATAGTGGTAACCCGTACCGGCGATCAACCTGTCTGCCAGATAGCACTTGTCATCGAACCAGTCCCCTGTGCTGCCCAGTTCCCTCGAAATTGTAATCACTGCCATGATAGTCCCCTTACGTTGAAGATCGTGGCGTAGGAGGGGGTAGTCAATTAAAATTCAGTAAATATTCTAATGAATAGGAGCCACGAAATCGATCCAGTTGAGGACAAAGGCCCGGTTGGCCTCGCGGTCTTCGTTGCCGTTCATCACTAATTGCATGATGGACCCGACCATCAACTGGGCCAAACGGTCTTCCGGGTCATCAATCAATGGCTGGGCGTTGGGATGGTTTTTCCATACCTCACGGAAGAGGTCTTGAATGCGGCTGTTGAGCTGGTCGTTGTCCTTCTTGAACCGTTGTCCCACCGCCGATTGCGGCTCGAAGCGGGCCCCTGAGCGCATAAACTCCTTCCAGATACCCGTGAACGCCTCCATATTTTCATACAGCATGAGGAGGATTTCGCGCAGTTTGGCCTGCGGCGAGTCTTTCTTGTCGAGCCGGGCGATCATCTTGATGCCCAATTCTTCCTTCCAGAGCAGACTGACGGCGAGGAAGAGCTCGGGTTTGGAGGCGTAATAGTTGTACAGGGTACCGACGCTGATTCCCAGCTCGGCCGCCAGGGACTTCATATCGGTGCCCTCGAAACCCTTGGTTTCAAAGGCCTTGGCGGCTGTCAGGAGGATGCGGGGAGCGAGGTCGGGGATGATTTTCGGCATATGAACCAGGGTTCATAATACTGGCCTGCCGGAGGTGCGGTCAAGGGTTGGTCTGGACAAGGTGCTGCTTTTGTTGTATTTTGCACATAAATATGTGTGAATAATGCTGTGAGGAATCTGATGAACATCACCCTGAGCGCCGAAGAAGAAGTGATTGAAAAGGCCCGTCGATGGGCCCTGGCGAATGGAACTTCGCTCAATGCGCTGATCCGGGAGCAACTCAAGGCATTGGCTGACGAGTCCGACCTCCCAATCGTGGCTGCTCAGTTTCGCAAAAATGCTTTGCAAGGCGGCGGATCTGAGGAGGGGTACCGGTTCCGGCGTGAGGACTTCTATTCCGGCAGGCGGTTCGACCGGTGAGTGCTTTGACCTTCCTCGACACCAACATCGTGATTTATGCCAACGACCCCCGCGATGAGGCCAAGCAGCAAGTGGCGCTTGACCTCATCAGCCGTCACCTGGTCGACCGCACAGGGGTCCTCTCCAGTCAAGTCTTTCAGGAGTACGCCTCGGTGGCTCTGAGCAAGCTCAGGCAATCCCCGGCCGTGGTCACGCATCAACTGCATTTGCTGGAAAGTTTTCGGGTCGTTCTGGTGGAACCAGCCCTGGTCCGACGTGCTCTTGAAATCCATCAACTGTATCAGCTGAGTTTTTGGGATTCTCAGATTCTCGCCGCCGCTGAACACGCCGGATGTCGGCACCTGTTGTCCGAAGATTTGAACGCTCATCAGTTCTATGTCGGGGTCGAGTGTCTCAACCCCTTTTCGGCCTCACCAGGGCTTTGAGGCGTTTTTCGGCGGCGTTGACCGCTTCTTCGGAAGGTTGACCGCTCAGCACATCCAGAATTCCGACCACCCAAACCGAAGCCGGCAGACCGTCCACTATGATCTCCCAGCGTTCGGGAGGCCAACGCTTTTTCAGCGATGCAATGTCGGCCAGAATGAACGCAACCCGTTCGGCCCGTGGCACCTGCCGCTTGGCACGAGGGGGTTCACGCAGCACCGCTCGGGCCTCCAGCACCCGGTAAGCTTCGGTGATACGGCGGAAGTGGCGCGCCGCGTCGGGGTGGGGGTTGTGGTCGGGGTGGTGGGCCAGGGCGGCCTTGCGGTAGGCCTGTTTGATCTCGGCCAGCTTCGCGTCTGGTTTGACCTTCAACAGGTCGGCGTGGGAGGAGGGCATGGTTGCCTCAGCCTTTCGCCAACAGGAAATCCAGAAGGTACACATGGCGAATGCCACCCCGGTTGATCATCTGAAACTCATCGAGGCTGAGGACCATTTTTTGATGGTTGTCATCGATTTTCTCAAGAACAGAGAACTCCCGCTCGATGGTTTCTGGTGTGGCCAGTTGAAGAGTCACCTGGACATAGAGGCGCTCGTCGGCGCGTTCGGCCACGAAGTCGACCTCCCTATCACCCCATTTGCCAATGGAAACTCGGTAACCCCGGCTCAAAAGTTCTAGGTAAACCACATTTTCGAGCAACCCGCTGATGTCGTGATCTCGATAGCCCAGCAGCCCGTGGCGGAGGCCGATGTCGCCCATATAGTACTTCTCATAGAGTTCCAGGTTTCTCAGGCCCTTGATGTCGTACCGGATCACCTTGTGAAGCAGAAACGCTTGCTCCAGAAACCGCAGGTAGTTCATTACCTTGTCGACACCTGCTGTAATTCGCTGGTTCTTGAGGTAGTCAGAGATCCGTTTTGCCGTGAGGATGTTGCCGCAGTTATCAAAGGCGAAGCGCGTAATAAGGTCGAGTTGGCCCGGGTCGCGGACCTGATTTCGAGTCACGACGTCCTTGAGAATCAGCGTGTTGTAAATACCGCTCAGGTAGGCGAAGACGGTTTCATCATTCAGATCAAAATGGTGGATTCCCGGCAAGCCTCCATAGCGAAGGTAGAGTTGAAACTCTTTTCGATGGTCTCCCGCCAAGGCTCCCCGAAACGTCAGGAACTCTCCGAAGCTCAAAGGGTAGATCGCAAACTCAATAAAACGTCCTGTCAGGTAAGTGGCTAATTCCGAGGCCAACAGATGGGCGTTCGAGCCGGTAATGGTGATGTCGGTAAAGTTTTCCGCCAGCAAGGAGTTGACAGCTTTCTCCCATCCTGCCACCTGCTGAACCTCGTCGATGAATACGTAACGTTGTCCCTCAAAGCCGGGGAAGGAACCCTTGATGGAGGAGTACAGGTCGGAATAGGTCCTGATCGAGTCCCACTCCAGCGATTCGAGATCAAGGAATACGATGGCCTTTTCGGAAACTCCGGATTCTATCAGGTAACGAATGAGCAGCCGCACCAGACTGCTCTTGCCGACTCGACGCATACCCGTGAGGACCTTAATGACCGGTTTGCCGAGAAAGGGTACCATGCGATTGATGTAGCTTTCGCGGGCGATGTCCATTTCGGGTTTCTCCAGAGATTCCTTTATGCACGAATCTTTCGATAATATCATGAAAGATTCGTGCATGCAAGTTTATTTCCAATGGGGCGGCATCTAGAAAATCACGATCACGCCCCGGGCCTCGAGGCGTTGAATCAGGGCTTTGTTTTTCACGGGGTTCCCCGTCAGGTCCACATACCGCAGGTGGGGAAGCCGGTCTAGAAAGGCTACATCGTCGATATCGTTGGCCGACAGGTCGAGTTCCCTGAGGTTCACGAGGCCTCCCAGCCAGTCGGCGTCTTCCAGGTCGTTTTCGGCCAGGTCGAGGGCTTCGAGTTTGATCAGGTCCTTGAGCGGGTAGAGGTTGTCGAGGTTGTTTGTGGACAGGTTGAGTGTGGTCAGTCCCCGGCAGTGCTCGATGCCGTCCAGTTCGTGCAGATCGTAGTCTGACAGGTCCAGTTCTCCTTCCAGTTTGGCCAGATCAGCCGGGCTGGGGTACAGGT
>JAIFLN010000038.1 GCA_020049045.1 Spirochaetota bacterium | reverse complement strand
TGGCGGGGGTTGCAGGCCGGACCCTGTTGGGAATCGATGTGGGGGGCAGCGACATCAAGCTGGCGCTTTCCATCGACGGAAAGTTGGCCTCGTTGAAGGAATACGACTGGTTTCCTGCAAAGTTCACCCGAATTTCTTCGCTGACCGACCCCATCGAGGCGTTGGTCAAGCTGATGTGCTGGAAAGCCGTGGCTTTGGGTGCCGACGGACTGCCCGACCCTGTTCTGGATGCGGCCTTGGCCCCCGCTTTTACCAAGGATGCCGACGATACCGCGCTGAATCGGGCTTTGGCGGCGGCCTCGCCCTTGTTGAGCGCGCGGAAAGCCGAGTTCCGCCTCGACGGAATAGGGCTGTCCTTTCCCGATGTGGTGGTGAAGGACAAGATTGTCGGTGGCGAGGTGTACAAGACCCGGGGCATCCGTGACAACGCGGCACTCGACTATGAGGCAGAATTCCGGACTCTGACCGACCTGGACCTTCGGCTGAAGCGGTATGTGAAGGAAGCCGGGGTGGTGGCGGTGGTCAACGACGGTCCCATGGCGGCGTTCACGGCCCTCGTCGAGGGGAGTCTGGCCGACCCAGACAGCATCGAGGATGGGATTTTTGCGCACACTCTGGGTACTGAACTGGGCACCGGATGGGTCACCGAAGAAGGCCTGATTCCCGATATTCCGCTGGAAGTCTACAATTTCATCATCGATCTCGGTTCTTTTCCCGAACGGGCATTCGCCTGTGATGATCCCCGCAGTGTCAAGAATTTCAACACCGACCTGCCGGGAACGCTTCAGAAATACACCAGTCAGAGCGGCGCTTTCCGGTTGGCACTCAAGGCCTTTCCTACCGAGAGAAAGGACCTGATGGTGGAAATTCTTGAGAAAGGTTTTGTCGTTGCCGCCGGCCCCGGCATGAGAATTCCTACAGAACCCAAGGACCTGCGCAAGCCGTTTTTGGAATACTTGATGGCACTGCCCGACCGCGACGGTCAACCGACGGTCAACCGGCTTTTTACTGAAATCGGCGAATTTCTTGCCGTCGCCACGCTGGAGTGCAACCAGATCCTGAATCCGGCGGCCCGACCCCGCATCCTGTTTGGCAGGATGGTGAAAAACCAAACCTGTTTCCGGTTGATGCAGGAAGGCGCCCGGTCGATCGATCCCACTCTCAACCTCGTTCAGGCCGCCGATGATATCGCCATGTCACCGCTGATGAAAGAACTGAAGGCCGACCCCCGTCACACCGTGGCTCAGTTCGCCCAGGCGGTGGGAGCCGTGTACTACGCGGCCAGCCGGGGGTTGATCTCTTTCTAGGTTTTGTACTCTAATCGCATCGATTATGACCAAGCGTTTGGACCAAATTCTTAAAATTCTCTCTGAACAGCACAAGGTGGCCGTTCTCGAACTGGCCGAAGAGCTGGGGGTGTCGCCTGCCACCGTCCGCCAGGACCTGACTGTTTTGGAACAGGAAGGACTTCTGGTCAGAACTCACGGGGGAGCCGAACTCCGTGAAACCGATGATTTGGCTCATAGGATGTCGATCAACTACGAAGACAAGTTGAAAATCGCCCGGAAGGCGGTTGATTTTGTGGACGAGGGCGACACGATTTTCGTCGAGTCGGGTTCTACCAACGCACTCTTTGTGAAGGAACTCACAGCGGCGAAGAGGGTTACGGTGATCACTTCCAATGCCTTTATTGCCCGGAAGGTTGACCAATCCCGTGGTGGTAGTGTGATTTTAATTGGCGGAGTCTTCCAGCGGGAAAGTGAAAGCCTCGTGGGCAACCTGGCCAAAGCCAACATTGACCAGGTCAACTTCAACCGGGCCTTTTTAGGCGTGGATGGCTACACACCCGAAACCGGATTCACCGGCCGAGATATGATGCGCGCCGAAATCGGATGCTACATCGCGGCCAAGGCCAAGGATGTTTTCATCCTTTCCGATTCGACCAAGTTTGGTCAGATCCATCTTTCCAGATGCTGCCGGCTCGAAGACGTCCAACATATCATCACCGACAACAACCTTACCGAGAAGTACCGTTCGTCACTGGCCGGAAGGGTCGAGCTGATCCTGGTCTGAACATTCCAGCAGCTTCGTCAGAATCTGGTCGACCATCACCTTGGTACGCATCACCTCACCGGCATCGAGGTGATTGGTCTCGATAAGGGTTTCAGGAATGGTGATCGCCTTGCGTCGCAGTTCCTGTCCTTTGGGACCGAGCCGGATTTCGACCTTGCGTTCGTCGTTGGCCGACCGGTGGCGCTCAATAAACTGAGTGCTTTCCATTCGCTTCAACAAGGGAGTCAGGGTTCCCGAATCCAGGTAGAGACGGCGGCCAATTTCGTTGACCGTCAGGTCTTCCGTTTCCCAAAGAATCAGAAGGACCAGGTATTGCGGATAAGTCAGGCCGTATTTTTCCAGGATGGGGCGGTAAGCCCGTGTAATAGCCCGGGAAGCCGCATAAATCGAAAAACAAAGCTGATTGTCGAGTTTGAGCAGCTCGGGAACCTCTTGGGGCGGTGCAACCATCGCGCTAAAATACGCATAACAGCCGCAGGAGTCTACAGCGGAGCGCAGGCTCCTTCCAGCCACGCTCTGGCTGCCGGGCTTACCAGGGGGCCGATTTCTGCTAGAACCCGGGCGTGGTAACTGTCGATCCACTCCCGTTCGTCGGCTTCCAGGGCGGCCGGATTGATCAGCCGACGCTCATAGGGGCAGAGGGTCAGGGTCTCCCAACCCAGAAAACTGGCGAATTCTGTCTTGCCGGCATCAACAACAATGATGAGGTTCTCGATGCGCACACCGTAGCAGCCTGGACGGTAAAGCCCCGGCTCGTTGGACAGGATCATGCCGGGTTCCAAGGCAAACGGAACCGGCTCGGCGTTGATTCGGGCCGGGCCTTCGTGCACTGAAAGACACAAACCCACACCGTGACCGGTGCCATGGTTGTACTGCCGGCCTGTCTTCCACAGAACCCGGCGGGCAAAGGCGTCGATCATGTAGCCCCTGGTTCCTACAGGAAAGGGCATCAGCTGAATTTGCACATGGGCTTTGAGCACCAGGGTATAATCCTCAATCTCGTCGGCCAGGGGTTCCCCCAGAATCAAGGTTCGGGTGACGTCCGTGGTTCCTTGGGTGTATTGAGCCCCTGTATCGAGCAACAAGATACCGCGGCCTTTCAGCGGGGCTCCCGGCCCATGGGCATGGTAGTGGATGACGGCTCCATTTTCTTTAAAGCCGGGAATGGCGGTGAAACTCGGGCCTCGGTAGCCGCCGCGTTTTTCCCGGAATCCGTCGAGGGCCGCAGCCGCGCTGGTCTCGGTAAGGCCACCCATAGGGGCGGCGGTTTCAAACCAGGTTAGAAACTCTGCCAGGGCCGCACCGTCGCGGCGGTGGGCTTCGCGGGTCAACCCGAGTTCCGCGGTGGTTTTTCGGGCCTTCATCAGTACCAGGGGAGAAGCCCCTTCCACCACCGACACCCCGGCGTTTTTCAGGGTCTGTACCAAGTAGGCGTTGGTCCGGTCGGGGCTGAGCAGCAGGTTTTTACCGGCGGCCAACGATGCCAGGTCTTGTTCCAAGTCACGGTAAGGGCGAAGTTCCACCAGAGCCATCTGCAACGCTTGGCGCACGGAAGGTTCCAGACTGTCTTCCTGTGCGAACAGGATGACTTTCTGTGGTTCGATCCAGCCCCAGCCCAGGAAAACCGGGGTATAGTCAATATCGTTTCCGCGTAGATTGAACAGCCAGGCCAGGTCGTCCAGGGCTGTCACCAAGTGGGCCTCGGCGCCCTGATCTTTGAGGGCTTTGCGCACCGCTTCCACCTTGTCCTGGCGTTTGACCAGGCCGTCGACCGAGGCCTGGTAGTCCCAAATGCCTGCCTTGGGGAGGTCTGGTCGATCAGTCCAGATTTGGTCCAGCAGGTCGGGCCCTGCCTCGATGATCAACCCAGCAACGGAGGTCTCTTCGCGCCATTTCACCATTTTGGCCCAGGTGACTGTCCGTGCATCGACGCCTACCACTGCTTGCGCAGGAAGAACCGAACTCAGCCAGGCCGTGACCGAAGGGGTTCCCGGTAGTCCATCGCGGAACAATTCAATGCCCGATCCTGCCAGTTCGGCCTCGGCCTGGGTGAAATACCGGCCATCGGTCCACAGTCCGGCCCGGTCCGCCAATACCACAACCGTTCCCGCCGAACCGGTAAAGCCGCTGATCCACTGCCGGGTTTCCCATCGCAGAGGAAGATATTCGCTGTCGTGGGGGTCGGTACCTGTGATGATGGCTGCGCTCCAGCCTTTAGCCTTCATGGCAGTGCGCAGGGCGGTCAGTTTTTGGGTTACGGTCATGGTGTTCTCCTTGGATGGTTTACAGGGAAGGGTCATGGAAAAATTCACGGATCAGATTGCGGGCAATGCTTAGAGGGAGGGGCAGTTCAGGGAGGTTGTCACGTCGGAACCAGCGGGCATCGACAATCTCGAGGCCGTCGGGAACTGGTTCACCCGACACCCAGGGAACTAGAAAGCCCAGCATCAGAGCATGAGGAAAAGGCCAAGCCTGGCTTTTAACATAAACAGGGTGTCCGACCGTGATTCCTACCTCTTCCTCAACTTCACGGGCCACGGCCTCTTCAAGGGTTTCACCGGCTTCAACGAACCCGGCCAGGCACGAATACACCGCACTGGTTTTCGACCGGGTATGCCGTGCCAGCAGAATCTCGTCTCCCCTGTAAACCACCATAATGACGGCAGGCGTGACCCGTGGCCAGAATTCGGCTTGGCAGGAGGGACATTCAAAAGCTACCTGATCTTCTCTCCGGCGGGTAGGGGTGCCACAGGCCCCGCAAAATTGATGGTCGCGCTGCCAGGCTGCCAGTTCGGCCGCACGCACGGCTGCTTTCGCCTGGTCGGGCGAGGCTTCGGCCATCAGGGGTCGTAAGGGAGTCCATTGCTCCCCTCCCGAAGTGGCTACCTGAACAGCCCAGAGCGGGCGTCCGTCGGTTTCGCCCAGAAATAGCCCTGAGCTGGCCTCTGGCAACGAATGACGGGGCGCCCACCATCCGTCAGAACTCGGCCGGAATGTGGGGGGGGCGGGAAGGGGGGTGTGAACCAAACAGAGATCATCGGGGTGCGGAAGCGCGGCGCGGCTGAAGAAGGTAACCACAGTGCAAGAATACCAACTTTTGAGCAGTCCCGCCAGAACTGCATGCGACGATTCGTGACAAGAGAGGGTTTACATTATACTTATTCTAAATTATCGCAGTATATTGCTTGCTATGAAGCGAATCCTATCCTTATCGGGAGCCCTGCTCCTGGTCCTTTTCTCTTCTTGCCAAGCCGCGCCTTCCGGAAAAACCTATCCCCCGGCACCTCCTGCGGGTGAGTCGGTTGAAGGACTTCAAACCGCTGTGTTTGCCGGCGGCTGTTTCTGGGGTGTCGAAGCTGTGTTTGAACGGATGAAGGGGGTCCTCAACGCCGAGTCCGGCTACAGCGGAGGTCCTCTTCAGAATCCCACGTACGAGGAAGTTTCCTCGGGGCAAAGCGGACACGCCGAAGCCGTGTTGGTGACCTTCGATCCCCAGGTGGTCACCTACGGGCAGTTGCTCCAGGTGTTTTTTTCCGTGGCTCATGACCCGACTCAGCTCAACTACCAGGGCCCGGACCATGGAACCCAATACCGTTCGGCCATCTACTACCGGGATGACAGCCAAAAGAAGCTGGCTGAAGAGTACCTGAAAACCCTCGCCCAGGCCAAAACCTGGCCGGGAACCCTCGTTACAGAGGTGACACCCTTGGGGACGTTCTGGCCGGCCGAGGACTATCATCAGGACTTTTTGGTCAGGAACCCCGATTATCCGTACATCGTGAGGTTCGATCTGCCCAAAATCCGTGATTTGGAACAAACCTGGCCTCAACTGGTCAAAAATTCTTCCACCGCTTCTACCCGGACCTGGCACGGTCTTCCGGTGACGGGACCCGACGACCCTGTGGCTTACCCGGTTACCAAGAGCGATGCTCAGTGGAAGCAGCTGCTCTCCCAAGAGGCCTACGCGGTTCTTCGGCAAGAGGGCACCGAGCGTCCGTATACAGGAGACCTGTTGAACGAGCACCGGGCCGGAACCTACTTTTCGGCGGCCACCGGGCAACCGCTGTTTCGGTCTGAAGACAAGTTTGACTCGGGAACCGGATGGCCCAGCTTCACCCGGCCGATCGAACAAAGCGCCGTCGTTCTGCGGCTCGACACCAGTCTGGGAATGGAGAGGGTGGAGGTGGAAGACTCCTCTTCCGGCAGCCACCTCGGTCATGTCTTTGACGACGGTCCAGCCCCCACTGGTCTGAGGTATTGTATGAATTCTCTTGCGTTGACCTTCCAACCCGACAAACCTTGAGGTAGCGTACCGCAGGAGGTCTGGGATTGGCTCGTATTCTCGTTGTCGAAGATCACGCTCCTATCCGCGATGGAGTCGCTGCCTATCTGCGCCAAGACGGTCACGAAGTCGACACCCGTGCGGATGGGAGCGGGTTGGCCGAGGAAGAACTTGACTACCACCTGCTCATTCTGGATGTGATGCTTCCGGGGCGTGACGGGTTTTCCCTCGCTCGGGACCTGCGCAGCCGCCTCCTGGTGCCTTTCCTGTTCCTGACGGCCAGGGGCGATGAAGAGGACAGGATTGCCGGATGGGAACTCGGGGCCGTCGACTACGTTGTCAAACCTTTTTCTCCCCGTGAGTTGGTCCTGCGGGTCAGGTCCATTCTCAGGCGAACCGAAATGCCCGTCCCGCAACGGCAGTACCGTCTGGCCGGACAGGTCTTGCTGGCTGATAGGGCCGCACGACGGTTGACTCTTAATGGTCAAGAAGTTTTCCTGACACCAGGGGAGTGGTCCTTTTTGGAAACCTTTCTGGAGGCTCCAGGCAAGGCACTAAGCCGTAAAGCCCTGATGGTCCGCGCTTTGGACTACTACGTTGACACCGGTGAGCGAACCGTCGACACCCATATCAAAAACCTGCGTGCCAAATTGGGGCTTGTCCCCTGGATTGAGACCGTCCGCGGATTGGGCTACCGCTTTGCCGGTGATTGGGACCAAGCCCCGTGAATCAACCCTTGCCCACCCTGTTCTCCCTTTTATTGCGCAGCATCCTGGGTGCCTTTCTCGTGTTCATTCTGGTTTTCTTCGCCGTTTTTGCCCTGGGGTTCTGGTTAGGACGCGATCAATGGCAGGTAGAATCGACCCGGACCATTAAGACCATTCTTGGGACACAGCTGGATCACTTGGTCGGTCAGGGCGGCCGTCTCGAAGGCGAGGCTGTCAGCCGGGCCTTGATGGGGACGTTGGAACCAACGGTGTACGTTATGGTTTTCCGTACCGATGGCACCTTGGTCTTTTGGTCTTGGCGGGGCAAACAGTGGTTTCAAGACGACATCGAGGAACAGAATGTACCTAACGGCCATACCGAGAAAGATCTGGAATTGTACCTCCCACCCCATGAACGCCCTGTCTTCCCGCAGACCCTTTTTCAGCGTCTGCAAAGTGAAGAAAAACTCATCCCTCTCATCGATCGCGGTGTCTTGGTGGGGAGTTTTCATGCCGGACACCATTCGTTTGAGCTGATCGAGGAAAACCTGCAGTTTCTTCAGAATTTGCTTGAAGCGCTGGTGATCGGCCTGACTGCCGCCGGCGTGGCGGCGGCTCTGTTTGCCTGGCGGGCTTTTCAGCGCAGCTCTGCGCGTGCAGGGCTGGTTCAAGAAGGTCTATTACGGATTGCTTCAGGACGGCGGGATGTCGTCTTTCCCCCGCTGGGGACCAGAGAGCTTGAGGATATTGCCGGTTCGGCTCTCAAACTCCAGGAAGCCCTCGTCTGCGAACAGGAGTTGCGCCGCCGCTGGGCTCAAGATATTGCCCATGACTTAAGAACCCCCCTAGCCGGGCTTCGGGTGCAGCTCGAAGGTGTGATTGATACGGTTTTCCCTTGGGATGAAGCCCGGGCCCAGCTGCTTTTGGGGGAGGTTGCCCGCTTGGAGCTTCTCACTGGCGATTTGCTGTCACTTTCCCGCCTGGAGTCTCCGGAAATGCATTTGAGCCGACAGAAACTTCTGGTTGCCGAGCTTTCCCAGCACCTGAAGGACTCGTTTTCGTCCCGGGCCTTTAAGGAAAACCGCGACCTGGTGTGGACGGCGGTGGGTGGAGAATTCGAAGCCGACTCCGACTTGCTCTACCGCGCCTTGGGCAATCTGCTTTCCAACGCGCTCAACCACGCACGCGGCTTAGGTTCTCTGGAGGTTTCGCTGCGGGTTCAGGAGGGTTCTTTTCAAGCTTTGATCTGCAACCCCGGGTGGCTGGACCCACGCGAAGAGCCCTATCGCTTTCAGCGGCTTCACCGCGGTGAAGCCGCCCGCAGCGGGCACGGCCACGGTTTGGGTCTTACCATTGCCCGGACCATTGCCGAGCTGCACGGCGGATCTCTCACCCTGCAAAACGGCACCGAAGGAACCGTCGAGGCGCGGTTTACCATTCCGGCCTCTTCATGAAATCCTCACACAGGATCGTTGCTTAAAACTTAGAATGAGTCGAAACTAGATTGTATCACAGGAGATACCATGCAAATTTCGTCCGATATGTCAGCCGCCGCCAACAGTGTTCTCAAGATGGCCCTGCAGGCCCCCGTTGAAGCCGGTGAAGGGCGCGAGGCCAGACCCGACAACGAGGCAGCCGAAGCGTCCCCCGCCAAGTCGTCGCTTCAGGCCTACCAGGGCAACAAGATCGATATCACGGCGTAACAATTTCTTTCAGAAACCGGGCCGACTGCTCCACAATCAGGGGTAGATCGTAGTCCATCGTAGCCACGTGATAACTGTGTTCCAGCCACACCAGATCCTTGCGGGTTGAGCCCAGCTTGGCCATGGTTTTGAGGGTGCTGGCCACGGGAATCACGTGGTCCTGCCGGCTTTTAAACATCAAGGTCGGGACTTGGATTGTCGGGAGCAACGGCTTCACTTGCTTCAGAAGCAGGCGGAACTGGTCCACCCCGCCCGTTGGAACCCTATCGTAGGCTGGTTCCACCACATCGGGTTTTTTGATATCACCGGCGACTGCCGCCATCGAGGGTGTCAGCCTTTTGATCAGGGGAGCCAGTGGTAAGGCCGGGTTTCCCAGCCACATCAAGTGGTTGACGAGAAGCAGAGCCACGGTGGCGGGACGCCGTAAAGCCACCAAGAGTGCCAAAGCCCCTCCCAGAGATAGCCCCCCGACAGCCACCTTTTTGTGGGTTGCGGCCAGCTCATCCCAAGCTGCCAGCACTGTTTTCTCCCAATCTTGCCAGGTTACCGTATTCAGATCTTCCCAGCGGGTTCCATGCCCCGGCAGAAGAGGCGCGACCACGGTAGCTCCGGTGGCCTTATGCAACCCCTCGGCCCATTCGGAAACGCTTCCCGGAGTCGAGGTAAACCCGTGGATCAAGAGTATTCCCAGGTCCGAAGTCCCCTGGTGGCGGATAGGAAGGGCGGCGGCGGTCAGGTCCATACGTTGCTCCTCTTTTTCTTTCAAAGCTGGTAAAAGTCTCGTTGTTTCAAGGGAAAATACAAGTCTTGACAGAGAAAGCCGACGGGTGGATTATTTGATTAAAGGATTTAATCAAATGAAAGCATTTCAGGTGATGTATGTGCCCATCGGGGTTCCGACCTTTCATATGGAAAGTGCGCACGACCAGTTCCACAAGTCGGTGGCGTTGCTGCAAAGCCTGATTCCCGACTGCGTGGTTCCGGCCGCACCCTTGCTCAAGCTCGACGATCTGACCGCCTATCTCGGCACCTGCCGGCCCGACCTTGTTATTTTGCAGAACAACACCTTTGCCAATTCCGCTTACGCCAATGAGGTCCTGAAGTCCTTTGAGGGCTCGGTTCTGCTTTGGACCCTTCGTGAGCCGGTGATTGATGGCGGTCGTCTGCGTCTCAATTCCCTGACGGGAGCGTATTCGGCGGGCAACCTGATGCACCAATGGGGAAGGGCACCCTTCGAGTACGTCTTTGGCGGCCCTCAGGAAGCCAAGGTTCGAAGCAAGATCAAAGCAGTGCTCGGTGCGGCCCGGGTGAAAAGCCTTCTGCGCAGCCTCAACATCGCCTCCATCGGCCATACCCCCCAGGGTTTTGGTTTCGGCCGGGGTCTCGACTCTGAAATGGCCCGCGCTTTCGGTGCTACGTTGGAATCCATTGAAGCCCGCGAACTGATGAACAAGGCCAAAAGTTATCAGCCGGCCGATTTGGCCGCCGAATGGGAAGAGTCCAGGGCGAAGCTCGTGGGGTTGGAGAAACTTCCTGCCGAGAATGTGGAAGCCTATGTGCGCCTGTACAAAGCCTACAAGGATTTCGTGACCTCGAAAAACATCAAAGCCCTGGCTTCACGCTGCTGGCCCGATTACTTTGTCGACTACGGCACCCCTGTCTGCGGGGTTTTAGGCATGCTCAACGACAACTTGGTCGCGGCCGCTTGCGAAGCCGACATCTACGGTGCCCTGTCGATGTACATCGGCATTGAACTGTCGGCTCAGCCCGTTTTCTTTGGGGATCCGGTCTCAATGGACGAGGAGAAGAACACCGTGACCTTCTGGCATTGCGGAACTGCGGCCTGTTCGCTGGCTCGAAAGGAAACGGGCTCGGAAATGGGCGTCCATCCCAACCGCAAAATCGGCCCCACCATGGAGTTTGGCTGCCGGCCCACCGAGCACGCTGTCGCCTTCCGCGTTGGTCGCAAGCCCGACGGTTCGTTCCGGTTTTTTATCTCGAAGGGCTCGGTGCTCGACGCGCCCCAGCAGTTTCTGGGAACCTCGCTGGTGTTTCATCCTGACAGCAATGCCGAGCAATGGGTGACCAAAAGTGTGAAAGAAGGGTGGGAACCGCACTTCTGTATCCTTTACGAAGATGTGGCCGAAGAGCTGCGGGTTTTGGCGGGTTTTCTCGGCATGGAAGTCTGCGAATACTAGGCCCCTAGAAATGCCCCGCCGTCACAGCCTTCTACAACTTCTGAGGCGGCACGGTCCGCTGTCGCGCAAGGACCTGGCGCGCCTGGTCGGCCTCACCCCGGCTTCGGTCACCATTCTCACCGGTCGTATGCTGGCTTCGGGGTTTTTGCTTGAACTGGGAGAAGAGGTTTCCCAGAACCGTGCCGGCCGCCGAAAAGTGCTCCTCGACATCCCTTATGACAAGTTTGTGGTACTGGCGGCTTCCATCGAGTCCGACGGCATGACCGCGGCACTCTGCCGCCTGAACGGTACGGTTGTTGCCCGACAGACTCTGCCTTTGAATTTCCAAGAGGCTCCCGAAGAGGCGCTGATCCGTCTGGCCAAAACCTTGACCGAACTGGTTCAGGACCCGAGGGTGAAAAACAACCGGTTGTTAGGGCTTGGGGTCGGCATCGTCGGACCGATCGACCGCAACCGCGGCGTCAGCCTGCATGCCTATGGGCTTTGGAACCAGGAAGTTCCCGTTGTGGCGATTTTGGAACGGGAACTGGAACTGCCGGTCTGCCTGGAGAACAATGTGAGGGCTTTAGCCCTGGCTGAAATGGACTTTGGGGGCCTTGAGGGGGGCCGTCAGTTGTTTCTCAAGTACGGCCCCGGTATCGGTGCCGCGCTGATCATCGACCATCAGCTTTCCACCGGGGCCCACAATCGGTCGGGAGAGCTGGGGCACACCCTGGTGCCCGCCAACGCGCTTGTCTGCCGCTGCGGCCGCACCGGCTGTCTCGAAACCGTGGCATCACCCCAGGCTATGATCGACGCCTGCCTTAACCTTCCCTCGCCGCCGGCTACCCTAAAAGACCTGAGAACAGCCGTCGACGCCGGTGACGAAGAGGTTCTTAACGCCCTGGTGCCGGTTCTCGATCACCTTGCCACGGCCCTGATCAACGCGGTTCAGCTGTTTGACCCGCATTGGCTGGTGGTGTACGGCGGCTTTCTCAATCATCCGGAAATTCTCAAACGCCTGTCGGACAGCATGGGACGCTTGACCGGGGATGCCCAGGCGGCAGCCACGTTGCGTCACTGCACCATTCCCGAGGACGCCCCTTTTCTCGGCGGCGCGGCTGTGGCGGTGAGAAGGCTGTTTTTGGGAGACTCCGCTACCGGCTAAATCCGAATCTCAATGTTGCTGCTGATTCCCACCCGGGCGCCCCTTTGGGCCGGTTTGGAATCGGCACACGCCAGCAGCCACTTGTTGGTCATCCACAGCAGTCCTTCTTCTCCGGGGGCTGCGGTATTGACCTTTTCCAGGGGAGCGTTGGTTCCCAGGGGCAGAATGACGACATCAAGAAAGCCCTCGGGAGCGGTCATGATGGGTGCGAAGTGCAGGGTGGTGGCATAAAGTTCGACCACCGTGCCACAGGGAACGAAAAAGCCTTGGACCAAGCGGGAATCGAAGTGGGAATAATCTTTCATGTCTTGCAGGCGGCCCACCAGGAGCACGAGATCAGTACAGGCGATGTTGATTTCGCTGGCCTTGTGGTACTCAAAAGCATTCAGGCGCTGGTTTTTACCGGCGCACCAGCCGACTTCGGCTGGAAAGCCGCCGTAGAACACGCTCGAAGCCCACTGTTTCCAAGTCCGCCCCCCTGGTCCGGGCAAATCTTCCAGGGCACCGACGCTGCGCTGGTACCCCGTTCCTTCGGCAACGGAAACCTGGGACTGCATCCATTCGATCATAGGCCCGGTGGGCAGATCTTTCAGAACACGGCCGAAGGGGAGGAATGCGGCATCCATGCACGAGTGCAGGGGTGTTTGTGGGTTGTTGGTTACCAGGGTCTCAAGGGTGTTCATAGTTCTAATGTACCTCGCTTAAAAAGATTCGGCCAGCAGATCCTCGTCCATCAAGGTGTTGCACAAGCCTGTGGCTGCCGCGTCACTGCCCGACGCCACATAAAGAAAACGATCGGGAAACCACGCCGGGGGCCGGTCGGGGTTGAACTGTTCCCTCAGCCAGGTCTCTACCCAGGCCACAGGATCGGGAAGAACCGCCAACAGATCGCCCGAAAGCACCACCAGATCGGGAGAGGTGGCAGCGCAGAGATCCAAAAGGACCTCGGAGAAGGCCCGGTAGCTGGGTTCCAGCGGGCCAAGGGCTCGGTGGCGGTCTTCGGGAAGGCGGGCGCTCAAATTGTGGGCAATCTGTGGAAGGGATCGGTCGGGGGCCAACCGCCTCAGAGCACGGAATGAGAATATGGTGTCGAGGCAGCCTGTACGGCCGCATTCACAGACCTGGTCGGAACGTTGGACACGCAGGTGACCCATTTCACCGTTGTCCATCAGGATTTTTCCACCCTGCAGAAGGGCGTGAGCGGCACCCGAACGGGCGGTGACAAACAGAATTCGCCCCTGCTCGTTGCGAAGTTCAGGAGAGTTCAGAACCTGCCGTGCAAAACCGGCCACGTTGTGTCTCACCACAATGGGCGCATCGGGAAAAAGCTTCGCCACAAACGGGGAAAGCCTGAGATTCCTCAAGTAGGGCATCAAGCCGTAGTGTTTCAAGGTTCCTTCGGCATCGACCTGACCGGGCAGAGAAAGCGCAACCTTCTGGAGGGCTGGTGTGTGGTGGGAGTTCTGGTCAAAAAAGGCTTTCAGCTCTTGTGAAAAGAAGCGCTCAAATTCCTGCTGCTGGGAAAAGTCCGGCACTTCGACCGAACGGGCGGCAAGGGTCTCGACATAGAGGTTGACCAGAACGAATTGCAGCCGGGCACTGGTAAAGGTGATTCCCAGGTACAGGTTCTTGACGGCCGTCAGCGCGTAGCGCTCAGCTGGTCGTCCCTTCAGCTTGGCGGGCGGGGAGACATCCAGAGTCTGAGGCACAGTAGGGGCTAACAGTCCCTCGTCCTCCAGGCTTTTAAAAATGCCGATCAGGGTTTCCATCGAGTAACCCGACAGCTGCCGCGCCTCAGCCTTTGATAAGAGACGGTGCTGACGAAACAGGTTGACGATGTGGTTGCGCTTGGCGGTTTTGCGTTGCTCGATTTTGGTTCCGAAGGCCATGGTGGAAAGCTCCTCCATCTTTTTCTTGACAATAAGTCGATAACGATTTTAATATGAACTATCAAGGGAGAAGAAGCAAGCATGGAACCTGCGGAACGCAAGGAACTGGAAGCCCTGGCCAAGGAAATCCGGAAACTGACCATCGATGAGATCGGATTCCTGGGGGTAGGACACATTGGCGGATCGATGTCGGTCATCGAAGCCTTGTCTGTCATTTATCACCGGCACCTCCGGTACGACCCGAAGAACCCGAACAAAGCAGACCGTGACCGGTTTGTCATGTCCAAGGGCCACGCCGGCCCTGCCGTTTATGCCATGTTAGCCCACAAGGGGTTCTTTCCTCAGGACTGGCTGCACACTTTGAACGTGGGCGGCACAAACCTTCCCTCGCATTGTGACCGGACCAAGACACCGGGCATCGATATGTCCACCGGTTCGCTGGGGCAGGGGTTCTCGGCCGCCTGCGGTATTGCCCTCGGACAGCGGATGGATAAAAACGGCACCCGCACATACTGCATCATCGGCGACGGCGAAAGCAACGAGGGCATCATTTGGGAAGCTGCCATGACGGCCGCCCACTACAAGCTCGACAACCTGATTGCCTTTACCGACAACAACAAAATGCAGATCGACGGCGTCACCAAGGACATTATGTCGATGGACCGCCTGCTGGAGCGCTGGACGTCGTTCGGCTGGAACACCGTCGAAGTCGACGGACACAATGTCGAAGCCATCGACCGGGCCGTCACCGAAGCCAAGGCCCACCAAGGTCAGCCGAGCATGATTATTCTCGACACCATCAAGGGTAAGGGGTGCAGTTTCTGCGAAGGAAAGGTCGAGAGTCACAATCTTGCCTACACCATGGATCAGGTCAGGGAAGCCCTGGCCGCCCTCAATTAAGGAGAACCCCCATGTCTGATGCACCAAAAGAAATGCGGGCGGTCTACAACGAGACGCTCATGGAGCTGGCTGCCGTCAATCCGAATATCGTCGTGGTCGAGGCCGACCTGATGCGGGCCACCGGCACCATTCCCTTTATGAAAGCCTTCCCCGACCGCGCCATCAATGTCGGCGTGGCCGAAGCCAACCTGGTCGGCGTGGCCTCGGGCCTTTCGTCCACCGGCAAAATTCCCTTTGCGGCTACCTTTGCCTGCTTTGCCAGCCGCCGGGCCTACGACCAATTCTTCCTGTCGTCCAACTACGCCAAACTGAACGTCAAACTGGTGGGAACCGACCCCGGCGTGATGGCCGTCTTCAACGGTGGCACGCACATGCCCTTTGAAGACCTGGCGCTCATGAGGGTGATTCCGGATTTGACCATTGTCGAGCCCAGCGATCCTGTGTCGCTGAAGGCCTTTATCAAGCTGGCTGCCGCCCGTTACGGCTGCGTTTATCTGCGCATGCCGCGAAAACCGGCTCCCTCCTTCTATCCTGCCGACGAGTCCTTTGAGTTCGGCAAGGCCAAACTGCTGCGCGAAGGCAAGGACGTCGTGCTGGTTGCCCTGGGTGCCCTGATGGTTGCCGAAGCGCTCAAAGCCGCCGACCTGCTGAAAGTAAAGGGAGTCAGTGCCGCCGTGATCGACGTTCTGACTTTGAAACCCCTCGACGGCGCTTTGATCGGCACCTGGGCCAAGAAGTGCGGCAAGGTGGTGACCATGGAAAATCACCAGGCTATCGGCGGTCTGGGTTCTGCCGTCGCCGAATACCTGATGGAAAACGGCATTGCGGTCAAGTTTGCCCGTCAGGGTGTGAAGGACCTGTTCGGTGAAGTGGGAACCCTGGACTACCTTCAGGCCCGGTTCCAACTCACTGCCGCCGACACGGTTCGTATTGTGGAGAGCCTGTAAAAGGCTTTCTGAAAAGGAGATATCATGGCTGAGAAATTGAAAGTCGCCCTCGCTTCCGACCTTTCGGGTTTTCCCCTGAAACAAGAAATCGTCAAGCATCTGAAAGAGAATCATCCCGAAATCGAGGTGATCGACTTCGGCATCGACAGCGCCGATGCGCCCAAGCCCTATTTCGAGCAGGCCCCCAAGGTCGCAACGGCCATCCAGCAGGGCAAGGCTGAAAAGGGCATTCTGATCTGCGGTACCGGGCAGGGCATGGCCATTGTCGCCAACAAGCACAAGGGCGTGTACGCCTGCGTGGTCGACGATGTGTTCAGCGGAGAACGGGCCAAAATTGTCAACAACTCCAATGTCATCACCATGGGTGGGTGGATCACAGCACCCTTCCTCGGCTGTCAGATTGTCGACGCCTGGCTGGCCATGCAGTTCACACAGAAAATGGAGTTCAAGAAAGAATTTTTGACCAATGCCTTCGCCCAGGTGGTGAAACTGGAAGACGGTCAGTTCAAATGAGCACGCCGCTGCTGTTCGCCCTGCAAAGCGCCACCAAGGTTCAGGCCTTGGAGGCCCTTGATGGGGCCCTACTGGCTCAGCTCACCTCCTTTGTGGCCAATCAGACTCAGGCCCGCATTCTGATCATCAAGGATCCGAGGCCTTTTCCTGTGCTCGATGCGGCCTTGAAGAGCTTTTTTGACCCTCAGCGCATGCGAACCGATGACCGCATTGTTCCCAACCCCCAAACCAGCGACATTATGGCCATGGTGGCCGATGCCCGGGCCTTTGCCCCCGATCTGGTGCTGGGAATTGGCGGCGGAAGCGCTTTGGACTCGGCCAAAGCTGTCTGTGCCCTGGTCAGCCACGAGGGTGACCTCGACGAATACCTGGGTCCGCAGGCAACCCGCAAGCTCGAAAGGCGCGGTGCCAAGCTGGTTCTGATACCCACCACCTGCGGCACCGGCGCCGAAGTGACCAAGTTTGGTGTCTACACCGCCCGCAGCGGGCGCAAATACAGCTTGAACAGCCCCCTGCTGCAAGCCGATGCCGCGGTGCTGGTGGCCTCCTTGGTCGCCGATATTCCCCCGGCGCTGCTGGCCAGTACGGCCTACGATGCGTTGACCCATGCGCTGGAAACTTTGTGGAACAAGAACGCCAATCCGGTTTCGGACGCTCTTGCCACCGAAGCGCTGGTACGACTGCTCACCCACTTCCGTCCGGCCTACGACGCCCGGAAAGCCGGTCGGGCTGAGGGCACCTTCGAACTGCTGATGGCTGCCTGCGAGGCCGGTGCCGCGTTCAACAACACGGGAACGGCGGCCATCCACGCCCTGTCGTTTATTCTGAGCGAAGAATGGCACGTGCCCCACGGCGGCGCCTGCGCGTTCTTCACCGAGGACGTTTTCGACTTCAACAGTCAGGAACCCGGTGTGCGGGTCAAATTGGGTGAGGTGGCCAAACGGGTCTGGGGCCCCGCTGCCACCGTGAAACAGTTGCGCGAGGAACTGCTGGCGCTCAAGCGCCACACGGGACTTCCGT
This sequence comes from Spirochaetota bacterium, assembly GCA_020049045.1. Taxonomy (GTDB): domain Bacteria; phylum Spirochaetota; class Spirochaetia; order JABEVK01; family JABEVK01; genus JAIFLN01. The sequence continues at coordinate 6,033 of JAIFLN010000038.1, read as the reverse complement.
GCACCTTCGCAGACATCCCTGGGGCTTCGGGCCTTGAGGACCGCCGGATTGCCGAGCTGTTTGACAAGGTTCAGGAGGACTTCAAACTGAAGAACAATGTTCCGCCCATGGGGTTGGAAGCGGTCCGCCTGCTCGTGGGAGCCAAACGCCTATGACCCTCACTTGGTTCTTGGCCGGAGCTGTCGTCTTTGTGACCCATGGCCTGGAAGCCATCACGGGTTTTGGATGCACGGTGATGGCCATGCCCTTTGTGAGCATGCTTCTGGGTCTCGACAAGGCCAAGTTCCTTTTAGCCATTTTGGCCTGGGTTTTGGCCCTGTACTTTGTGGTGACCAAGTTCAACAAGATTGTCTGGAAGGAATTTGGCATCATTTTGGCCTTTGTGGGCCTGGGTATGCCGTTGGGCATGGGTGCCTATGTGCTGCTCGACAAGGTGGTTCTGACCAAGGTTCTGGCCGTTTTCATCCTGCTGACGGCCGGGTATCAGCTGTGGAAGCGGATGCTCCGCCGCTCCACTGCCGAGACGAAGGGCCTGCCCAAGCCCGTCTATTGGCTTTTGCTGTTTGTGGGCGGCATTGTCCATGGTGCCTTTGCTACGGGCGGCCCCCTGGTGGTGCTGTATGCCGCCAAGGCCCTTCCCGACAAGGGAAACTTCCGCTCGACGCTGACTTTGCTGTGGGCTACGCTCAACTCAGTTCTGATGGTGCAGTTTGCCCTGCAGGGTCTGTTTACCGAACAGTCGTTTCTTGAGTTGGGAATGATGGCTCCCTTTTTGATTGCCGGTATCGTTGCCGGTGAAATCGCCCATCATCGGGTGGACGCGGATGTCTTTGCGAAAATCGTTTTTGCCATGCTGTTTGTCACAGGGGCAATCATGCTGGTTGTTTGAGTTGAGAATGCAGACCGCTTCGCGTATGCGACGGAAAAAATGAATGGAGTTCCAAGGAGGAAAGACATGAGCAACAGGAAAGTTCTCACAGTTCTGACGGCATTGGCCATGGGGTTGGTGTTTCTCACCGGCCAGCTTTCGGCCCAAGAAATCGTTCTGAAATGGCCGCTGATCTGGGTGGGTGGTGACGGCAAGGCGGCACCAGTCAAGGCTATCATTGAGGCGTTCAACGCTGAAAATGCCGGCAAGATCAAGGTCGAAGTCGAAGAACAGCCCAACTACGACGCCTACGAGCAGAAAGTCCGTGTTTCGCTGGCCGCCGGTATTGCACCCGGAGACATCTTCACCTTCAAGTTGAACCCGGCCACCGCCGAGTTCTATAAGTCTCCTCTCGTTATGGATTTAAGCAAAGATTTGACAGGTGCCTGGGCGAAAAACTTTCCCGCGGCCTCGATCAAGCAGGCGACCATCGGCGGCAAGCTGAAGTCGATTCCTTTTGAAATCGGTGTCACTCCCGTCTGGTACAATATGGACCTGATGAACAAAGCTGGGATCAAAGCAACCCCCAAAACAGCCGCCGAGTTCTGGGCCGCTGCTGATAAACTGAAAGCTTTGGGAATCGATCCCATTGCTCAGAACACCGGCAGCACCAACGCCTACATCACCATGCTCTGGTTCAGCCACATTGCTGCCAGCCGCGGTGGTGCCAACGTTTGGGCCAAACCCATCACCGACAAGGTGTTCGTTGACTCGCTCAAAGATCTGAAGAGAATGTACGGTTACTCCAACCAGGACGCCATCGGTGCCGCCCCCGCTATCGCCAACGGTCATTTTGTGAAAGCCGAATCGGCCATTTACACCAATGGAAGCTGGCGCCTGGCCGCGACGTTGAAGGATGGCCCCACCGTTTATGAAAACCTGGCCTGGGACTACCTGCCCGCCTTCGGTGCCAACAAGAATTCGATACCCATGTTCTTGCAGGCCATGATCGCCGCCGGTGAAACCAAGGATCCTGCCCGCCGTGCCGCCATTTTGACCTTCCTGAAGTACTTTACCGCTCCAGACAACGTCAAGAAGATTTCGCTGGCCTCTGGCGCCATGTTCACCGTACCCTTCACCTTTGAACCGGCAAACCCCGTGGAAGCTGGTCTGCAGAAGTTCATGACCCTGGTTCAGAAAGCCTCGTTCACCGTGCCCAACCTTGAGGTGGCTCTCGGGCCGGCCGCCGTTGCTGAATTCGGACAGCGGGTCAGCTTGTACCTCACCGGTGGTGCCACCGAGGATGAAGTCCTCAAGGCCATCGCCAAGAAACTGGAAGACTAGTCTCAGACCGACAGGAGTTCTTCATGGCCACACTGCGTCAGGATCGTATACGAAAAGGTCTCAACATCACCCTGTTTCTGGCTCCGGTGATCGTCTTGTTCGTCCTTTTCTTTTTGTTTCCTCTTTTTTTCACGGCTCAAACCAGTTTGATGAAGTGGAAGGGAATTGGGGAAATGGAGTTCATCGGGCTCAAGAATTTTGAGCGGATGTTCGGCGATGATACTTTCCAGCTGGCCTTGAAGAACAACCTGATCTGGGCTCTGGCTTCCGGGTTTATTCAAGTTCCCCTGGCCCTTTTGGTAGCGTTGATTTTGAACCGCAAACCTAAGGGCTGGGGTGCTCTCCGCACCATATTCTTTTTGCCCAACGTGATTTCGGCCGTGGCCATCGCCATGATGTGGACGCAGATCTACAATCCGGGTCACGGCTTGCTCAATACCATCTTGGCTCCGTTTTTCCCTCAGCTGGCACAATTCCATTGGTTGGGAGATGTTTCGACCTCGCTGGGGGCGGTTATCGCTCAATCGGTCATCTACATCGGGTATTTCATGATCATCCTGATGGCGGCCGCCACCAATATTCCCGACGAGCTGTACGAGGCCGCCCAGCTCGACGGTGCCACCTCGTGGCAGCAGGAGTGGAAAATCACCATTCCCATGCTCCGCGGAACCCTTGTCACAGCCGCCACTCTGGCCATGGCCTACGGCATCCGCCATTTTGAGGCTACGTTCCTGATGACAGGCGGCGGCCCCGCCCACTCCACCACCACCATGGGCATCATCCTCTACCAGCAGATGGACGAACTCCAATACGGCAGAGCAGGGGCGGTGGCCATCATCCTCATCGCCTTCGGCACCGGAATGATCGTTCTGCTGCGGGCCCTTTTTGGCAACAAAGACCCGATGTCCGACGCTTCGCAATAGGAAGGCCCCCGATGAAACAAACCACTGGTTCCCAGAAAATTCCCGGGTTTCTTTTGAAATGGACGGTTTTGAGTCTCTTTTTGATACTGACCCTCATGCCCTTTTTGTGGCTGCTGATCTCCTCGCTCAAGACCACGTTTGAAATTGAGTCAGGAGGCTTCAGCTTTCCCGCGTCTCTTCAGTTCATCAACTATGTCAATGCTGTTTCGATCGCCAACCTGCCGCTGTTGTTCACCAACTCGGTGCTGGTGGCCGTGCTGGCGGTAGCACTGAACGTGGCCGTCGGTTCGCTGGCCGCCTTTGTGCTGGCACGGGAGCAGTTTCCCGGCCGCGATTTTCTGTACGTGGCGCTGACCGCCGGGATTCTGATTCCCATCATTTCGTTCCTGGTACCGTACTTTATCTTGATTACCCGCATCGGCCTGTACAACAACTTGATTTCGCTCATTCTGATTTATGCGGCGGTCAATATTCCTGTGACCGTGTTTCTCATCACTTCTTTTATGAAGGCCATTCCCAAGGAGATGGAGGAAGCCGCCGTGATGGACGGCTGTACCTTCAGCACCCGCTTCTGGCGCATCATTCTGCCGCTGGCCCAGTCGGGCCTCGCCACGGCGGGAACCTTTTGCTTTATCTACGCCTGGAACGAGTTCATTCTAGCCATGCTGTTTACCTCCAGCGAATCAACCCGCACCGTACAGCTGGGTATCCGGTTCTTTCAGAGCCAGTTCCAAACCGATTACGGCCCGATGTTTGCGGCCATTATGCTCTCCATCCTTCCCACCGTGGCCGTCTACGTATTCATGCACAACAAAATCATCTCCGGCCTGACCGCCGGTGCCGTCAAGGGGTAAGCCATGTCACAGCTGACATTGGAACGCCGGGATCAGGGGTTTGAGCTGTCCTTCGCGGGCCGTGTGATTCTACGTCATACGCCGCAGGCTCCTTGTGTCGCCCTCGGTAGAGGCCAGGACCATTTTGAGATGTACCGGGGCAACTTTCAGGTGGAAGACCGCTTGGTGGAACGCTTGCCCCTCGACGGCTGGCACAAAACCGAAGACGGCGATGCCCTGGTCCTGGACTTTTTCCTTCAAGGCGGGGCTGCTATGCTGCGCCTGGCTTTCCGTGAAACGGCGCACGCTGCAGGACCCCGCCTGGATATCGAACCAACGTGCTCTGATCCTCGATGGAACCGCTTCTGGATCGATCTGGCGGCAGCCCCCGAGGAGCACCTTTACGGCTGCGGTGAGCAGTTCAGCTACTTTGATCTGCGCGGCCGCCGGTTTCCCCTGTGGACCAGCGAACAGGGTGTGGGCCGCAACAAGGCCACCTGGATCACCTGGAAAGCCGACGTGGTCGACAAAGCCGGCGGTGATTACTGGTGGACGTTCTTTCCACAGCCGACCTTTGTGTCGTCGGCCCGTTACTGGTTGCATGCCGACAGCCGCGCCTACGCCGTGTTCGACTTTCGGGCCCCCGACCGGCACAGCCTCGAATTTCATGAAATTCCTCCCCGGATCAGCCTGGGCACCGGGACCTCGATAAAGGCCTGCGTGCAGTCTCTGTCGCTGCTGTTGGGCCGCCAGCCCGAATTGCCCTCTTGGACTCAGGAGGGGGTGATTCTGGGAATTCAGGGCGGAACCCAGACGTGTCTCGATAAGCTGGCCAAGGTCCAGGCCCGGGGTGTCCCTGTCGCCGGAATCTGGGCACAGGATTGGGAAGGGCGGCGCATCACCAGCTTTGGAAAGCGCCTGATGTGGGACTGGCAGTGGGATCCGGTGCTCTACCCGGGGCTCGACCAGGCCCTCAAGGATCTGAAAAAGAGCGGAGTGCGTTTCTTGGGATACATCAATCCCTACGTCGCCCAGGGTAAACCGCTGTGCGACGAAGCCTCTCGCCGCGGGTTTTTGTGCAAAAACACCCGCGGTGAAGACTATATGGTCGACTTTGGCGAGTTTGACGCCGGCATAGTCGACTTCACGCTGCCCGCCGCCTACGACTGGTACAAACAGGTCATCAAAACCAACCTGATCGATTTCGGGCTGGCCGGGTGGATGGCCGATTTTGGCGAGTATCTGCCCACCGACGTGGTGCTGGCCGACGGTACCAGCGCCGAACTGGCGCACAACCAATGGCCGGCGCTTTGGGCCAAGGTCAACCGCGAGGCCGTCGACGAGGCCGGCCAACGCGAGGAAATTCTGTACTTTATGCGGGCCGGGTATACCGGCAGCCAGATGTGGTGCGGCATGGCCTGGGCCGGCGACCAGAACGTCGACTGGTCCGAAGACGACGGGCTGATTTCGGTGATTCCGGCGGCTCTGTCGCTGGCCATGTGCGGTATGGGCCTGCACCACAGCGACACCGGAGGCTACACCACGCTGTTCGGCATGAAGCGTACCAAGGAGCTGTTTCAGCGCTGGGCCGAGCTGTCGGCGTTTACCCCGCTGATGCGCACCCATGAAGGCAACCGGCCCGATGACAACTGGCAGTTTGACGGCGACAATGAAACCATGGACCACTTTGCCGCCATGGGGCGGATTTTCCAGACCCTTGCCGGTTACCGCAAGACCCTCATTGCCGAAAACACCAGCACGGGCATAGGGGTGATGCGGCCGCTGTTCTTTGAGAACGAAGGCGACCCCGAGTTGTGGAACCTCAAGGACCAGTTTTGCCTTGGTCCCGATCTGATCGTGGCCCCAGTAGTCCGCGAAGGGTTTCGCAGCCGCAAGGTCTACCTGCCCGCCGGCACCTGGGTGCACCTGGCCGACGGCAGGGTCTACAGTCAGGGTCACTGGACGGTTGCTGCTCCTGTGGGCAGGGTTCCCGCGTTTGCGCGTTTGGGTTCCCCATGGATGGAAGATTTTCTGGCGGCAGGGAGGAATATGGTATGAAAAAATA
>JAIFLN010000205.1 GCA_020049045.1 Spirochaetota bacterium | reverse complement strand
GCCCTGGTCTGGTTGCCTTCCCAGCGCAGAAGGGAGTCTTTGATGGCCTGCAGTTCCAGCTCTTCCAGAGTTCCTGTTTTGGCAACCACCGCTGAAACCGGTGTCTCGTTGGGGGTGTTGAGATGAGGAAGGGCCAGGTCGGCTTCGGTGAGCGACTCTCCTTCGGCAAAGATCAAGGTCCGCTCCAGCAGGTTTTCCAGTTCCCGGACGTTTCCAGGAAAAGGATAGGCAGCCAGCCGTTTGAGGGCCCCCGGGGTTAAGCCCGGGGGTGTGCGGCCCATATTGGCCGACAGTTTGTTCAGCAGCTTGCGGCAGAGCCAGGGGAGGTCGTCGACACGGTCCCTGAGGGGAGGGAGGCCGATGGGCACGACGTTCAGGCGGTAGAACAGATCCTCGCGGAACCGGCCGGCTTTGACCTCGGCCGACAGATCGCGGTTGGTTGCGGCTAAAAGCCGCGACTCGACGGGAATGGGCACGGTGCCGCCTAAACGTTGAATCTTTCGCTCCTGCAGAACCCTCAGCAGTTTGACCTGCAAGGGCAGCGGCAGTTCCCCGATCTCATCGAGGAAGAGTGTTCCACCACCTGCCAGTTCGAACAGCCCGCTTTTGCGCCTGTCGGCCCCTGTAAAGGCACCCTTCTCATACCCGAAAAGCTCGCTTTCGAGCAGACTCTCGGGCAACCCTCCGATGTTGATGGCGACGAAAGGACCGGTGGACCGGGCCGACAGCTCATGGATACGGCGGGCCAACACTTCTTTACCGGTTCCGCTTTCACCGGTGATGAGAATCAGGGCGTTGGTGGGGGCGGCTTTGGCAATCAACCCTTCGATTTTCGACCAGGAAGCCGACGGGGGAAGGTCGGTATCCGGTCCCGCTGCTTTTTGAACCGTCCGGGCAATCCGGCCGTCCCGGTGGGCTTCGAGGGCGGCACGGAGCCGTACTTCGAGTTCCTCGGGGTTGAAGGGTTTGACCAGGTAGTCCTTGGCGCCCCGGCGCATCGCCTCGACGGCATCTTTGATTTCGCCATGGGCGCTGATCATAACAAAGGGAACGTCGGGACCCTCGGCGCGGCACCAGGACAGCAGCTGCAGACCGTCGAGCCCCGGCATCTTCAAGTCGCTGACGACCCCGGCAAAGGCCTCTTCCTGCAACAGTCGCTGGGCTGCAAGGCCGTTTTCCACCCCTGTTGCGTCAAAGCCCGAAGTGTTGAGCCACTTTACCAAGGCTTCCCGGATATTCTTTTCATCATCCGCAAAGGTCGAGGCTGATGCGGGCACCACCTTCGGGTCGATTTTCGAGCTTCAATTTTCCTCCGGCGGCCCGGACAAAGCTGTCGGCAATCGCCAGCCCGATTCCGGTACCTGTAGTCTTGGTGGTGTAGAAGGGGTTCAGGGCCTGACGAAGGCTTTCGGAGCTGAAACCAGTTCCGGAGTCGAGCACTTCGAGACGGACAACTCCGGCTTTGGGTCGGTACAGACGCAAACCGGGTTGGGGATCTGGTCCGCTTTCAACGGCGTTTTTAATGAGGTTCTCCACCACTGAACGCAAACGGTGGGGATCAAAGCGAACGGCAAACGGTGGGGTTCCTTCCACGGAAAGGGAAACAGCAACGGCAAACCGACCCTGCAAAGAGGCGGCTAGTTCGGCCAGATCCACCTGTTCCGGCTGACCCTGCGGATCCTTCAGAAAGTCGCGAACCCGGCTGACCAGGGCACTCATCCGGTGGGCTTCCTCTTCTATGATCGACACTTCCGAGGCTGGCTCGCCTCCCGCGGCCCGTTTGAGCAGCGCGGTCTGCAACAAAATGGCAGACAAGGGGTTTTGCAGCTCGTGGCTGAGGGTACGCGACGCTTCGGCAAACTGGAGGAGTTCACGGTGCTGTACCAAGGCCGTCTGATACCGTCTGGTCCGGAACCAAAGCACCCCGATAAAGGCCAGGAATCCTGACCAAGCGAGAATCCCCACCACCCCTCCTACCGTCCAACCCCAAAGCCTGGCCTGGAGGGCTGTATCAGCCACACTGACATAGAGAAAGCCTTGCCCCTGAATCGGTACTTGGCCTTGCGATCGGCGACTCATCCCTGGACCCATTCGCGAGGCTTTGTCCTGTTCCTCATTGTGTCCATCCTCCTCAGCCCAAAAGGTCATACGCGGCCGCAGAGTATCGAGCCTTTTCAGGATACTAACGGTGCCGGAGGAGTGGTTTTCTCCCACGAAACTTTGCGCCCAAGGGTCCAGGGAGGGTTGAATCTCCGACGGAGAACCGTCTCCCCATTCTGCCACCAGTTCTCCTTGAGGTCCGTAAACCGCAAAGGCCTGTATGCCTTCCGGGAGGGCATTGGGACCGAGCCGCCCTTCCAGACGGCTTCGAAACAATTCGTCGGCGACTCGTTCCAGCTGTACCTGAAAAGACTGTTTCAGCTGGTCGTGGCGTTCATTGACAAACAACAGCCACAGGGCCGTGCCGGCAGCAAAGAGGAGAAAGAGCACCAACCAGGGAAGATTTTTCAACAGGTTCACTTCCCGCATTGTAAGGCCACCTTTGTCGAAAGTCCAAGAAAGAAAAAGCGGAGGCTGCCGGTTGTTCACCAGTCAGCGCTCCGCTGTCATCGCTCAACTATGGGTTGTTAGCGGCGGGGACCGTTGTTTCCGCCCCGACCGCCCATCATTCCGCCGCGGTCATCACCCATCATTCCGCCGCGCCCGTTTCCAACAGCGGTCGAAAGATCGATTTCCTTTCCGTTGACCGTTACCTTGAAGGGATGCACGCTGGGGGCGACCTTGGGGTCGGCCTTGATGGTGGTGAAGGTTCCTTCCACGGTGATGGTGTCGCCGCTCTTCAGGGCGGACAGTTCGGTGACGCGGGGCAGGAACAACTGGTATTCGACACCGTCGGCTTTGAAGGCCATGACGTTGCCCCACAATGTGGTGCTGGTGGTGACCTGTCCCGTGGCTTTTTTGTACTCGGTGGTGACAACCGTTCCAACTTTCCAGTCGATGTCAGCACCGCGACCCATTCCGGGGCCGACACCCGCGCCAGGACCCATACCGGGACCGTACGCGAACAAGGATCCGCCCAGCAAGGCGAGGGCGGCGATCAAGGTGATCTTTTTCATAACATTACCTCCGTGCTCTTTGGCACACTAAGAGTATTGCAAGGACCGTGCCAACTTTTTTCCCTCTTTAGGGGCTTCTGGAAGCTCTCTTGGCACCAGAACCCGGGCAAATTCTTCCAACTGCCCGGCTCTTGGGAAAATTCTGCCCGCAGGATAGACTGCTGGCATGCGTGTCCTTGAGGCTCCTGCCCAAATCGAGCTGACCTTTCAGAATTCCCGGTTTCTGGGAATGTTGGAACCTGTCACTGACCCGGAAGCCGCCCGGACCCGCCTGAAAGAGGCCAAGGGCCGGTTTAGTGATGCCAGCCATGTTGTGCATGCGTTTCGCACCGGGCCGGACGGATCGGAAACCCATGGCTGCAGCGACGATGGAGAGCCGCCGGGGACGGCGGGGCGTCCTGTGCTGGATGTTCTCAAAGGAGCGGGAGGGGGAAACTCACTCTTGCTGGTGGTGAGGTGGTTCGGGGGTGTCAAGCTGGGTACCGGTGGACTGGTAAAGGCTTATGGTGACACGGCCAAGGCCGTGATCGCTGCTGCAACCTGGGATGAGCTGAGGGTCTGGGTGCAGGCGCGCATTGAAGTACAGTGGTCGGAGCACCGGCCCTTGATGAACGAACTGGCGGCCATCGGGGCGAAGGTGGATTCCGAGGCGTTTGGCACCGGCGTCACCCTCGAAGCGCGAATTCCCGGCGAGGTTTTTGAGTCCTTTCAGCAGAGAACCATCGATCTTACCCGCGGTCGATGTCGTTGGATGTCTTGAACCGTCCGGCCAGCTTGCCGATGGCATCGACCTGGCCCGCATTGTCCCGGCTCTGGTCCGAAATCTCCTGCAGTTCCCTGTGGATCTCTTCGGTACCGATGTTGATCTCTTCCATGCCGCCCCGTGTTTCGCGCGACAGATTGGCGAGATTTTCAAGGCCTTGAACAACGGAACCGACCCGGTTGACGGCCTCGGTGCCCGAGGTAGAAATCTGACCCGAAGTTTGCTTCACGCCTTCCAACAGTTCATCGATGGCCCGGGCTTCTCCACGCAAATCGGTCATACGGTCGCCGATCACCCCCAGTCCTGCGGCGGCACCATCGATTCCTGCTTTCAAAACGCCGAAGCTTTCTCCGGTTTTGGAAGAGGCGCTCTTCGCGTTTCCAATGAGGGTGAGGACTTCCTTGAGAGACTGACCAATATTCTGAGCGTTGCGGCCGGTTTCTTCGGCAAGCTTGCGAATTTCCGAAGCTACCACCGCAAAGCCGCGGCCGGCATTACCAGCATGAGCCGCTTCAATCGCGGCATTCATGGCCAGCAAGTTGGTCTGAGCTGCAATGTTGTTGATGATTCCCAACAGGTCCTGAATCACTTCGGCTGCCTGACTGACCCGGGAGATTTGAGCAATGGTTTGCGTCATGTCCTGCTCCCCCCGGTCGGCGGTAGCCTTGAGTCTCGCAAACTCCTCAATCCTCGACCCCGTCTCGTTGGCTGTAACCTCAACCGAGCGGCTTACCTGGGTCAGCGATTTTCCCGCCCTCCCCAGATCCTCGGCCTGCTGAACCAGTCGCTGGTTGAGATCCTTGAGAAAGCCGTCCACCTCGTTGAGCTGAGTGCCGGACCGCTCCAGCTCCTCGTCCAGCTTGACCGTGTTGTCGCGGGCGCTTTCGAGGTTGCGCTTGATTTCTTCCAATGCGCTCACCGCCTCATGAGAGGCTCGGGTGAGAGTCTCGCTCACCGTTCTGTTGTCCTGGGCTGTGGTTTTCAAGGTGACAATCAAACCATTGAGAAAATCGAGGAAGGAATTGAAGTGGCTGGCCAGCATTCCCAGCTCATCGCGTGATTTAAGGTTGACCCGCAGGGTGAGGTCCCCGTCTCCCGAGGACAACTGACGGAACTGGTCGGCCAGCCGGTTGACAGGACGGGTGATGACACGGGCAATCACAATCATCAAACCCGCCAGAACGATCAGCAACAAAGCTCCGATACCGAGAAACAGCGTTAACAGACTGGCCGCTTTAGCCTGTACGAGATTTTGGGGGACGACCAGCCCCAGTGCCCAAGGAGTTGAGGTCAACCCGATTTTGACAGGAATAAAAAACTCGTAAGTTGCCAGATTTTTTTCCGAGGCGTTGAGCTGAAAGTCTTCCCCCCTGGCCAGTTTCTGCCTCAGCCCGTAGGTCTTTTCGGCGGCGGCCCGCAATTCCTCGGCAAAATAGTCTTTGCCAATCAAATCCTTCTCCGGATGGGAGACCACGATTCCCGACGAACTGATCAGAACCGCATACCCCTCCTGGAAGGGTTTCACATCCTTGAGCATGTCCTGCAACGTGGCCAATACAAGATCAACGCCCACCTCTGCTATGTAGTTGCCCTTTTCGTCAAAGATGGGTTCGATATAGCTGGTCTCAAAGACTTCATCATCGGTGTTGCCGGTATAGGAATAGTAATACGGGTCCAAGATGATGGGGCGTTTGCTTTCTTTGACCAGCAGGTAGTAATCCGCCGTCGCGAGCTCGTCCTCGGGCACCCCGGCGTGGGCTTCGTCACTGCCGTCCCGGTACCAGGTTGAGACAAAGCGTCCCACCTCGTTGCTGCCGGGTTTCCCGATAAAATTGCGGTCCTGATCGCCCAAGGCTTCGCGCTCCCAGGTGGTCCAAACCGAGTACAGGCTTTTCTGGTCACGCAAGGACCGCCGCATCAGGACGTCAAACACCTTGCGCCGGTCGCCGGCAGAAATTTCCTGAAAGCTGGTGAAGGCTGACTTGAGGGAGCTGACGGTTCCAAACATGGTGTTGAACTGGGCCTTGACCTCATTGCCGTACCGGTGGGCCTGGTTTCGCAGATCGCTGTCGACCAGCTCCTGCACTATGGTTCTGGTGGTGCCGTAAAGGTAAAAACCGGCACCTAGGAGGAGGGCCAGTGCCGAGGCTAAAACCATCCCCAGAATTTTGAGACGCAGAGGAATTCCAACTTTCATAATCGTTCCTATGCCGGGTGACCCGGCCAACCAAATTCAGGGGCTTCTACCGCACGACCTTTCTTGACAATCACATAGTACAGGTAGAGTTCGAGCAGTAGGGAATGGTGCTCCGTCCTGTACTGCCGCAGACGCTGGTCAAAGTCGGCGGTTAGGATCAAGATGGCTTGAAGGTCAGCCAACGAATAATGTCGGGCCCCGATTTGAAAGTTGGCCTGGGCCTTTTTGCTGTAGACCTTCAGGGTGGCAAAGGCGTCTTCGGCGGAAAACCGCTCCAGAAGTTTTCCTTGAAACGCCAGCAGGTTCTTGAACTGCCAGGTCAATCCGCCCAGCAACCCGATTCCCTCGGTTTCTTTCGACGAGAGGATTTTTTTTAGAACTTCGAGGGCCTTGGGAAAGTCGGCGCTGGTCAGCCGCTCAAACAGGGTGAAGACATTTTCTTCCTTGGTGTGGACCAGGTAATGCTCGAGGTCCTCGAGGCTGATGGTGGCGCCTTTCTCGAAGAAGGCCAGCAGTTTCTGCGCCTCAAGACGGATCTGATCGGTGCTGTTGTCGACCATTTCGAGGAAGAATTCGGCGGCTTCGTCTCCCAAAGACAGGCCCAGGGTGCGAAAATGGTTGAGCACCCAACCCTTCTTCTGGTTCTCGAACATTTCCCAGAACACTTTCTGCTGGTCTTTGGGAATGGCTCTGCCCAGGGTCTCGGCCTTGGTTTCATCACTGAGCAGCACCAGTGTCGATTCGGCGGCCGGATGCTTGGCGTAGCCCTTGATCAGTTCATTGTCGGCTTTTTTGTACTCGTCGGCGTTGTGCAGCAGAATCAGTTTGTGGGCTGCAAACAAGTCTCCATTTTGCAGGAGGGAGAGAACATCGCTGAAAGGCGTTTCAAAGGCATAGAACTTATGCACTTCGGGCGCTTCCCGAAACTGTTTGGTCAGTTTTTCTTTGAGATCGGCGAGGAAGTCCTGTTTCTGACCGTGCTCAGGACCAAGGAGAAGCCAGATCCGTTCAGACGTGGCGGCTGCCATCAGTACCGCCGGACCACACTGACCAGTTTCCCGAGGATCCGGACTCCCTGGGCATAGATGGGGTTGTAGGCGGGGTTTTCGGCCTGCAGCTTCACCCGGCTTCGTTCTTTAAAGTAACGCTTGAGGGTGACGGCGTCCTCATCGGTCATCGCAACCACAATTTCACCGTTCTCGGCAACCGCTTGACTGCGGATGACCGCAAGATCGCCGTCGAGGATGCCTGCGCCAGTCATGGAGTCACCCTTCACCTTCAGGGCAAAGTGTGTCCCCGAGCCCAAAAACCCCTGGGGAAGGAGGACGGTACCGTCGAGGTTCTCTTCGGCCAAAATGGGGATACCGGCGGCAACCCTGCCCAATATGGGGACGCTGACAACCAGCGACTCTTCATCGCTGTCGACCAGCACCTCAATGGCGCGCGAGCGGTTCTGGTTGCAGTGGATGATGCCTTTCTTTTCGAGGGCCTTCACGTGGTCGTAGGCGGCTTTGACCGAAACTTCAAAATGGGTGGCGATCTCACGGATCGTCGGGGGAAATTTATTCCTCAGCAGGAATTCCTTGATAAAACCAAGAACTTCCTCCTGCCGTTTGGTCAGGCCCTTCATTTTTCCACCTCGATGGCAAATTTCTTCAGCTTGGTGTGCAGATTGCTGGCATAAAGGCCCAGATTCTGCGCTGTCCGGCTGATATTATAGTTGTTTTCTTTGAGTTTTTCTTCAATGAAGGCCTTTTCGAAGGCATCTTTTGCTTCGTTGAGTCCCAAATGAGCCCAAGGTGACAGCGGACTGGGGGGTAGTTCCGCCCCTGTGGCGTGTCCTAGGAACGCCCGGGCTTCCTCGGGACCGATGATAGAGTCGTCGATCATCAAGCTCAGCCGTTCCAGATAATTCTTGAGTTCCCGGATATTTCCCGGCCAGGAATGGTCGGCCAAGACCTGAAAGCCCTCGGGCGAAAAGACGGGGTGGGGGCCTTGGGCCGGGTTTCGGAACTTACGGAAAAAGTAGTCGATCAGAAGGGGGAGATCTTCGCGGCGGTCGCGAAGCGGAGGTACGGTGATGGGGACGACATTCAGCCGGTAAAACAGGTCCTCACGAAACCGGCCCGCGGCCACTTCCACCGGTATATCTTTGTTGGTCGCGCTGATGATTCGGACGTCGACGCTGAGGGTTCCTTCTCCGCCGATACGTTCGAACCGGCTTTCCTGCACCGCACGCAGCACCTTGGCCTGGGCCGACAGGCTCATGTCGGCGACTTCGTCGAGGAACAGGGTACCGGTGTCAGCCTGTTCAAACCGCCCTTTGCGTCGGGCGACAGCGTTGGTGAAGGAACCTTTTTCATGGCCAAAGAGCTCGCTTTCGAGCAGGGTGTCGGGGATGGCCGCGCAGTTGACCTCGACAAAGGGCCTTCTGGCTCGGGTGCTCTGCCGATGAATCTCCCGCGCCACCAGTTCTTTCCCGGTTCCGTTTTCTCCCAAAATCATCACCCGGGTGTTAACGACAGCGCTCTGACGGATGAGTTCTTTCATACCCTCTCCGATCATGGTGTCTTCGAGGAATAGATGGGCCTTAAGCTCGCGATTTTCCCGTTTCAGCTCCTGAACCTTGAGCGCATTGGAAACGACGGCCAGGGTTTTGTCCATGGAAAGCGGCTTTTCAACGAAATCCCAGGCACCGATTTTGACAGCCTTGACGGCCACGTCGATGCTGGCGTGTCCGGAAATCATCACGATGGGAACCTCGGGAAACTCTTCCCGAATGGCTCTGAGCACGTCGAGCCCGCCCATGCCCGGCATCCAGACATCGAGAAAAACCAGGTCGACAATTTCGCTTTTCAGGACTTTGAGCCCGGCAGGACCATCGGCAGCCCGTATGACAGCAAACCCCTCGTCTTGGAGCACGTCGCCCAGAACGTTTCGGATGCCGTCCTCATCGTCGATGATCAGAATGGTCGGTTTCAGACTCAAGAGTGGTCCTCCGTTGGAAGGTCGAGGAAAAACGTTGTGCCGAAATCCGGCTGCGACTCGAACCAGACCCTGCCGTTGTGGTCGAACAGGATGCGTTCGACAATGGCCAAACCCAGCCCTGTGCCTTCGGGTTTTGTGGTGACATAGGGTTGAAAGACCCGATCCTTCAAGTCAGCGGGAATTCCTGGACCCGTGTCGTGAATCTGAACCCTACAATAGGAGGCGGAGTCTTTTTTGACAAGGTTGGCGACCACCGTCAAACGGCCTGCTCCCTTGGTCGGGCTGGCCGACATCGCTTCCACGCTGTTTTTGAACAGATTCGTGAACACTTGTTCCAGCTGCGTTGGGTCGACTAGAACCTGGATGTCAGAAGAAAGGCCTTCGGAGGAGACCACCAGATCGGGGTGGGCCGCTTGATACGTGGAAAGCAGCTCCTCCACCAAGGGTTTAAGGGTCACAAGGGTTTTCTGCGGCGCAGGCAACCGTGCAAAGCCGGCAAATTCTTTCAGCAAGGCATCGAGACGCACCACCTCGGTCAAAATGGCACCGACGGCCGGCTCGACAATCTCGGCCAGGTGGGCCGGGTCGGTTTGACTCCGCCTCAAAATACGCTCGGCCGAAAGCCTTATGGGGGTCAGGGGATTGCGCAGTTCATGGGCCAGACGGCGGGCTATTTCTTGCCAGGCGGTGATTTTTTCTGTCTGCAGCAGCTTGGTGCGGCTGGAGGCCAATTCGGCCGTCATGGTGTTGAACGACTCGGCAAGAAACGCCAGATCCCCCTTGTCGGGGTCGAGGAGCCTGGTGCTGTAGTCACCGGTGGCGATGCGCCGGGTGGCTGACTCGAGGTTGAGCAGAGGCCGGATCAGCTCTTCGCTCTGGCTGAGGCTGATCAGCAGGGCCATCAGCAAAATGGGGAGCGCCAGGAGAAGGTAGAAGAGGAACAAAAGAGTTCGGTACGATTCGCTGGAGCGTAGAATTTGGTTGTAGTTTTCGAGAGCCGCAGTCAGTTGCCGCGAAGCCTCTTCAAACCCGGGGGGCAGGACCACCGAAAGCACCACCGACAGATACTGGCTGGGCAAGGGGATGATCCGCAGTTGCCTCAACACCGTGGACTTTCCCTTGGTCTGCTTGGGGAGAGGCCCCTCTTCCCCCGGAAGCCCCACCCCTGAACCGAGGCGGGCCTCGATGGGACCGTAGGCGAGCAGGCTCTTTCCAGCCTCGTCAAAGACCTCGAGGGCATCGGCCCGGAGTTTGACATTGCTCATCAGCTGCCCCATGGCCGCGGGGGGATCCTTTGAGGCCAAAGCTTCCAGAACGATGAAGATCACATCCGTCGAACCGGCCGTGTCTTTCAAGCCTTCAATTCGTTCCTTGTGGTAATCGATCGCCGTCTGAAGCCCTCCCTCAAGGGCCTTTCCCCATTGCTGGCTGCTCCAAACCTTGATGGCGGTGTCCATGAAGCTTAGAGACAGCAGGGAAAGCGGAAAGGCGGCAACTAAGGCCGTCAGGAGGAAAAATAGGCTGATTCGAACTTTGAGCTTGGTACCCGGACGGCCTAGACGCAGGTCTCGAACCAGCCGGAAGACGCGGTAACCCACGGCCAGCAGCAAGGTCGCGAGTAGCCCCACCAGCAGATGGAGCATGAAGCTGGGAACCTGGGGGTTGGAGGGAACGGTCGTGACAATCTGCTGGGAAAACAGCAGAGTGAAGATGGTCAGAAGGACCAGGAGGCCCAGCAGACCAAAGAAAAGAGTCAGGAGTCTTGGGTGAGGACGGTCACTCTTCAAAACGGTTGTCAATGAGTTTGACAAGAGCTTCGACGGCGGCCTGTTCGTCTGGTCCCGTGGCCGAAATCTTGATGGTCGTATTGCATAACACACCCAGAGTGATCAATCCCATGATCGACTTGGCGTTGATCTTGTCGTTGTCTTTCTCGATAAAGATCTGCGAGCCGAACTTATTTGCCAGGGTCACGATCATCCCCGCCGGTCGGGCGTGAATTCCTGCCCTGTTCTTCACCGTAACGTCCATTTCCATCATGATGACCCTTTCTTATTGGAATTGATTCTCTTGCGTTTTGCGTAAATATACGGTGCGCGCGTTCTCACTTTCAAGCCACTCGATCACGTTTTGGTTGAACTGCTGGGCTGAGTGGAAACCCATCTTCTTCAAACGGTGGTTCATTACAGCGGTTTCGATCAAGATGGCGATGTTCCGCCCCGGTTTAACCGGAATCTTCATGGACGGCAGCCGGACTCCCAGAATTTCGCTGGTCTGATCCTTGGTGCCCAGGCGCTCGTATTCCTTGGTCGGGTCCCAAATTTCCAGCTCGATGACCATCTCAATTTCTTTTTGAACCTGGATGGCGGCGACACCGAACAGCTGTGCAATGTTGATGATTCCGATGCCCCTGACCTCCAGGTGGTGGCCCAGCGCAGGGTTGACTGGTTTTCCCATCAGCGTGTTGCCGCTGACACAACGAATGTCGACCGCATCGTCGCAGATCAGGCGGTGTCCCCGCTCAATCAGTTCGAGGGCGGCCTCACTTTTTCCGACTCCGCTGTCACCCGACAACAGCACTCCCAATCCAGAAACTTCCACAAAAACGCCGTGGATGGTTCGCTGCGGGGCAAACACATCGGCCAGGCTCCGGATGATTCTGACGGTAAAATCGGAAGAGTTCAGGTCGGTCAGAAGGATGGGAACCTGATTGGACTCGGCCAGCTGGAGGAATCTTTCTTCGGGCAGGTAGTTGTTGGTAAAGATGCAACAGGGAATATTGCGGCGGAAAATCTCGTCGACGGCGGCCCAGCTGTTCTGCTGGCTGAGCATACGCAGATAGGCGGTTTCACCATTGCCGAACAGTTGAAGCCTTTTGGCGTTGAAGTCATCAAAAAAACCGCTGAGGGCCAACCCCGGCCGGTTGATATCCGGCTGGGTGATGGCCTTGGAAAGCCCCTTTCGTCCCGCCTTGCAGGTCAGGTTCAAGGCATTGTGATCCTTGAGGTCGAGGTCGAGCAAGTCGAGAACGGTGAAGCTTTTTGGCATGGATTACTCCACAACCTTGTCTTTGTCTTTTTCCTTGGGGTGATGGTCCTTGACCTTGTCCTTCTCCTTCGAAATCTTGGCGTCGAGTTTTTTCATCAGATTCTCAATGGCCGGGTAAAGCTCCTGCGCTCTCTCTTCCAGGTGGGCTGTGGTGCCCCATTTAAAGTGGACGTTCGACTCGACTCGGAATTCCGTCTTTTCCTTGGTGATGGTCGCATCCACGCTCACGAGAAGATCCTTAAAGGGGTCGATGTGGCCCAATTTCTCAGTGAGGAATTCTCGGGTGCGTTCGCTGATGTCGTAATGGACACCCTTGATGGTGACGGTCATGGTGTTGCTCCTTGCTCAGGCGTATTCTTTGGCCAGTTCCAAACGGTACTTGGTCACGGTGCGCCGGGCGATTTCGATGCCTCTTTGACTCAAGAGGTCGGAGATTTTCTGGTCAGAAAGTTTCTTGCCGTCCCTATGGGCGGCCAAAATTTCACGGATGGTTTCCTTCACTCCCTCCTTGCTAAACTGGTTCGAAGAAACGGCGTTACTGAAAAAGTGCTTAAGTTCGTAAATACCCCATTCGGTCTGGACATACTTTCCGGTGGTGACACGGCTGACGGTGGATTCGTTGATCTCCAGCTGCGCGGCCACGTCTTTGAGAGTCAACGGCTTGAGGTATTTGGGACCGCGGCGAAAGAAGTCGAGTTGAAACTCCATGATGGCCCGGCAAACCCGGAACAAGGTATTTTTCCGGTAGCGGAGGTTCTGAATGAACCGTTCAGCATCGGCGACTTTCTGGCGGACAAACTGCCGGGCTTCTTTGTCGGCCACCGTCAGTTCAAAGCCTTCCTGAAAGTCGTCTCCCACCCGCAAAATCGGAATTTCTTCTTCATTGAGCACCAGCTGCAAGGTGTTGTTTTTGAAGGCGATCAGGGCATCGGGAACGACATAGGCGGGAGGCTGTTGCGAGTAGGCTCGCCCTGGAAAAGGTGTCAGGCCCTTGAGGTCCTCAACCAGCTGCAGCACCTCGTCCTCGGTGATTTTCAAGCCCGAGGCGATCTCTTTGAAACGCTTTTTTTCCAGGGTTTCCCAGAAGTCGGTGACCAGCCTTTCGTGTTCGGGCTCGAAGCCCTCCTGACGCATCTGAACAATCAGGGATTCTTTCCAGTCGGTGACACCGCAGCCCTTGGGATCCAGAGTTCGGACCAAACTGAGAATCTGCTGAATCCTATCCGGGGCGTGGCTGGCAGGAAACAGCGATTCCACCGGTTCGAGATGGAAGCCGTTGGCATCAAGGTTGTTGATAATGCGCTCACCGGCTTCCATTTGAACGTCGGTCAGCGGATGAAGACGCAACTGCCACAGCAGGTGCTCGTGCAGGTTTTCGCCCCGGCTCAGCACTCCTTCCAGAAACCGGCGCTGAGTGTCTTCATCGTCGATACTCGCCGTGGAGCGTACCCTATGGCCTGAGCGGGCGTCGAGCTCGTCGAAGCTGACCAGGGTTTTGTCGTCGGCAGCTTCCAGGGCCGGGTTGCGCTCCAGTTCTTCCTCGATCTTCTGCTTGAGTTCTGTGACCGTCAGGGGAAGGAGGTTGATCGACTGGATGAGCTGCAGGGACATCTTTTGACGCTGTTCCTGCCGCAACATGGGCCGCTGGTACTGCATACAGCAATACTAATGCCAGAAAGGCCCGCGTTCAAGGAAGAATGCTACATGCTGAAGTTTTCGCCGAGGTAAATCTTGCGGGCCAACTCATCGTTCAGCAGCTCGTCCTTGGTGCCCTGGGTCAGAATTTCACCGACGTTGATGATGTAGGCACGCTGGGTGATGTCGAGAGTGTCGCGGACGTTGTGGTCGGTGATCAGCACTCCGATGCCCTGGTCGGCCAGCTGGCGGATAATTTTTTTAATTTCAAAAACGGCAATAGGGTCGATGCCGGCAAACGGTTCATCCAGAAGCAGAAAGTGGGGTTCGATGGCCAGGGCCCGCGCGATTTCGGTGCGCCGCCGCTCTCCCCCGGACAGGGTATAGGCTTTCTGTTTGCGCAGGGCGGCAATGCCCAGTTCGTCCAGCAGTTGGTCAAGACGGCGTTTACGGTCGGCGCCCCGCATTCCCTTTCGGGTCTCCAGAATGGCTAGAATGTTGTCTTCTACGGAAAGTCTGCGGAACACCGAGGCTTCCTGGGGCAGGTAGGCGATTCCCGCCCGGGCACGCCGGAACATGGGCAACCGGGTGATGTTGCGCTCATTCAAATTGATGGAACCGGCGTTCGGTCGCAAAAACCCGGCGATCATATAGAAGACCGTCGTTTTGCCTGCTCCATTGGGACCGAGAAGACCGACCACCTCCCCCGAGCGCATGGAAAAGCTGACCGAGCGGACGGCCGTTTTGCGGCCAAAGGTTTTTTTCAGGGAATGGACCGACAGTTCGGTGCTCACGGGGGTGTCTCCGTTTTCTTGGTTTCTGGTGTGATGGTCCCCGAGACTCTTCCTTCGAGCAGAACGTCCTCGGATTTCAGGTTGACCCGGATGGTTCCCGCCTTGTACACGTCTTTTTTCTTATTGACGACAGGAAGCCCCGTGAGCTCCAGAGTGTCTTGGGTCCGGTCGTAGACGGCGTATTCGCTGCGGCAGACCAAATCGCCCTTGAAGATCCTCACACCGGTCTGAATCACGATTTTTTCCGTACCCTCGTCGTAGTCGAACAGTCCTGCGCGAATCGTGACCTCGTGTCCTTTGTCCTCCAACTCGCAAACTCCCTGGAAGCGGCTGGTTTTCAGCGTCCGGTCGTAATTCATCACATCGGCTTTGAGCAGCAAGTCTTTTTTGGTGTCCCTGACCACAACCCGCCCCCGGCATAGGGCAAACCGGAAGGCTCTGCCCCACAGCTCAATGGTGTCGGCTTGAATTTCCAGGTTGCCGGAAACAATGCGCGCGTTGCCCGTCAGAGTGGTCCGCTCCTGGCCTTCGGTGAAGGTGCTGGTCAGCCTGTCGCCGCGAAAGGTGAACGGATCTTCAGCCCGGGCTTCAAGGAGTGGAATCAGGACCAAAAGGAGCAGGAGGACTGGTTTTCGCATCGTCGTTCGTTTCCGGGGTCCAGGTCCCCTGGATTCCTTCCTCCAATTCCAGACGGTTGGACCCAAGGTCGAGGGTCATGGCACGGGCATCAATCGTTGAACCATCGTCCTTGGACATTCGGACAGCCGTATTCGGTTCGGTCTTAAGGATGCGGTTCTCATTGGCCCAGGTCAGGCCTCCCGAGGAACCCCCGTCGACTTCCAGGGTGACCCCTTGCGCCTCGGAATACACTTTCAGCAAACCGGAGATTTTAGCATCGTTGGTCGATGTGTCGATCTGGGCTGCTTCTGCCTCTCCCCGGCTCGCTTCGAGTCCCTGTGAATCATACTCCTGAAACTGGAACCGGTTCAACAACATTTGCTTTCTCACCAGGAAGACTTCGGCCTTGGCGCTTTCCATGGTATAGAGCAACCGTCCGTCCTTGATTCCGGTCTGCTTGAGCTGCTCAAAAGCCATCAGCGGAACCTGGTCGGCCGGTGTCGTCTGTTCCTTCTCATAGTCGAGGGCGCAACCCATCAAAGCCGCAAGGAGCAACAACCACGCCGAAAATGAGGCCCCGACTTTGAGGGTCATTTCACGGCGGCTTTGACGAATGCTTGGAATAGAGGTTGGGGGGCGGTGGGCTTGGAGGTGAATTCCGGGTGGAACTGCACGCCGGTGCTCCAGGGGTGGCCGTCCCACTCGGTGCTTTCCACCAGCGACCCGTCGGGGGTGAACCCGCTGATTTTCAAGCCCGCCGTTTCCAGAGATTCCTTGTAGCGGTTGTCGAATTCGTAGCGGTGGCGGTGGCGTTCCCAGATCACCTCGCTGCCGTACGCCTGGCGGATCTTGGTGTCGGCAAGGGTGTGGGTGGCGCTTCGGCCCAGGCGCATGGTGCCACCCATCTTGGTAACGCCTTCCTGCTCTTCCAGCAGGCTGACCACGGGGTCGGTGCACTGGGGGTTGAACTCGGTGGAGTTGGCTCCCTCGAGCAACAACACGTGGCGGGCGTATTCGATGACCATGATCTGCATACCCAGACAAATGCCAAAATACGGTTTTTGGGACTCCCGGGCATAACGGGCGGCAATGATCATTCCCTCGATGCCACGCTCGCCGAAACCACCGGGTACCAGGATGCCGTCGGCTGAGCCCAGCAGGTCTTCGGGTTTGGCACCTTTTTCGAGCTTTTCCGCGTCAATTTTCAGAATTTTCACCCGGACATCGTTGCCCATGGCGGCGTGAACCAGGGCTTCGTCAATGCTCTTGTAGGTGTCGTGGAGGTCGACGTACTTGCCGACCATGGCGATGGTTACCGTTTTCTTGGCGTTCTTGTAACCTTCAACCCGGTCGCGCAGGGCCTCCACATGGGCAGGCCTTAACTCGAGGCCCAACTTTTTGAGGACGATTTCGTCGAGTTTCTGCTGGTGATAAATCAGGGGAATTTCGTAGATGGTCGAGTTCACGTCAATGGCCGATAGCACCGAGTTCACATCGACGTTGGTGAAGTTGGCGATTTTTTTACGCATGCCTTCGTCGAGTTCTTTTTTAGCGCGGCACAGCAGAATATCGGGCTGAATACCAATTTCGCGCAGTTCCTTAACCGAGTGCTGGGTGGGCTTGGTCTTCATTTCATCACCAGACACGGTGGGAACCAGGGTGAGGTGGACCGAAAGGACATTTTCGTGGCCTAACTCATGGATGCATTGGCGGGCGGTTTCCAAAAAGGGAACCGATTCGATATCGCCCACCGTTCCCCCCACTTCGACAATGGTGATGTCGGTTTCGGGAACGTTTCCTATGCGCAAAATCTGCGCCTTGATTTCATCGGTGATGTGGGGAATGACCTGGACGGTTTTGCCGAGGTACTTGCCCTCGCGTTCTTTGTTGATGACCGTCTGGTAGATCTGACCAGTAGTGATGGAGTGGGCCTTGCTCAAGGGAGAAGAAGTGAACCGGGCGTAGTTGCCCAAGTCGAGATCCGTCTCGGCGCCGTCGTCGGTAACGTAGACTTCACCGTGCTGGTAAGGGCTCATGGTCCCCGCATCAACGTTCAGATACGGGTCGATTTTGATCATGCTGACGCGGAATCCCCGGCTTTCAAGAAGGGTTCCGATCGATGCTGCTGCAATGCCTTTTCCGAGGCTGGAACAAACCCCGCCCGTGACGAAAATGTATTTCTTCATGGGATTTCATTCTCCCGCTTTCCGGTACCAGTGTCAACTTCGTTTTTCTTGACTTCCCCCCTCAGAAAACCTAAACTTGCCGGGGGAGCATATCCATGTCGGAATTCCTGACTGATACGAATTTTGAAAAATTCCGAACCCTCATCTACGATTCCAGCGGTATTACGTTTTCGAACTCCAACCGGCCCATTTTGGAAAGCCGGTTGCGGGAGCGCCTTCGGTTGGCGAAGTTGGAAGATGTCGGTGCCTATTTTGACCTCATCAAGCGAAATACCGAGGAGATGAAGACCTTCCTCGATTCCATCACCACGAATTTGACCCGGTTTTTCCGTAATCAAGCCCATTTTGACGCCATGGAGAACCATGTTCTTCCTGACTTGATCAAGTACAAACGGGCCAAGGGGATGGAGAAGAAAATCAAGGTCTGGAGTGCCGGCTGTTCGACAGGAGAAGAGCCGTACACAATTTCCATGATTCTCAAAGACAAGCTGCCTTCGGATTTCAGTTACGACGTGACGGCCTCTGATCTCAGCTTGAAGTCGCTGATGACCGCCAGCCAGGGGTTCTACCCCGAACCCCGCATGCAGGGCATTCCCGATGCTTACCTTGCCAAGTACTTCAACAAGGCTGGTGACGGTTATCAGGTGAAGGACGAAATCAAGAGCCGTATCAAGTTTGACTATCACAACCTGAAGTTTGACTCGGGGCTGAGAAACCTCGATATCATCTTTTGCCGAAACGTTCTGATCTATTTTGACGAAGCCGCCCAGAAAAACGTCATCGACAGGTTTTGGACCTCGATGACCACCCATTCCTTCCTGTACATAGGCCATTCGGAATCCCTGTTTGGGATGGAAACACAGTTCAAGTTTCTGAAAACCGAATGGGCCGTGCTTTATAGCAAGCTCCAAGACTGACGAGGCACCATGAGTTCTACGACCATCAACGTTCTGATTGTTGACGACAGCGCCTTAATGCGCAACCTGATTGGTCGGATTGTTGAATCCGAACCGGGTTTTACCTTGGTCGGCAAGGCCATGAACGGCGCATTCGCACTGAAAAAACTCGAAACTCTCGAGGTGGATATCATCATCCTCGACCTCGAAATGCCCGAAATGAACGGCATTGAGTTCTTGAAACAGCGAAAGGAACGGAAGATTGAGGTGCCGGTGATCATTCTGTCGAGCATCGCCCGTCGGGGTGCCGAAATCACCATGGAAGCCCTGTCTTTGGGGGCGTCCGACTTTATCAAGAAGCCCTCCGGTTCGGTCAGCGAAGACATCCATGTCATCGGTGAGCAGCTGGTTTCGCTGATCAAAGCCTACGGAGGGCGGCGCAAGGTTTCGACGCCTAGTGTTGTCCCCGCACCGGCCCCTATTGCTCCTCCTGTCGCACCCCCGGTTTCACCTCCGGTCTCCCTCCCTCCCGTTGCGACGAAGCCTGTTACACTGCCCTCAGGAACCCTTCGTCCCCATTCGGGTCTGCAGATCTGCGTGATCGGAATCAGTACCGGCGGGCCCAACGCCTTGCGCCAGGTTTTTGGCGCCTTGGACGCCGATTTTCCGTTGCCCATTCTGGTGGTTCAGCATATGCCGGCGGGGTTTACTGCGGAATTTGCCCGCTCACTGGACAAAAACTGCCCCCTGGAAGTCAAAGAGGCCGAAGAAGGTGACCTGGTGAAAAAGGGGCGGATTCTGATTGCCCCCGGTGACTGGCACATTGAGGTGGAGAAGAAGTCGTTGGCAACCCTGGTGCACCTCAATCAGAACGATCAGTGCAACGGTCATCGGCCTTCCGCCGGGGTACTGTACAAGTCGGTGGCCAAGCAGTTTGGCTCGTCCATTTTAGCCGTGATTATGACAGGCATGGGCCGCGATGGTGCTGCTGAAATCGGTGAAATTTACCGTGCCGGCGGTCTGACTCTGGCCCAGGATGAAGCCTCGAGCGTTGTCTTTGGCATGCCTCGGGTGGCTATTGAAATGGGCCACGTGGAAAAAGTCGTGTCGCTCAACGACATGGCTGGCACGCTCAACAAGCTGGCAAAGGAATACTCTAGGCCTTCATAGACAGCGGGGTGAAGTCGGCCACCGGAATCACCTGTTCGACTTGGGGGAATCCCGAATCTTTGTTCTGGGGGAACAGAAGGCTGAACCCCAGTCCCAATGCACCCAGACCGGCCGCCCACCAAGGGTTGAGGAAGGTGAGCCCCGCCGCGATAAGAACACCAGGAATCACCACCAACCGGAACACTCCGGCCCAACTGGCGCCTGTCGGGTTGCTGATTTCGACATAGTCACCAGGTTGCAACGACAAATTCTTGCCGTTCAGGGCTTTGAACTCTACTTCTGAGGTGGTGGAGGAGCAGTGGCAGCTGCCGCCCGCCGAGCCTCCGCAACAGCCCAGCGGTGCCAGACTGATCCACACATACTTTTCTTCAATCTTCTTGATCGTTCCCTGTCGGTTCACGGGGGACCTCCTTGCAGGTTCTTTGAAAGGGTTGGACCGAAACGGCCCGTCCTGTTTCGTTGGTTTCCAAAAACAGGCCTTGAATCATCAGGTCGTTCCAGCACTCTTCGCTGCGGTCGGGAATGCCGGTGAGGAAGCGCTCGATTTCTTTGGCGGGAGCGAAGCCACCCACCGATTGCCGCGAACCTGTGCGCCCCGCGTCGGTGATGACCGCCGTACCGTGGGGCAGAACCCGGGCATCGGCCGTTGGAATTTTCTGATGGCTGCCGATCACAGCGCTGACTTTTCCGTCGGCCCAGTGGAAAAACGTGCCTTTTTCGGCAGAAGTGACAGCATGGAAGTCGATGACAATGTGGTTCGTTTCGCGTTTGAGGCGTTCCAGAAACCCCTCAAGGGTACTGAAGGGGCTTGCCAGATGCGTCTTGGTGTAGCCGCTCTGGCCCAACAGCGAAACGATGGCGATTTTGCCTGCTGGGGTTGTGAAGATTCGGGAACCTCGCCCCGGGGCCGAGTCGGGAAAGTTGGCAGGCCGTAACAGAAAATTCAGTGTGGGCAGAATCGGGTGAAGGTCTTTTTTGTAATAGGCACATTCGCCCAGGGTGATGGCCTGCAGACCAATCTTGTGCAAATAGAAGGCATGATTCTTCCCCAGACCGAAACCACCCGTGGCCCCATCGCCGCATCCGAAGGTGAAGTCGGGGCGGAACTCCTTTTTCAAATCGCCCAAGGTATGACGGAGGGTGAAAAGCCCTGGTTTACCGACAGGCTCGGCAATGTAGAGGATGCGCATCTGCTGACTAATCTACTCGAGTTTTCTTCCAAGGGAAAGGGCAGTATATTGAAGGGGAGGGTGTTGCCCTCTCCAGTCGCCGTCAGGGGCTGGAAACCTAGTCCCCTTGTGGGGGACAAAACGGAGGTTGTCATGAACAAAGACAACAAATTCCCTTTTATGGACCTGAACAAGTTCCTCGACGAAGTGTTTGGTCAGGTCGACAGCATCAGCGAAAAGCTCCAGACTGAGATGGAGAAAACCTTCCAGGCCCGGGGCTTGTGGACGGAAGGACTCGACTTTTACCCCGCCTACGCCTACCCGCCCATGAACGTCTACCTGACCCCTGATAAAGATCTGGTCATCGAAATGGCCCTGGCAGGGTTTCAACAGGAAGACTTGGAACTTCAATTTGTCGGGGATTATCTGAATTTCAGCGCCCGACCCCAGGTGGTCGAAGAAGCGGAAGGTCTGCGTTACCTCAAGCGCCGTCTGAAGCTGAAACCGGTGGAACAACAGAAGTACTACGTGCCCGCCGACAAGTTTGAGCAGGCGCAGGTGTCCGCCGCTTTTAAGAACGGTCTGCTGCGCATCATGGTTCCCGCCAAAGTGGCCGTGACACCCAAGGAAGGGATCAAGGTCGAGATCAAGAGCTGACTTGACGGATGTGGTTATCCAGACCTAGCCTATTGCAATGGGCAATCAGGCACTGAAGAAGAGGCGAATTGGTTTGATGCGGCAAATTCAGCTTCATAAGGAGAAGATTCTCATTGAGGAGCTGAAGTCAGAGCCGGATTTGCGTGTCATCCACCATTGGCAAGCTGAGATCAATGCCTTCCAAAAAAGTATGGACATTGTTGAGAGGAGGTTAGGGCGATGATCGCAACAAAGGTAACCTATCAGGTGTATTTCGACGAGCTGGAGGCGGAGTGTCTGGAGACTCTTCGGCTCCTCAATGCCATCAAAAAGGATCACCTGACTGCCGACCAGAAAGAGGATTTCTTGGGGGAGCTCTCTGTTTCCATCTCATCTTTGAGGATCAAGACGGAGTTGCTTGAAAAGGACCTTGAAAATCTCGATGAGGTTATTCTCTGATGGAGAGCATCGAAGTCGTAGTCCGTGGCTTGACACTACAGGCTGTTTTCGGTAGCTTGGTGCATCATCGCCCGGATGGTGAAATTGGTATACACGCTAGTTTCAGGTACTAGTGCCGCGAGGCGTGGAGGTTCGAGTCCTCTTCCGGGCAAATAAAAAAGCCGCTCTTCGGAGCGGTTTTTTTATTTGCCCGGACGGGTTTCGCTTCGGAGCGAAACCCGAGCGACGCAGCGGAGCGCGTCGCGAAGAGGGCGAGATCCGCAGTCGCGCCGAGGCATGAGCCCGAAGGGCGGCCCGAGGAAGAGCGAGCAGGAGGCGAGCGGAAGCGACGGAGGCTGGGCGGCTGACCTCGCATGGACGCGAGGTCACGAAGCCCGAGTCCTCTTCCGGGAAAGTGACGCCAGTATTGACGCCTTTTGGTTTGCTTCGGTGGGTGCGATGGAATGTGGCGAAGTTTCGGGATTGGGTGGAGTGGCACTCTCCATGGATTCGCGGAAACAGCCGCTCAACCGCGTTGCTTGCCCTGACATATAGTCTCTAGGATCATGCAGGCTGTGTTGGGACTCTCGCCGTGATGAGCTGCCTGCATACTTCGCCATATCAGGAGCTGTTCGGCCAGTTCCGTCCCCGTTGCACCTGCGGCCACGGCGGATGTGTAGTGAATCTCACCCATAAGCTCAACGGGGAAGCCGTCGTCAAGCATCCGAAGCCCTTGGCGAAGACCCGGGTGAATCTCATCGTCTATTTCTGCTTTGGTAACGCTTCCGCTACGAAGGCGGTACAAATAGTCCCGAAGCTTTTCCAGCAGGTAGTGCAGTTCGAGGCGTCCGTGGTCGTCAACCTGGATTTGGGCAACCAGTGTCGAAAAGCCTGTGCTTAAACCGTCGGAACTCAAGAGAGACCTCGACGATCCAATAGGGCCTGCAGAAAAGAAATGTGCTCTAGAGTTTTGGGAATATCGCGGCGCTCGAGACGCAGCGAAGTTGTCTTTGCCTGTTCAAATGCCCGGAATCTGCGATAAGCGCCGAGGCTGACCAAGATAACGGATCGCACCTGTTGGGAACCTAAAAGGATAACGTGAAGGAGTTCCTGTTCGTCGAGCTCTCGAAGGACTGCACGGCATGAGGTCTCGTCGAGACTGATCAGGAACTCGAGGCTAGTTTCAGGATTCTCGATGAAAGGCGGTTCTTCCATCTCAGGAAACTTGTGCCAGTCCACTTCGTCGCCGACCCAAGTTCTTAGCAGGTTCTGGATAACCCACGGGCTGTCTCCTTGCAACAGGCCGATCGCTGTTCGCCACACCATAAGGCGTTGTGCCAGGTCCAGGCAGGTTGCATGATCAACCACAATACCAAGGTGCAGGACCTCGGCAACGAGTTCCGGGTCGCAACCGTCTGTGACCATTTGGAGTGTGTTACGCACAAGTGGGTCGGGTTCTGATTCTAGGAGATCATCGAGTGCAAGAAGGCCAAGCCATTGAGCGGCGCCGATATATTTGACAAGGGTATCAAAGGTCTGCCTCAGGATTGGCCTATCGGCTTCCGAGATGGCTACCCGTCCAAGGTGCCCAAAGTAGAACAGCTGAAACGGTGAATTTGATGGATCATGCATCAATAGAACCCCCTCTGTCTGCAATCAGCCTCATCAGTCCTCGAATCGCGAAACGAGCACCTCGGCAAGGTGCCGGGTATCGGTTTGGATGATGTTTCCTTTTGGGCAAATCGCGAGCATGAATTGTATGAAGGGTTCCGCCCAGGCAGAGTTTTCTGACATCTTGGTACCCAAGTCGCTACATTCGGCATCAAGATTGTTCCCCTGGAAGGAAGCCGGGAGAACGGGTGGAATACCTAGCTTGAATCCAATCCATCGTTCAATCGTTGGCGTAGGGCTGTCGAGCCCGATATTGTCCAACGACTCAACAAATGCAAGTTCTAGGGTCCACCATCGTGACACCGAATTCGTTAGCAGGTACTGCACTCCCAAGGCCAAGTTTACAAACTCGGTCTTCCATGCCGATCGTCGACGCCGAAGAACTGCCAGAACAGCCGCAGAAAGCACATCTGAGTGTTCCTGTCTTCCCGCTTCAAGCCGCTGATACGTCGCGACGAGTCGATAGAAGTACCGAAAGGTGAGGCGATTGACCAAATCTTGTCGAAACCGAATCAGCATCCAGGGCAGCTTGGTCTCGGCCAACGTTGGCTCAGGAGTTATGGGGACAACCTTCCAAAAGCTGGGGTTCTGTTGAAGTCGTTCCAAATCGCAGGTGTCCGCTAATTCTTCCCAGGTGTTGCCGTCGCCATCCCGAAAGAACACAACGGCATCCCGGACGCACAGGACATCCTTAATCCAACTCCTGAGCGGAGAAAGTGAGTGGTGGTAGATCAAGTGTTTAAGCGAGGAATGGTGGTCTCGTGGATCGCAAAGTTCACAAATCCATCGACCACGGCGGTCCCATCGGGGCCTTAGTTCCGCTTCCCAAACTGGATGAAACCCGTAGTCCAGAAACTCAGAAGTAACCACCACAGACAAGTCCAGCCATTTGGCCCGAATCTGAATATCAGGATTGACAGCCGGAATTCGAAAAAAGCCTCGGCCGGTACCCTTGTCGAGACAATCTGCACGGTCCAGGCGACTGAGAGGTCCCAATAGACCCATGGTGTACAGCTTCACAAATCGCGGCCATTTTCAGAGATGCGTCTGACTTCGGTGATTTTAAATTCCCAGGGTATGGAGTACCGCATCGTGACAACATGCAGGCTATCAAATGGTTCTTTGCGGAGATGATGGCCCAGCCTTTTGTTGAATGCTCTTCCAGACTTTGCCTCTTCAAGGATTTTGAGGACATCGGGTGGGTCTATGAAATCACACCTCAAAACCGTCTTGAGTTCGTAGGACTCAATTCTCCGGTGTTTGTGAACCAGAAACTCCAACTTAGAAACAGCCAAATGTTCAGGATCACCGTAGTGCACGGAAAACCTCCTCGAGAATTCAGTACTTAGTGGACATAGAGAAGATTCGGATATTCCTCGGTTAGCATCCTCGTCCTTGTGACTACAAGGTCACCGTCGACGAACGATTCCAGCGTAACAAGATAGCAGTGCTCCCACGGTTCCGTTCGAAGATGTTTGTGCATCAACCTTTGAAAACGATGACGATAATAGGTCTTCTTTAAGAACCGGAAGACTGCGTTCGGCGGAAGTCCCTCGCACTTGGCGATTGTCCTGATCCAGTAGTAGCCAACAGGAATCACCCGTCGTGGCCGAGTTAGATCCTGTTCCTTTCCCACGACGATTTGAAGTAAGCCATGCGCTCTGTACATGGAGGTAGTCTACCAAGGCGCCGTCCGGAAGATTCGACAAACTCTCGAGGCATCACACTGTGGGCTGCGGATTCCCTATTAAGGTTGAACGAAAAAGCATCGCTTCATTCCTGTGCGGATAACTACCTTGAGTTTCACCGTTGACGATGACATTCCACCTATCTTCCTCTCTGGCCACAACGATGCACATCCCCTGATCTTCTAGAAAAGTTAGGTCGTGAACGGCACAAAATGGTCCAAGCCAGTACTCATCGAAGCCTACGAAATACCCAAATCCAGAGTCCGCCACAAAGGTGAGCCGGTTGTCCTTTCCCCATATTTTGATGTCATAAAACGCCTCAAAAGGGCCATGATAGCAGGTTCCCTTCTTAATCGCCCAGGAGCCTTCCTGCTTCAATCCCTGAACCAGGACTTCTCCAGCATCATTCCGCAGGGTCAGCTGAGACTCATTCAGCGGCATGTCAAAGGATATTCTCATGGTATTTTTCTTCCTCTCAGAGTTAGGTTACAGGTCCCTGTCCGGAAGATTCGACACCTCGGCTAATGATGCAGCAAGTTGGTGATCGGGAAACTAATGAGCCAGCGATCCCTGGAGGTAAGGGGAAAACTCACGTGACTTTCGGCAAGGATTTCACGGTAGACATTCGAGATGGCAAGAAGTTGTGTACGGCGGTGCTCTTTTTCGGGTCCTTCTGACATTTGTGAGAAGAACTCTACAGCCTCTCGAAAAGTGTCGCTGGCACGGTTCAGCCAATGATTGTACTGGTCAATCTTTCCTTGAGGCGACCGATCCTCCGACTCAGTTTTCAGTCTGATCAATACGGTCTCGGCTGTCAAAAAGAACCTCCCAAGGTCACCTTTTGGGTTTCCGAGGTATTTTGCGAATTTGTTGAGAGCTTTCAAGTCTGCAGTAAGGAGATCGTGGAATTCCCCACTGGGGTCGTTTTCGGTGTTTCCAGACATAGGTACAAATGTACCGGCTCCTGTCCGGAACTATCGACAACGGGCCTCCCATGGTACTGTAGGCTATGACCATGACCCTTGAATCGTTTCTGAAGATAGGCCGTACCCTGAAGCTTCTGGCCGATGGTCCAGGACTGACTTTTGATGAGCTGACCGAGAGTCTTGGTTGCAAAAGATCGTCTACTTACGACTGGATCAACCGGATGGATGAGATGCTCGATGGCGCACTGCTTCGTCCCGAATCACCCCAGGTTGGACGTTACAAAGTTCGCCCCGACGCCGTCACTGATCTGGCAGCACCTGTCATTTTGGACTGGTGGGAGTCTGTCGTTGTCTCTGCGATTCTTCCATACTCACCGCTGATCCTGCCTCCATCGTTTCTCTCAGTTCTTGAGGGCGTGAAGCAGAAACTTTCCAGGGGGAAGTTCCATGGTGATCGTTTGTTCGTCGTGTCTGCCGCCAAACGGCCGCAACTCTTGACCTGGGCTGGACCAGAGGCGGACGTCATGATGGAGAACCTGTTCTCTGCGGCCGAAGACCACTTGGAATGCAGAGTGGACTACACCAACCGCTCCGGACAGGAAAAGACTTTTGATATCCGGCCCTTGGCGTTCGTAGAGAAAGAGGGCAGAGCATACCTGCTCTATGCCAATACCTGGAACAATGAAGTCCATTCTTTGCGTCCTGAAGCAATCCGGTCAGTGGAAGTCCTCAACGACCGGAATTTCTCACCGCCCGATGGTTTTGATCCCCAAGACTTCATTGAGTCGTCCTTTGGTACCTTTTTCGGGGATGAATTCACGTTCTGTGTGAGGTTCACCCCAAAGGTGACACCAAATATCAGCGTTCTCAAGCTGGCGAAGAAGCAGAAGATGACACCGGAGCCAGACGGAAGCCTGGTTGTCGAGGTCACCTGCCACGGGCAGGAGAGCGTGCTTCAGTGGTTGCTTGGGTTTGGTGCGTAGGTGAAGGTTTTGTCGCCGCCGGATTTTGTGAATGAGGTCAGGGAAGCGCTGAAGGATTCCTTGGCTCAATATGAGGAATAGGTAGATCTGCTGGGGTGAGTGACACTAGGACCCCTGCAGACGGAACACAGAGCTCGTCACACCGTTCCGCCAACATTTTCCTTAAACGCGGAGTCTCCGGGACAATAATCGAACCGCTGTTGATGTCGCCAATTTGCATTGTTGGTAGGCCTGCAATCCAATGTAACCCGACCACCAAGCATATGAGTGCATCAAGTTTGTCCTGGTCGTGTTTTACCGGACCTCGATTCCCTGAGCCGAGGTGCCGACACACGGTAGACAGCTTTTCTAGCCCATGATCGAGCAGAGCCTTCGCTACGCCCTCGATCACTAACTTGTAGTCATCAGGCAGGAATGTCGGACGCCGACCAGGGTTGTACTTGGGAAGTCGAGCTTTCCCCTCTGTCTCCAGATTTCTGACAATTTCCAGTCCGATCAAGGCTAACGCAGGGTATGTCTCGACTACTACACTCTTTCGGTCGGCAATGTCGAGCTTTGCCAGGAACGGCCACATCGGTGCTTCCGGGCCAAACATCTCGGTTCTTCCAGTGAAAGCGGACTGCATTCCTCCACCATGCTGCCCGATGATTGAAGAAACAATCTTCTCAACGGGCCGCTGACCGGTGGCATTCTTCACGACTGTGGGCTGGTCAAGGAATATCAAGGTTTGGTCTGGCTGGTACTCCTGGACCCATCGATCGACTAGGCAGGTGGCGTCTGGGAAGTTTGCCAGCACCGGGCCTTCCTCACGTATCTCTCGAAATGTGGTGGACCCTTCGGCAAGGACTGCCACTATTGCACCTTGCTTGGTAACGGTCCATGCCGAGTCAAAGCCAATAATGAGTCGGTTCATTTTCTCTCCCTGCAAGAGTGTGCTGACCACAGCATAGAACAATTTGTTGCCATCTGGGTGATTTTGTGAAGGCGAAAACATGGAGTTAGTCGAATCTGGAAGATCTTCCTCATTCACGAAGGCAAGTTGTCCCACGGTGGAACAACTTCCATGATCTATCAATCCCGATGAAATGAATAATAAATAAAAAATGATTTGGATGTACTTTGATTGTTTCGCGAACTAGTATTCTTTTTGTCGATCAAGAGGAGAATCATGACGAAGCACCATTGGGACCGACCAAAGCTTTTGATCACCCCGCTTTGGGCAGCAAAAGCGGTGATCAAGGCAGACTACTCAGTGAACTATTCCTTCCCCGAATGGGGTCCTACAGAGATCGGGTTATGAAAAGGAGTTTTGTATGAAACGATTGGTTCCATTCTTGGCATTCGGGATGATTGCCTTATTTCTGGCGGCGTGTGCCACGGCACCGGCAAACCCCAAGCCTCGGGCAATCAACTATTCTCTGTCTGATGCTTTCAAGGCCGATCTGAAGATCGGTCAGATCATTGCTCTTAGTGACGGTTCCGATGTCGAGTTCAATATCGAGATTGAGTCGGAAATGGGCCGCCAATTTTCCTTCTTTGACCCGCCCAATGGTGACAACGTCAAATATATCGGTAGTGTCAGCGCCGGCAAGAGTACGTTGAAGTTCGCAATTGCGGCGGCGGATCTCAAGAAGATGAAGGAAGTCACTATGCGCTTCGGATTCAGTGAGGAAGATCGCAATTTCATCTTTTTGAACACCTACGATATCAAGCGCGCGATCCAATAATCCTTGTAACTCCCAGAGGTAAGAAATGAACCCCCGATTCCTTTTGTTGATAGCACTTGTCGTGGCAATGTTTGCCAGTTGCCAGAGTATGCCGCCACCCAAGAGTGGCTTGGAAGTCACTGGTGTGAGAGTCTTGCCCGAAGGTCACGTGGAGATACGCTGGATCAATCATTCTGGCAAGGCCGATGCTGTGGTTGTCATAGCCGATGACGCGGAGTTCAATAATGTTGTAGAAACGATGCGGTTTCCTTATGGCCTGGCAGGTTTCCCCCTGCCGGCAGGGGACCACTTCTTCCTCAAGCTTGGTACGCTGGACAGGGGCACGGAACAGGGAACAGCACCGTGGGCACCCGTCATTGAGGTGCAGCGCCTAAACGGTATGTTTGCGGTCGTCAACAAAGGGCCTGGTCCTAAACTGACCGTGAATGAAATCCGCCACATTCCTATGCTTGGTGACCAGGTTCTTGAAGTTGATTTCGCTCTCACCCTTCCAGCGGTTGGTCGAAAAACCTCCCCTGGTACGCAACTAGTAGTCCGTCCCTTTGTTGATGGTGCGGAACTGACCGCTAACAGCCGGACCTTTGACGGGTTTAACCTTGCACACCGGTTTGTCATGAGGTTCTCCTCTTTTGGAAATCCCATTCCGTTGTCCAAGCTTGACGAGTTCACACCGCTCGATCTTGTGATCACCCTGGACGAGGACAAGAACGCCCATCCTGACGGAAACGAGTACTCGGTCGTTCTTCGTGATGTCCATTGGAAATAAGTGCTCGCCTATTCGGATTCCTCCAGCCAGAGCTACCAATTTGAGGAGGCTTCCCAGGTTCAGGTGAGAATTGGTGAACAGACCTTCTCCATTGGTGACGAGAAAGTCTCCATCGACAACATGCTGACAGAGCCAAGCAATGTTGGTGGGACGGATCGGCCTCTGCTTAATGTTTATTACGACAGCCTGAATCTGCGCTTGGCCTATGATCATACGGAACAACGGTTGGTTCAGATTCGGTTTTGATCCGGTTTTCGGAGAATTCTCAGGGTCTTCCGTAGACCCTCTATTTGAAGCCCTGGTTACCACCCCATAAGTTGCATTATGTGGTCGAAATCTCGTTGGATTATGAAGTAGGGTTGCGGACCTCCTTCCTGGGCAGTATTATCTGTCCATGGACAGAATTACCTTCATCCCCGGCCTTTGCGGCGGGCGCCCCACGATCAGGGGAATGCGGATCCGGGTTTCTGACATTCGAGCGTGCCTTCACTTCGCCGCGACTAGGCTCGACGCGTTCTCCGTTCCAAAGCGGTTAGGAAGGTTACTGTCGGCAAGACTTTGAGCCTACGAGTTTTGCGCAGTATTGTGAATGAAGGAGGCTATTCGTGTCGAACGAGCAGTTGAAAGCAATAGTCATCGAAAGGGTCCTATTCACCCAGGACGAAGCCACCCTGCAGGCGGTCCTGAAAAGACTCATCGAAGCCGACGCAGAAGTCGTTCACCTAACTCCGCCGCAATTGACCTCTGTGGAAGCCGGACTTGCTGACCATGCAGCCGGGCGAGTCATCACCGACGAGGAACTTGAAAGGCGGGACGCCGCAGAATGGCGCTGAGGATTCTTTGGACGGAGACCGCAGTCCGAGAAAGGAATGCGATTTTGGATTTCTTCCGGAATCGCAATGGATCCCCACGTTACAGTCAGGAATTGCTCAGACACTTCCGTGACAGCCTCCGGCTGGCGGCGAGTCATGAGCTGCTGGGTAAACCGACCGATGCACCGGGCGTTCGTTGCCTGTTTGTCGTTGACTACTCCCTCTTCTACACAGCAGGAAGTGGGGATTTTGTTGTTCTGTCAGTTTGGGATAACCGCCGAAACCCGGAGGACCGACCGTACTGACGCCAGTATCGACGCCAGTATCGACGCCAATTGAATACGAACCAAGGGGCTGAATATGGAAGGATTGCCACATAAGCCCTCCATATGCGGCTCTATATAGCTCTTTATGAAATATAAAGTTAGGGATGCTGTATTCAGGTACTAGTGCCGCGAGGCGTGAGCGACCTGCAGGGGAGCGGTCCGAGGAAGAGCGCGCAAAGATGCGCGCGGAAGGGGCGAAGCCTGGGCGGCTGACCTCGCACGATGCGAGGTCACGAAGCCCGAGTCCTCTTCCGGGAAAGTGACGCCAGTATTGACGCCTTTTGGTTTGTCGCGGCGCCACGATGGAATGGGACGAAGTTTCGGGATTGGATGGAGAACTTGTCCCACGGTGGGACAAATTTCTCCTCCTACATCTTGATAACGGGACATGGAAGCGCAGCCTCTATTCAGCCTCGTGAGCTATGCCAAAAACCGGCGTAACTTCACCTCTACCAAGCAGGTTGGCGAATAGCCGATAGTTTTGCTTCGTATGCTGAATCCGCCCCGCAACGATTGCCGGGGCAATACCATGTTCGTGTGCGTAGGTCAGGACGTCAAAGGTTGAAACGACTTCTTGCTGATCCAGGTCGAAGTCCTTCGGCAGCAGGTGAGATTCTGCAAAACTATCGGCTTGTGTTTCCTTGTCATAGCGCAACGTCAAACCTATGATTGGGCGACCCTCCAGTGTCATGAAAACTGCTCCATCGAGGTAAGTGTTTTTTAGGTGTGGCACGATGACCAGAATGACACCGATCTGGCGCAAGGCCTCTTGAGCCAACTTCGGACCAGCCTTCTGGGCGCTCAGGCGAACTAGGTCGTTGAGGAATTCATCCGTCACAGAGCCTGTTTGATACGGCGGAGCCTTGATCAGGCTGGCCTCAGCGAGAACCTGAAGGCACCAACCGCTGAGGGCATAGCTGTTAAGCTTTGCATTGAGGCGGGCGGAAGTAGTCTTTCGAAAGAGGCCGGCTGGAATCGACTGCGGGCCTCCGATCAGATTCACGAGGCCGCTGATCGCCTCCTCGGCCTGGGCTTCTGCATCTCGACAACAGGTACCCGAGCAAAGTCGAAGTCTCCCAACTCATCATCTAGGATTGAGGCTTTTCCCAACAGTGATTCAGCTGGAATCCCCAGTTGAGTATGGAGACCTCGGGCCATTTTGATGGTTAGTTCTCTCTTTCCGGACAGGATTTCCGAAACCTTGGCTCGGCCACCCAAGATGGGTTCCAGGTCCTTCCGGGTCAGGCCAGCTTGTTCCATCCGGAACTTGATTGCTTCAATGGGACTGGGTAGTGGCAGAGGAATCGACTCGTCCTCGTACTTCTCAATGAGAATCGCCAAGACATCCCTCTGGTAGGCTTCCTGAGTTCCGTCTGCAGCGTTGATAGAGGCTTCGAATTGGTTGAGAGCTTCTTTGTGTTCTTCGCTGTTCTTAATCGGTTTGAGTTGGTAGGTCATCACCGGCCCCTTTGGTTCCGCTTATCGTATGTTATACTCCGACCACAAGGAATCACCAATGGCGCAACTCGAACACATTGAAGCAATTGAGACCCGGCTCTGGTCGGCGGCGGACACCCTTCGCTCCAATTCCAACTACGCGAGCA
>JAIFLN010000132.1 GCA_020049045.1 Spirochaetota bacterium | reverse complement strand
AAATACAATGCATAAAGTAGTTGATAATTTTTATAATACCGTTGGTATTCCTTTACTTCATATAGCTGATGCAATTGGAGAAGCTATTACAAAAAATGGTATAAAACGAATAGGTTTATTGGGTACGATTTTTACAATGGAACAAGATTTCTATAGAGAAAAACTTATAAATAAATTTAATTTAGAAGTTGTAATACCGTGTAAAGATGATCGTGAAGTGATAAATGACATCATTTATAAAGAATTGGTAAAAGGGGTAATTAAAGAATCATCAAAAGATAAGTATCTAGGAATAATGGATAAAATGGGAAATGAACATATACAAGGAATAATTCTTGGATGTACAGAAATTGGCATGCTCGTGAATCAATACTCACTTCCATTATTTGACTCAACAAAAATACATGCTGAAAAAGCCATTGAAATGATGTTGTAAAAAACCCTAACAACTGCATCAACCCAACATTTTCTGTTGTCATGAAAATTTCTTCAGGCTACGCCTGGCAATTTTCACGCCAAGCCCTACGGGTAGAAAATGTGGTTTAAGCAAATGTTAGATGGACCCTTCAGGCAGAGGGAAAAGAGGTTTCGATCGATCAGATAATCATAAGAAATCGTCAACGTAACCAAAAGTACTGTCGTGAAAATAGAACGGACTATTGAAGGTTAAGTCTGAAGAGGGCGAAAATGAAAAAATATCTAGAAAAGCATCTAGATTGGCAAACAGATGAAATCGTAAACCAGTATGATGAATTGCCACTATGGTCTTCCGTTTTTGGACAACTCATTCTTAATAACTTCCCCATCAACAAATATGACCAATATCTTGATGTAGGGTGTGGTACCGGTTTTCCCCTAATCGATATTGCTCAGAGGTTAGGCGATAAATGCAGATCAATTGGAATTGATTCATGGCATTCGGCAGTAAGACGAGCAAAGACAAAAATTGAAACTATTGGAACAGAATATATTCAAGTAATTGAAGCGGACGCTTCAGATATTCCATTTAGTGATAACTTTTTCGATTTGATAACGTCAAACCTTGGTATTAATAATTTTGCTAATCCTCAAAAAGTACTAACTGAAATATATCGAGTTCTAAAGTCAGGAAGGACTTTTTGCACAACAACAAATCTGGTTGGAACTTTTGACGAATTCTATACCATTTTTGAAAAAGTATTGCACCTTACTGGACTATATGAAAAATATAGGATCAAATATCATAAACATCTGGATCATAGAGGAACACTAGAATCAATGAGGGAACTATTGATTTCTAGCGGTTTCAAGATAGAGAGAGAAATCTCGACTTCCTATGTTATGCGTTTTCTTAATGGTTCTACCTTTCTAAATCATTCGGTAATTATCGTTGGATTTATTGATGCTTGGCGAAGTATGCTCGA
Source organism: Spirochaetota bacterium (assembly GCA_020049045.1). GTDB lineage: Bacteria > Spirochaetota > Spirochaetia > JABEVK01 > JABEVK01 > JAIFLN01. The sequence continues at coordinate 28,785 of JAIFLN010000132.1, read as the reverse complement.
TACAGATGACAAAGAAAAATTCTTTGAACACCTTGAAAGATCACTAAATGTATATTCTGAAATCGATGGTGAGTTGAGACTAAGTATTCCAATGGTCTATTTTGAGTGTAGAAAATAGCATCTAACATCTGACTAGTTCAACCTGAAATTTTCGTTCCTAAAATACAGGTTATCTGGGAACCGCTGGGCGGTCACCGCCCGGCGGTTCCGCCCGCACTGCTACTGTATGGAGTGGATTTTTCCCGAACCGCTGCCCGAATAGTCTATCCGTGGAGCTCCGCGGTAATCTATGTTCCCGGATCCGGAGACGCGGGCTTTCAAGGTATCGGACACGTTCAGCTTCACTTCGGAAGATCCGCTGATCTTCACCTCCGCATCACGGGCGCGGAGATCCAGGGCGTCGACCTCTCCGGAGCCGCTCAGATCCAAAACCAGATCGTCCGCGCTCCCCGTAAAGCTCAGATTGCCGCTGCCGGATACCCGGTATTCTAGGCGGTCCGCTTCAACCTGGGCCACCACATTCCCAGAACCGCTGACGTGGAATAGGAGTTCCGGCCCATCGAGCACGTCCATAGCGCGGAAGGAGCCGGAACCGGAAAGGGATACCCGTTCCAACCGCGGCGCTTCCACGTCGAATTCCAGGGTCCGTACGTCCGTTATGGACCAGCCCTGTTCGATCTTCAAGACAAGAATACCCGATGACGCATCCGTTTCCACGATGCCCATCAAAGATTCATGTGTCCGGACGGTTACCTGGTACGCATCCGACTCGTGGTACCGAACCACCCCCGCGCCAGAAAGGTCGATTCCAGAAAAACGGGGAAGTTCCCGTACTTCGCTGACAATGGAACCCTGGGCCCGGACCCGGTTCCCCCCATCCCGCTCGGCGACCCCGAAGGCGAACGCCGAAACCGCAGCCGCTGACACCAGCGCCGCGATCAAGCCAATGCGTTTCATGATGAACCTCGTATTCTTAAGAAAAACGTTGCATTCCATACGGACTGATAGGAACTGAGATCACGGCATGAGCTGTGGTTTTCGGCCGACTGGGGCAGAAATTGCTCCTGCCGTCGGTACAACTGCCACCCGCTGTTTCTGAATTGGTTCCTGCGATCTAGGCGACACCGAGCTGAAGGTATTTTGGGCGCGAACAACTGCGGCAGTCAATCCCAATCCCGAATAGGGTCAGGTAGCCCGAGAGGGTCGAGACCGGCGTCCTGCGGGCACACAGGTTTTCTAGACGTGGTTGATCGATCGTTCTATAGTAGAATCAAGAGGGAAGATATCGGTCTGAGAGCTGGTACAACTTTGGAGATCGTCAGATACGGTAGCAGGATTGAACTTGTGCCAATACCGAGATTCAGAGAGAAGAAGACCGTCTATGAATGTTATTGATTCTTCCTATTGGCTCGAGTATTTCGCTGGAAGCAAAGTCGGCGATAACAGCTCCTCTAAATAGACAACACAAATATGTCACCAGATAGCGTCGTGGAATTGGTTAAAGATGAACTGGTATCTCGAAAATTTTAAAAAGGAGAATCGTCAGATGATTGTTGATGAAGAGCTCTTTACATCAGAATTAGCGAAGACTTGCATGATGGGGCCGAATTCTTTCCGGATTATTGACGAATTACTACAAGATACCAAAATCAAAGAAGGCTTACGGGTACTGGATCTTGGTTGCGGTCGAGGACTAACATCAATCTATCTGGCCAAAAAGTATGACGTTACGGTATTCGCAACAGACCTCTGGATTACCGCAACTGAAAACTATGAACGTTTCAAATCTTTAGGATTGGAAGACAGAATTATCCCAATTCATGCTGATGCTCACAATCTTCCTTTTGCCGATGGATACTTTGATATCGTAGTAAGTGTTGATGCGTATCACTATTTTGGAACAGAGGATGGCTATCTCCATAAATACCTGCTACCGCTTATGAAAGCTGATGGCTTACTTTTTATTGGAATTCCCGGGTTGAAGCAGGAGTTTAATGACGGTGTCCCCAAAGAGCTTGAGCCTTATTGGCAATCAGATATGAATTTCCACACTTGTGAATGGTGGGCAAATCATTTAACACAAGAGAAGTCACTTGTGATTTTGGGATGTTCACAACTTGCGTGCATGAAAAAAGCTTGGAACGATTGGTTGGCATGTGAGAATGAGTACGCTGTTGAGGATAGAGCAATGATGAAGGCTGAAGGCGGAAAGTATTTCAATATAGTTGGAGTGAAAGCAAAGAAATGCCTCTAGCAAAGTTTTTGACCCGACTGTTCCCGTTGACGCGGTATGATATCCTCATCTGATACTCACGGGGAAATCCCCTTTCACCAACTCGTTTCGGTGGCAGATTCGGATAGTACCGGGCCATCGGCATTCTGAGTCGATGACTTCTTTGAGCCGAGCTGGAGTGTTGTTGTTTTCAGACAGATGGACCAAATACACTTGCTGCAGATTTTGGGCACCCGTTCTGGAGGTCTTCAGATCGGACAACGCATTCAAAAAAGCAACGCTTTGATGGTTTGAAAGGTGGCCTTTTGGTCCTGCGACGCGTTGACGCAAGACTTCGGGGTAGGGCCCCTCTGCCAGCATTGTTGGGCAGTAATTGGCTTCCAGAAACAGGACTTCCGAACGCGCGGCTACCCGCAGCATCGTGTCGTCAGTGGCTCCCGTATCAGTGATCAGTGTGAACCTCGTCTCACCGATTTTGAAATGGTAACCGGTAGACAGCGGCGCGTCGTGGCTGAGGTCAAAGGGGTAGAAATTCACCGAGCCAACCTGATAGCTGGTCTGCGTCTCAACAGGTAGCAACGAGGTTTCTTTCAGATGTCGGAACACCGATGCCAGCTTGAGTCCGTAGCGGTGCACAAGCAAGGCACCGGTAGCTTGCACCAAATTCTCCATGCCTCGGATATGATCCCCATGAGTGTGAGTCAAAAATACCGTTTTAACACGTTTGGGGTCGAGACCTGCTTTATGGGCCCGCTTGTTGAAAGTCTTGAGTGGAAAGCCGTTGTCAATGACCAGCGATTCTTCATCATCTTGGAAGAAATAGCTGTTGGCCTCCGATCCGGAACCCAAAATCGCCCATCGAAGACTCACGTCATACCGGCCAGGGATTTCCAGGCGGCTTCGTCAAAACCAATAGTGGCCTTGGGGGCTGCCCGCAGAATAGGAACACGCAAAAGGCCGGGGTGTTCCAGCAGTTCTTCACGTGCTTCATAGCTCCGATGGGCCCAACCGCCTTTCTGGTATTCAGCTCCGTGTGTGTCGACCAGGCTTTCATGGCTGCCGACAGCGCGGGCAATGCTGTCAAGTTCGCCGGGGCTCAAAGTCTTCTGGTCCAGATCGACAAAGCTGAAGGCGATGCGGCGTTCCTGCAACCAACGTTGCCCCCGCTGAGTCTCCCGGTCTTTCTTGCGGCCAAAGAGTTGGAGCGTGGCCATCAGGGTAGGCTCCGTTTGCGGTCACCTACTGCCTGGTAGAGTTCCCGCAGCGCAAGGGCCGTTTGTTCCCAGCCCAGGCACCCGTCGGTGACAGAGACTCCGTACTTCAGTCCTTCCAGGGGTCCGATGGGTTGTGCCCCGCCAAACAAGTGGCTTTCCAGCATGAAACCGCGCAGACTGGTTCTTCCACCGGCAATTTCACTGCCCAGTGCCGTCAATACTTCGGTTTGCCGTTCAGGCTTCTTGCCGGAATTGGCGTGGCTGCAGTCAACCATCAATACGTCGGACAAACCCTGCGCCCTGAGAGTCTTCTCTGCTTCGTCGAGGGCGGCTTTGCCATAGTTGGGACCCGATTTTCCTCCACGAAGAATGACATGGCCCAGAGGATTTCCCCGGGTGATGACGACGCAGGTCTGGCCGTCCTGATCAATGCCGATGAAACTTTTTGCCTCGCGTCCGGCGGCGAGAGCGTTGACGGCAATGTCAAGATTGCCGTCGGTGCCATTCTTGAAACCAACCGGCATGGACAAGCCGCTGGTGATGTCTCGATGGGTCTGGCTCTCGGTGGTACGGGCACCGATGGCCGCCCAGCTGACCAGGTCGGCCAGGTATTGGGGAACAATGGGGTCCAGGACTTCGGTGGCGCAGGCAAGCCCTTTGTCTGTGAGAGCCGCCAGCAGGGAGCGTGCCTCCTTCAGTCCGGTTTCGATATCCTGGGTGCCGTCGAGACGGGGATCGACGATGAACCCCCTCCAGCCGATGGTGGTGCGTGGTTTTTCAAAATACACCCGCATAACGAGGAAAATCCGGTCGGCCAATTCCTTCTGCAATTCATTGAGACGGTCAGCGTATTCCAACGCGGAGGCCCGGTCGTGGATGCTGCAGGGGCCGACAATGCCCAGAATGCGCCGGTCTTCACCTTTGAGGATGGCACCGACGGTTTTGCGTGCCGAGGCAACAGTGGCTGCCTGAGAGTCTGTCAGCGGGTAAAGGGCTTTCAGGGCCCGGGGTGAGATGAGCTTTCGCATGGCAACAACATTGAGGTCGTTGGTCTGAATCATATTTGTTCCTTTTCGTTCTTTTGCTGGAAGTAGCCGGCCTTGCGGGCCTCGTCCCAGGTGTCGAGAATTTCACTGACCTCGTCGAGGCGGCTGCGTGCTGCCTTGCTCTCCCGGTCCTGATTCATCAGGGTCCGGCGATAAAAGATCTCGTTCTGTACCCACTCGGGATGATTGGCATGTTCGAACATCAAAGGTTGGCTGGCTCCCAGGCTGACAGTGACATTTCCAAAGTCCAGCAGCAAGGCAACGAGATTCTCTTTTCGCACTCCCACTTGCTGCACCTGATCAAGGGTTCCTTCTTGCCTGACTTCGCCGAGCCACAAGGGACGGCGGTGGAGCAGGATGACTTTTTCACCTTGGATGGTCAACCGGTCGTTGGCCCAGTCGACAATTTCCCAACCAATAGCACAGAGCGGAACCAAACCTAGAACGAGGGCCACTCCCGTAACGGTCCAAACACCTTGGGGCCAAAGTCCAGCAGCAAAAGCCGCCACAAAGACTAACAGAGCGGTCCATCCCAACCAGGGAAGGCTTTTCTGGACCACGATCCAAGGGTGGCGGCGAAACCAAACCGCACTGTCTTTTTCAATGCGCCATGATAGTCTGGTGACCTTCGGTCCAGGCTGTTCGATATGCTTGGCGGCTTTTTCCAACTGTGGAATTCGGGCTCCACCCGCTCGCTCAGCCAAAGAGCGGCGGATGACCTGACGACCTGGCGCGGCGGCAACCCGCCGGATCCGCAAACTCTCCATGGCGGTCAAAAACCGGCTGTTTTGGGAAAGTCCCTGAAAAAGCAATCGTCCCTTGGGAGAATCACCTTCAACCTCCAGGGTTACCAGCCGTAACAAGGCATCGATCCAACCCCGCTTGGTGAACACAGCCTCACGCAGTCGTTCCAGGGCGAGCTTTTCGAAATCGGAACGGTGCGCCCAAAGGTCGATCTGACGGACAAGAATGGAACGGTCGGTAATCACCAGAACAGAAGCCGCCCACTCCCAAACCACCAGAACCATCAGGGCCGCCGTGATGAGCATACCCAAACCTGGAAGCAGCCAGACAGCCCAAAAGGGAGCGTTCGGAGCCAAACCAAAATGGAGAGTCAGCCCGAAGGTAAGAAACATCAGGAAGAAAATGGCAGGGATAGCAGCCCGAAGGAAGACAAAAAGAGGGGCTTTGCGAAACAAATGGTAGGGAATCTCCCCTGGCTCCAGAACGAGGGGAGAGCGAATCAGGCTGCGGGGAAGGGGGGGCGGCACCGGTTGGTTGAGCTTGAGGGCGGCGGTGGGAAAGCGACGAAGCCACGCTTGCCAGGAGGCTTCAGGGATGGTTACAAAACGGCCCGCGGTCTGTCCCCGGATCCAGACTCCTTCCGGTGCAAGAAGAGGTTCCCGCACCCCGATGTAACGAGGTGACTTTTCCTCCAGGACCACCAGACAACCTTCCGCCACCCACGTTGGGCCTGGTGAAGCTTCATCGGGAAAACGAACCAGATCACCCTCTGAAAAACGCCAGATTTCGGCTCTTTCGGCCAGATCTGCCAGCGAATCGGCCGTCGTTGGGTCCTGTCCCCAAGACCCGAAGGGTTCCAGAGACCTCAAAAAAGGTAAGGGATGGAAGGGGTCCGCCATGGACCCCACTGTACCAAGTTATTCGATGAGCGTGTAGGCCTTTTCACTGACGCATAGTCCCATGGCACACCGTAGAACAATCCCAGGTCGGGAACAGTCATAAACCTCACCAAGGCTGCGCTAATTTTCAGGCGGAGCTTATGCAATCGGCGTGCCAAGCTTGACAGGAAAAGCCAGGGGTGCGAAGGTTGAAAAGCTATGACAGACGAACAAAAAGAAGACTTACAGTTCTGGCTTTACACCAAGATTTTTGCCGACCGTGTCGGTGCACCGCAGGCCCTTGCGTTTGCAGCCTCCGAGGTCGGGGTCGGTGTTGCAGAAGCCTTCTCGTATTTGAGCGGCGATCACCGGATTACAGGAACACCAGAATCCTTTGTCCTTAACGAGTTTGATCGTGATGAGGCCGACCCCAAAGGGGTCTACGTCGATATTGAGTGGATGCTTCAGATTCTCTACCGAGCCGGGTTGCGCACCGAGGTCCTTTGGAAGGCTCTGGGCTCAATTTATAAAATTCCCGCTTTGCTGGCCCGTCAGGAAGCTGAGCAGATTCCCATTGCGGAAGGGGAAATTTGAGAGAGTTTTGCTGGCGGTGTTTTTGGCCCAAAGAACGTTGCTGGTGCGAGGAAATCACCGCGCAGCCTGTCCGGACCCATTTCGTATTCCTGATGCACCCCAAGGAATTCAAACAGGAAAAGGCCGGTACGGGGCGCTTAACGGCGCTGAGCCTGGCCGGCAGTCAGATTGAAATGGGAATCGGGTTCGATGATCATCCGGCCGTGAACCGGCTGATCGACGACCCGCGCAACTTTCCGGTATTGCTGTATCCTGCCATGGGGGCGATGAATGTTTCTGAAGGCGGGTTGGCCCCCGAGATGCTGAACGACCGGCGGTTGGTGGTGTTTTTGCTGGATGCCACCTGGGCCTGCGCCAAGAAAATGCTGACCGAATCGAAGAGGCTTCAGAGTCTGCCGAAGCTAATGTTCACTCCCGTGGAGAAGAGCCGGTTTGTTATCAAGCGTCAGCCCCATGAGTGGTGCCTTTCCACCCTGGAGGCGGTCCACCAGCTGCTGGGTGCCTTGGAGGCTTCTGGTCTCGACACGTATCCGGATCCCGGTGCACTGCCTGCGCTGTTTCACAAGATGCAGCAGTTTCAGATCGACTGCGCCTCTGACCCGAACCGTTCCGGTTACCGGAAAAGGCCCTACAAGACCCCGGAGGTCCGCACCATTCTTCCTTCTCCCCGCAAGGGGAAGCGAAGTCTGTTCTGGCGCCCTAAAGAGACCTGATTGCCATTCCATTGTTCTTCGCAATTCCTTCACAATCTTGTCGTATCCTGTGCTTATGAAACGAAGCGTTCTTTTGTTGGCCCTGCTGGTGATCACCGCCGGGGCTTGGGCCCAGGGGGTCAGGATTGTCGAATATGCTCAAAAACTGGCTAAGAGCTTCACTGCCAACGGACTGAACATCGAAACGGGAATTTCTGCCGATGGTGTTCAAAAATTGGCGGTATTGGCCAAAGGAGGTTACTTTCCTCTGGCGATGACGGCCAAGGCCGGTGTCCCCACCGTTTTGACGATGTATACGGACAAGACTTACGACTGTGGTCGCGCCTTCTACCTCCCTGACCTGAAAAAGCAGGCGACCTTGCCCGTCAAGGGAGCCACCGCCTTCTCCATTCCTCCCCAGAAGAAAGGTTCAACCCTCTTTGGCACCTGCGGTATGGGGATGTATACCTTTGAAATTCGGTTTGAGTAGGAGAATCACCATGTCCAAAGCACTTTCTATCTCTCTGATTGTTGTTGCCTTTTTTATTGGTACCGGGTTTGGTTTTTTCTTCGCTCCTGAGTATGCCGGTCTGCAGCTTCAAGGCGCTTCCATGGACGGCCCCGCTGCCGACCGTTTCACCGATCTGCGTTTTCTGAATACGATGGGGCGGCATCACCGCGGGGCGTATGACTTGGCCAAGGCTGCCGAGGCTGGATCTCAGCGTCCTGAGATCACCGAATTTGCCAAGGCTGTGCAGGCCCTGAAAGCCTCTGATCTCAAGCAGTTTACCACTTGGAAACAGGAGTGGTACCAGGATCCGCGTCCCATTGAGGCCGCGGCGCCGTTGCATCTGGGGGCATGGGATGCCGACTTCGACCTGAGATTTTTGAACGCTCTCGAGGGAAAGTTAGTGGAAGCCATCGCCATGGGTGCGGCTCAAAGGAAGGTTTCGGTAAGGCCCGAACTGCTGACTTACGCCGCAGAGCTGATTCGTGTTCAAACCGGAGTTCTGGACCAGGTGCAGGCCTGGAGGAAGGCTTGGTATGGGCTCTGACACGTCACTGAGCACGATCACACTGCCGGTTACCGGCATGCACTGCGCGGCCTGTGCCTCGTTTATAGAACGCAACCTGGCCAAGGTGCCAGGAGTAACTCTGGCCCAGGTGAACTACGGAACTGAGAAGCTCAAGCTGAGTTTTGATCCGGTTTCGGTTCCACTGGCGGATTTATCTGCCAAGGTGACCGAAATGGGCTACGGCCTGGTGCTGCCCAGTTTGAAACCACAGGCGGCTGAAGAACCGGGCGCGGCGGAGTTGAAGTCTCTGACGGCCAAGGTGGAGTTTTCCCTGCCGCTGGCGGTGCTGGTCTTTGTTGCCATGGTTTGGGACCTGACAGCTCAGCTGGTTCCCGGGTGGCCCCGCCTTCCTGTCCCGATGCGTCTTCAGGAACTCTTCCTGTTTTTTGTGGCCTCGGCAATTCTTTTGTGGCCAGGACGACAGTTTCTAGAGGGTGTCGGGCGGTTCTTCGTACGGGGGCAGGCCACCATGGACACATTGGTTGGTCTGGGAACCGGTACAGCCTGGCTCTATTCCACGGTTCAGACATTGTTCCCCGAGGTAGCCCGCTCGCTGGGTTTGGCTCCGGCGGTGTTTTACGACGTGGCAATTGTTGTCACCTCGTTTGTGCTCTTTGGAAAGCTGCTCGAAGCCCGTTCCAAAAAGAAAACAGGTGAGGCTGTGAGGGCTTTGCTGGCGTTACAAGCAAAAACGGCGCTGGTTTGGCACGGCGGAATCGAGGTGGAGGTTCCGGTCGATCAGGTTTTCGTGGGAGACCTGGTATCGGTGCGTCCCGGCACTCAGGTGCCTGTCGACGGTGAGGTGGCCGAGGGATCTTCGAGTCTGGATGAATCGATGATGACGGGTGAGAGTCTACCGGTTTTCAAGCAGGTGGGAGACGCGGTTGTCTGCGGGACGCTGAATCAGAAGGGTTGGCTGAAGGTCAAAACCACCCGCGTGGGTGCCGAGACGGCGTTGGCCCGCATCATAGCCGCGGTTGAAGAGGCTCAGGGTTCCAAGGCTCCGATTCAGGGCCTGGCCGACAAAATCTCGGCCATTTTCGTTCCCGTGGTGCTGGGGATTGCCGCTTTGACCTTGCTGGTGTGGCTGGCCGTCGGTATACCAACGTTGGGCTTTCAGCAGGCTTTGTCGTTTGGTCTGACCTGTGCCCTGGGCGTTCTGGTCATAGCCTGCCCTTGTGCGCTGGGATTGGCCACCCCAACGGCCATCGTGGTTGCCGTCGGCAAGGGTGCGGCGCGGGGTATTTTATTCAAGGACGCCGAGGCCCTGGAGAAACTGGCTTCGGTGGACACGGTGGTGTTCGATAAGACGGGTACCCTCACTGAGGGAAAGCCTAGGGTTACGAAAGTGCTCGGCATCAATGGCAGCAGCGAAACCCAGGTCTTGGCGTGGGCGGCTGCGTTGGAAGCCCCCTCGGAACATCCGTTGGCAAACGCGATTCTCGAGCGTGCGGCTGAGGACCGGCTGGATTTCACTCCGGCCGAGGGCTTTACGGCGCACGCCGGGCAGGGCGTCGACGGCGTTGTGGAAGGCCGACGCCTTTGGCTGGGAAGCCCGCGGTTCTACCAGGAGATTACCGGCCAATCTTTGGCCTTGCTGGACGAAGCCTCTTGGGCTGGGCTGACCTCTGTCGTTTTGTTTGACGAAAAGCAGCTGCTGGGTGTACTGGGCCTGGAGGACAAACTCAAGCCCACCGCGGTAGCCGCCATTGCGCAGTTGCATCAAATGGGGCTGGAAACGGTGATGCTTACCGGTGACCGTGAATCAACAGCCTATGCTGTGGCCCGAGCTGCAGGCATCGACACCGTGATCGCCCAGGTTCTTCCAGGGGAAAAAGCCGACCACGTAGCCGCCTTGCAGAAGGCCGGCCGCAAGGTTCTTATGGCTGGTGACGGGGTTAACGATGCCCCCGCTCTGGCACGTGCCGATGTCGGTCTGGCCATGGCCACCGGCACGGATGCCGCCATCCAGTCAGCCGGAGTGACCCTCTTGGGCGGCGATTTAGCCCGGCTTCCCTCGGTGGTCAGGTTGGGTCGGAGGACGTTGCGCACCATACGGCAAAACCTGTTCTGGGCTTTTGGGTACAACGTTGTCGGAATTCCCTTGGCCATGGGTATCTTGTTTCCCTTTACAGGATGGTTGCTGAATCCTGTGTTTGCCGGGGCGGCTATGGCGCTTTCCAGCGTATCGGTGGTCACCAATTCGTTGAGGCTCAAGGCAGCCCGTCTGTGAGCTCTGCGCACAGCTTCAAGGTCAAGGGAATGCATTGCCCGGCCTGCGAGTTTCTGGTTGCCGAGGAAGTGAGCCAGGATGCAGCGGTGGGGTCTGCCAGAGCCTCGCTCGCCGAGGGCCGCTTGTGGGTGGAGTTGAAGCCTGGACAACCTGAGGCGGAGCTTTCTGCCTGGAAGGCCCGGTGGAACGCCAAACTGGACCCTCTGGGATACCGCTTGTATTTGGATCACGAAGATCCGGCGCGGGAAAGCCGTCGGGAGACCTGGTTGGGCCTGTTGGCGGGAGGAACCTTTCTCCTGGTGTTCTCCGTGCTGCAGGCTACAGAAATTATCAATTTGTTCGCGCCCGACAACCTTGGTCTGCAGGGAAGCTTCCTGCTGGGCGTGCTGGCTTCGTTGTCCAGCTGCTTTGCGCTGGTGGGCGGTTTGCTGGTGAGCTACACCGCCGCCGTAGGCCGCCGCAACCCCGGTTTGGTTGGACCCGGCCTGGTTGCGTTTCATCTTGCCCGCGTCGGAGTGTTCTTTGCCGGGGGGGGCTTGCTGGCTTTGGCTGGTTCCGCTCTGGGAGATTCCTTTGAGGTGCAGCGTGTTCTTCTGACGCTGGCCTCAGTCGTGATGGCAGCCCTGGGGCTTAACCTTCTGGGTGTCAGGTTGCCTCAAAAAAGCGGCTCACGAAAAGTCATGGGACAAGCTCGCGGCTTTGCTGCCTGGGGAACTGTCGGAGGGGGGGCTTTGCTAGGGGCAGCGACGTTCTTCCTTCCCTGCGGCTTTACCCAGTCGGTGCAGTTTCAAGCGCTGGCTGCCGGGGCTTTTCTCGATGGAGCCTGGCTGACCCTTGCCTTCGTGTTAGGTACCTTTCCAGTTCTGGCTTCGGTGGGCTGGCTGCTGGGTAAGGGGCTGGCTGGAAAAAGCCGGGCCATTCTGCTCAAGGCCGGCGGTACGGTGGTGCTGGGACTGGGCCTTTTCCAATTCTGGGGTGCTCTGCACCTTTGGGGCCTGAATTTTTGACCTTTGCCGTTCAAGATCGTACTTTGGAGCGATGAAAACTCTTCTGTTTGTTTCCATGATTTTATTTGCTGGTGCTGCCTGGTCTCAAGACGGTTCGATGATGAAGAAAGTCGAGCCTTCTCCGGGGGCGAATGGCTCTATGATGAAAGCCGATTCTGCCATGACCGACAAGTCGGTCTTTGACATCCGGGGACTGGGAAAGCAGGTTATTCCTTTCACCACAGAAGTCTCAGCCCAGCAGTTGGCCAAAACACAGACCGTCGTCTTTTACTTTGCAGCCACCTGGTGTCCCACTTGTCAGACCTTTTACCGGGATCTGAAGGTCAATTTTGTCTCGATTCCTGGCAGTGTGACCCTGATCTACGTCAACTATGACAAAGCGGCAGAGCTCAAGAAGAAGTACGGTGTCACCAGTCAGCATACCTTTGTCTCCATCGATGCCGGAGGGCAGAAGAAGAAAGTTTGGAACGGAAACTTCACCGTAAGTGAGTTTCTGAAGGTCGCGGGGCAACCGTAGGGGACCAAGCCATGTTGCTGTTGATCGGTTTTGCGTTTCTGGCGGGTATCGTCACGGTCCTTTCGCCCTGTATTCTGCCAGTTCTCCCCGTGGTTTTGTCGGGCAGTGTCGACGGTGGCAAGTCGCGTCCATGGGGCGTGATTACCGGGTTTATTGTGAGCTTTACGGTGTTGACTCTCACTCTGTCGGCGCTTGTCCAGGCCTTGGGCTTTGACGCAGAAATTTTACGGTGGGTAGCCGCAGGACTGATTCTGATTTTCGGCCTGGTTCTGGTTGTTCCGGCTCTGAAAGACCGGTTTCTGGCTTGGACTACGGTACTGGTCAGCCGTGGAGTGAAACCTGTTCAACCTGGCAAGGCTGGCGGTGGTTTCTGGTCAGGTTTGGTGCTGGGCTTTGGACTGGGTGTGGTTTGGACTCCCTGTGTCGGTCCCATTATGGCCAGCGTCATCACATTGGCCCTCAGCCAGTCGGTCGATGCCTCGAGTATTCTGATTACCTTGGCCTACAGTCTTGGGACAGCTTTACCGCTTTTTCTCATCATGCAGGGGGGGCGTTCCCTATTGTTGCGGTTCCCCTGGTTCACCCGCCGTTCGGCTGCCCTGCAGCGGAGTTTCGGTCTTCTGATGGTCTTGACGGCTTTCGCGCTTTTCACCGGAACCGACCGTGCGTTTTCCACCTGGGTTCTGACGACTTTTCCCTCTTACGGAACTGGACTGACCGCCCTTGAATCCAATGACGCTGTGAAAGCCGAGCTGGAGAAACGACGTACCGGGTTGATGGCTGGAAACGAGACCGGATCCACACCCGACCCGCTGACCCTGGGGCAGGGTGTCTGGCTGAATTCGGAGCCGCTGACCCTCGAGGGCTTGAAAGGAAAGGTTGTCCTGGTCGATTTTTGGACCTACAGCTGCGTCAACTGCGTGCGGACCCTGCCGTACCTGCGGGCGTGGTACCAGCGCTATGAGCGTGAGGGTTTGGTGATTGTCGGTGTCCACAGTCCTGAGTTTGCCTTCGAGCAGTCCGAAGCCAATGTGCGCCGGGCCGTAAAGGATTTTCAGATCACCTGGCCGGTGGTTCAAGACAACGCTTTCGGAATTTGGAATGCTTACCAAAACCAGTACTGGCCGGCTCACTATCTCTACGACCGAATGGGTACCCTCATCGAAACCCATTTCGGCGAGGGGGGCTACGCTGAGACCGAAGCCGCGATTGTGAAGGCGTTGGGGTTAACCGCCTCCAGTCCTCAAGCGATTGCAGGCGTGATTCCCGTGTCGCAGGCCGTTAAGACACCCGAGACCTACTTGGGGTACGGGCGGGGTGCCCGGTTTGCCAGTCCTCAAGATGTGGTGACAGATGTACCAGCAGTCTACAGCCTTCCGGCAGTGCTCGAACCCGATCAGTGGGCCTTTGCGGGGTCCTGGACCATCGGGCCCGAGTCCTCACGGAGCACGGCGGGCAGCTCGCTTGTTTTACGGTATCAGGGCGAGCGGGTGTACTTGGTTCTCAGTCCTGCTGACCAAAAAAAGGTGCGGATCCGGGTAAGCCTCGACGGGGTAGCCCAGAGTGAGCTGACCATCGATGCCGACAAGATGTACCAGCTGGTGGACCAGCCTGGAAGTTCTGGCGGTCTTCTGCGTTTGGAGTTTGAAGGTGCCGCCGATGTGTTCGCCTTCACTTTCGGTTGATGATACCGGTCCCTTGCGTTAGGCTAGGAGGATGAGAATTCGTTTCGTCCTTCTGGCTTTCATCGCCTTGCTGATTTTTTCTGGCTGTTCCACCTTGAAAGGCTGGTTCACCCCCCAGGGTCAGAAGCTGGCCCAGGCGAAGGTGTGGGCCGACAAAGGGCGGCCCTTGCCTGCCAGCTCCCTGGCCGCCGAGGCCCTGGCTCTTGAACCTGGGTATACGGAAGCTCGGGAGCTTTTCGACCGGTTTTTTTCCGCTGGGCAGCAGGAGTTTGACAGCGAGACCCACCTTTGGAACAATTCGACCGACCCGGAAAAGTGGGACCGTCTTCACGAGCTTTATCGTTGGCAGCAGGTTCTGTATCGGGGCGGACCCAGCCTTGGTATCGAGGTGGTTTCGGTGGCTGCGGAACTGCAGGAAGCGGCAAGGGGTGCCTCATTGTACCATCTGAGCCGAGGCCAGTCTCTGTTGGCGGAAGTCCCTGGGCCCCGTCAGGCTCGTAAAGCCCTGGCAGAAGGTCGGATCGCAGCCGATTTTGACTCCTTGTCCCCCGGCTTGTCCGACTGGCTGCCTGTGGCTGAGCAGGCTGCCACGCAGAAGCTGCTGGTTGTACCGTTTTCCGGAGGGGAGTTTTGGAGCCTGGGCTTGCTTTCGGCTCCGCTGAGCAATCGGATCATCCAAAAACTAATCGATGCCCCGTTGCCCGAATTGACGATGGTTATTAAGAACGACGGTTTGGCTCTCACTCAGTCTGTCGCGCACAATATGGTGTTGCAGGGGCAACTGATCCGGTATTCCTATCAGGAACCAAAGAAATCTGTCCGCACGGAAAACCGGGAGCGCAAGGTTGTTGTGGTTGATGCCACGCATCCTGAGGGAGTTGAAAGGCTCTTTCAGGCTTCTGTCACCTTTCTTACCCTGACCGCTTCGGCGTCGGTGGCGGCCACGTTCTGGGTGGTGGAGGTACCCACAGGAAACACCCTGATAAGCACCTCCCGCGATGCCCGAGTCAACGATCAGATTGTTGTTGTGAGCTTTACGGGAGACCCGGAAGCCCTGACCAACGAAGACCGGCAGGCCATGCTTTTACGGCCCACCCTCCTGCAGCCGGTATCGCTGGGAGATCTGGCCCTTAATTCGTTGGCCACGGCTGTGGCCGAAGACGTCAGGGTTGCCTTACGGTAACCCAGGTGGCAAAGGCCAGCGGGTCAAGACCTGTCCGCGCCTCGCCGGTGATCGTGTCCTTGTACTGCACCCCGCCTTCGCCGATCTGGGCGACAAACCGAATTCCTTTAGCTTCGGCAAACTTATATTGCTGGGCCACCTTTTTGTCGAGAAGGAACACCTCGGCGTTCAGCCCCTCTGCACGCAACAACTGAGCCAGCTTTTGGGCGGCCCCGGAAGCGGGAGTCGCCAAAATCAGCACATCGCTTTTTCCGGCCACGGATTTGAGCAGGCCCAGTTCCTCCAGACCCGCCAGCAGACGGTCCAGCCCTACCGATGCTCCCACCCCGGGCAGTTCCTGTTTGGTGTAAAGGGCCGCCAAATTGTTATAGCGGCCGCCGGACATCACCGAACCGAGGGCGGGCAAGGCATCGAGGAAGGTTTCGTACACGATTCCGGTGTAGTAATCGAGCCCCCGGGTGATGGACGGATCAAGCACAAACCGGTGTGCCAGACCCAACTCCGAGGCTAGGGAGTGCAGTTCGCGCAGGCGCTCCGATTCAGGGCTGATTCCCCCCGACAGTGCCTCGAGTTGGGCCAACACGCTCAGGTAGTCCCCTTGCGCACCGATGAACGCCAAGATCTTGCTGGCACCGATCTCATCCACCGATTCGAGAAGGAGTTTCTTAACTGCGTCGGACCCGATCTTGGCCAGCTTGTCCACGGCCCTCAACACCGGTACCGATTGGCCGCTGGCGCCTAGAACGCCCAGGAAACGGTTGAAAATTCCGCGGTGGCTGAGGCGGATGGTTGCCTTGCCTTCGACCAGCTCGTCCATGGCACGCGCCATCATCAGAAGAATTTCAAAGTCGGCGGCTGCGGTATCGGCACCCACAATATCGAAATCGCACTGCACGAATTCGCGGTAGCGACCCCTCTGGGTGTTCTCGCCCCGCCAAACCTTGGCCATGTGGTAACGCTTGAACGGAAGGGACACCTCGGCAGCGTGCGCCGCCATAAACCGCGCAAAGGGCACCGTCAGGTCAAACCGCATGCTCACGTCGCGTTCGCCGTGATCGGTGAACCGGTAGACTTGTTTGTCTGTTTCACCACCCCCTTTTCCCAACAGAACTTCGGTGTACTCGAGCACCGGGGTGTCGATGGGTACAAAGCCGAAGGACTCGAAGACAGTCTCGAGTTTAGACATGAGAGTTTTTTTAGGGATTTCCTGCTGGGGCAGCGAGTCGCGAAAGCCTTTGAGTACCTGGGGAGCAATGAGTTCAGCCATAGCAGTGATTTTAGTGGGAAGCCGGGTTAAATTCCAGCCATCTGATCGGTGCCAAGGTAAGCATCTCGAATCCGTTCATCGTTGCGCAGGTCCGATGCCGTTCCTTCCAGAACCAGGTGACCATTTTGCAGAACATACCCGCGGTGGGCGAGTTCCAGCGCCAAGTGGGCGTTCTGCTCCACCAGAAAAAAAGCGGTTCCCTGCTTGTTGATAGCCGTGACCAGATCCCAGATTTTTTCCACCCACAAGGGTGACAGACCCATGGTCGGCTCATCCATGCAGATCAGTCGCGGCCGGCTCATCAAGGCGCGCGCCAGGGCCACCATCTGCTGTTCGCCGCCGCTGAGGGTTCCCGCCAGCTGGCCGAAGCGTTCGCGCAGTTGGGGGAATTCGTCGAGGATTTTTTCACGGTCGCGGAGAACCTCGTTACGGTCGGCGCGCAGGAATGTGGGGCGCACATAGGCCCCCATCATCAGGTTTTCCCCTACGGTCATGTCACCGAAAAGACGCCTTGCCTCGGGTACCGAAGCCAGACCTTGACGGATACGCTCCGGAGTGGAGGTCTTTTTCCATGAGGTCTGTCCCCACCACACTTCTCCCGCCCTTGGTTCGAGCAGACCGAGGATGACCTTCATGGTGGTGGATTTGCCCGAAGCGTTGCCTCCGAGAAGGCAGACGATTTCACCGGTGTCGACGTGGAGGTTGAGCCCGAAGTGCACTTGAACGGCACCGTAGAAGGTATCGATCTGCGAAAGCGACAGCAAAGGATGGTTAGTCGGCATGGTGCGCTCCTTCGCGGTTGCCCAGGTAGGCTTCGATGACACGGGGGTCACGGGGAATGTCCAGTGGGTGCCCCTCGGCGAGCTTAGCACCGTGGTCAAGGACCACCACTCTGTCGGCCAGAGGAAGGATAAGGGGCAGCTTGTGCTCAATAACAATCATGGTTTGTCCCTGCGCTTTCAGCGTTTTGAGGAACTCCAGAATTTCGAGAGTCTCCACCGGATTCATCCCCGCAGTCGGTTCGTCCAGCAGGAGGATTCTCGGCCGGGCCGCCAGGGCTCGGGCAATTTCGATACGCCGCCGGTTGGCATAGCTGAACAGATAGGCCGGCTGATCTGCCCGAGGCAGCAAGCGCTTGCCGAAAGGGGAAAGCAAGGCGGCAATGTCGGCTTTGCGACCCTGAGTGTGACCCCCCACCAGCAGATTCTCGGTCACACTGAGATTGGCAAAGATGCGCCCGTGCTGAAAGGTACGGATAATTCCGGCTTGGGCCCGTTTCCAGGCCGGCCACCGGGTGATATCCCGTCCATTTAGCAGAATTTGGCCTTTGTCGGGCCGGTCGGCTCCCGAAAGCAGGTTGAACAGTGTGGTCTTGCCGGCACCGTTGGGCCCAATAAGTCCCAGAACTTCACCCGCGCGGAGGCGCAGGTCCAGCGCCTGGACGGCCCGAATGCCGCCAAAACTTCGTGAGACGCCGCGCGTTTCCAACAGGCAGACATCCGGTTTCATACGGCCCCCAAAGCGCCCTGCGGACGCCAGCGCAGGGCAACGAGAAGCAGCAATCCGTAGACCAGCGGCCGGTACTCGGCTACCGGACGGAGAATTTCCGGGAGCGCTGAAAGTGTGACCGCTCCCAGTACGGCTCCGCCAAGGTTTCCAAGGCCGCCGGCAATCACCATGGTCAGCCCCAGAATCGACAGCGTCACATTAAAGGTCTCGTGGCTGATATACGAGTACAGATGGGCCGACAAAGCGCCTGCCCAACCGGCCAGGCCTCCAGCCACAGCAAAAGCAATGGCTTTGTATAACCCCGGCCGGATGCCGAGAGCTGTTGCGGCCACTTCGTCTTCGCGCAAAGCCCGCAGGGTGCGGCCCAGAAAACTCTTCAGTACCAAGGCAACAATGCCAACTCCGACGATCAGCACTGCCAAAGTCAGGTAATAGTAATCGGCGGTGGTGGCAAGGGGTCTGCCGAACACCACCGGCACGGGAATTCCAGGAAGACCCAGCGGACCTCCCGTGACCGGTTCGGCCAGCAAAATGGTCTGGTTGACGATTTCGCCCAGCGCTAACGTGGCGATACTCAGGTAGTGGCCCTTGAGCCGGAGGGCCGGTGAGACCAGAAGAGTACCCAAGACCGCGGCGACCACACCCGCGGCCAAGAACGATAACTCAAAAGGCCAGCCCAGACGGAGCGTAAGCAAACCCGAGGTATAGGCGCCGAGGGCCATCATTCCCGCATGTCCCAGCGACAAAATACCCGTGGTTCCCGCCACGAGCGTCAGACTGACGGCAAACAGCGCGATGATCCAGCCGTTGGTCAGCACTTGGAGCAGATACCCGTTGGGAAAGACCAGGGGAACGAGAGCGGCCAGCGCTACCAAGGCCACCGCAGCATTCAATGGTACATGGAACGCTTTGGCAGCCGGCAGGAAGGTCCCGGTCAGCGGTTCGGGAGGCAACGACCGTTTTTTCCAGGAGAACAACCCCTGAGGGCGGAGTACCAGCGCTGCTAGGAGCAGGCCGAACGCAACCAGGTTGCGCGCCGCCGAACCGAACACAGCCACACCGAGGCTTTCTGTCACCCCGAGAACCAGCCCGCCGGCCATGGCTCCGGGCACGCTGCCCAGACCTCCCAGCACACAGGCGGTGAATCCTTTCAATCCGGCCTGAAACCCCATGGCAGGCGACACACTGTTGTAATACAACCCGACCAGTACACCGGCCAAACCGCCTAGAGCGCTGGCCAGGGCAAACGCCGTGGCATTCACCCGGTTGACGGCAACCCCCATCTGCTGGGCGGCTTCGCTGTCCTGGGCGGTGGCCCGCAGAGCCTGGCCCGTTTTTGTCAGTTTGAGAAACACAAAGAGCCCGGCGGCGCAGGCCACCGTTGCCCCGAGGATGAGCAGATCAAGCCAACCCACCGAGACCCCGCCTAGAACGACGCGGTCGGTAGGGACCACCGAAGGGAACGGGCGGGGGTTGGGCGTGAAAAGGAGTTCGGCCAGGCTGTCGAGTACCATGCCGGCACCCAAAGTGGCCAGAAGCGGAGCCACCCTGGCGCTTTTTCGGAACGGCCGGACGGCAAAGCGCTCGAGAACCAGGCCGATCACGGCAGAACCGGCCATTGCGGCGGGCAGGGTGACCCACAACGGCCAACCCTGCTGGGTCAGCAGCCACCAACCGAGAAACGACCCGGCCATATACACCGAGCCGTGGGCAAAGTTGATCAGGTGGGCCACCCCGAAAATCAGGGCCAGGCCCGCCGCGAGCAGGGCATACAAGTTGCCTAGCACCAGGCCGTTGATGACCTGGTCCACCCAACCCGCGAGAGCCAAAGCATCCATATCAGTCTCCTGCAACACAGACACCTCATCTCCAGATATTGACCAATTCAATCAGCAAAGTCTAGCTGGCTCTTGCTTTCTATATAGAAACCATGCTATATTAAGATCATGAGTGATGTATCCTTGGCCATGCCAGCTTGTGACCCTGTCCTTCTCGAGGAGTGGTCTTCTAAACTAAGGGTTTGCGGCCATCCCACCCGCTGGAAAATTCTTTGCCTCATTGAGCGTCAATCGGCCTGCGTCACCGATCTTTGGCAATGTCTGGAGCAACCTCAGCCTGTTGTGAGTCAGCATTTGGCAGCGTTAAAAGACAAAGGAATTGTCGAAGCAGAAGTCGTCGGCAATAAGCGGATGTACTACGTCAACGATCCGATGATCCGGCGTGTGGTGCAGGATTTTCTCGCTGCAGCCGTATCATAAACCAGTGCTTCTTATTCTTAAGGCTGTGAAGGTGTAAACCTTGGTTTTCTGGCATTCTGGTAAGCAGGAGTGCCCCATGGAAAATGCGACTGTTGCCTTTTATCAGGAGCCTGCAAGACCGGTTCCTATCCTTTCTGAAGTGGATGTTCTTGTTCTTGGTGCTGGTCCTGCAGGCTTTGGTGCCGCCGTCAGTGCCGGCCGGCAGGGAGCCAAAGTTCTACTGGTGGAACAAAGCGGTGTGGTGGGCGGTGTTGCAACAGCGGGCTTGATGAGCCACTGGACCGGTGAAACCCGGGGTGGACTCTACGAGGAGTTGTTGGACCGCAGTCAAGGCGACCGCGCCTCGCTGCCGGATTTGGGCATTCACGGCAATGCCCGGCAGATTATCAACCACGAGCTGTTGAAACTGGTGATGTTGGAAATGCTGGCTGAGGCTGGCGTGACTCTGCGGTTGTACACGTTTGCCAGTGCTCCCATTCTTGAAGGAAACCGTGTGACCGGGGTGATCATCGAGAGCAAAAGCGGACGTCAGGCCATTTTCGCCAAAACAATCGTCGACGCTTCGGGTGATGGTGATATGGCTGCCGCAGCGGGTGCCCCCTATTACAAAGGCCGCGAGTACGACGGCAAAATGCAGCCCATGACCCATATGCTGAAGGTCGGTGGGGTTGATACTTCCAAGGTGCGTTATGTCCCCGGGTTTGAAGACACCTTTCCTTTGGGCGACAGCGACGTGCAGAGTGAAGCCCGCAAAGTTATACCTTACCCAGCCGGACATGTTCTGATTTATCCGTCCACACTGCCGGGAACGGTGGTCTTGAACATGACCAATGCCATCAAGGTCGATGGCACCAACGCCGATGACCTGACCAGGGCTGACGCCGTGTGCCGCAGTCAGATTGGTCCCATTCTGAATTTTCTCCGGAGCCGTGTACCAGGGTTTGAAGCCTGTTACCTTCTCCAGACTCCCTCGGCGATCGGAGTACGGGAAACCCGCCATTTTGTCGGCGAGAAAACCCTGAATGAACGTGACATTCTCGAGGCGAAAGTATTCGACGACTGGGCGGTGACAAGGGCCCGGTTCAACTTCGATGTGCACAACCTGGAAGGGGCCGGTCTCGATGAAACGGGGGTACAGCGGCACTTCCGGCAGCAACGGGGTTATACCATTCCCTACGGCTGTTTTGTGCCCCAAAAGATCGATGGATTACTGCTGGCCGGCCGGTGTATTTCCGGCACGCACATGGCCCATTCCAGCTACCGCGTCATGCCCATTTGCCTCAATATGGGGCAATCGGTGGGAATCGCCGCAGCCTTGTGCGCCCGGCAGGGAGTTTTGCCGCGAAACCTTCCGGTTGGCGAGCTTCAGCAGCAGCTGCGGAGTCTGGGCGTGGAACCGTGAACAAGCTTTGGTACGACCAGCCGGCGGCAGACTGGGAAAGTCAGGCCTTGCCAGTGGGCAACGGCCGTCTGGGGGCCATGGTTTTTGGCGGCGTGACCCGCGATCAGTTGCAGTTCAACGAAGAGACGCTGTTTACGGGCCGTCCGTCCGAAGTAAAAAAGGAAGCCTGGAAAGAGCTCGAGTCGATTCGGAACCTGCTGAGACAAAAAAAGTATCCCGAGGCGCAGCAGGCCGTCGAAACTCAGTTTCTGAGAGACTTTTCGTACGGCGATAACAGTACCTTTGGCTGCTATCAGAACTTTGGCAGCCTAGGGTTGCAATGGCATGGCGGAGAGAGTGTCAGCGCTTACCGCCGTGAGCTTGATCTGAGTCGCGGTGTTGCAAAGGTGTCGTTTACCAAAGAGATTTGCCATATCGTCCGAGAAGTGTTTTGCAGCGCCCCCGACAACGTTCTGGTGTTTCGGGCGCTAAGTTCACAGCCAGAGGGGTTGGGAGTCACGATTTCGCTCGAAGCAGGACAACCCGGGGCCAGCCTTGGAGTCGATGCTTCCGGCTGGCTTTATCTCAAGGGCCAGGTTGAAAATTTGGCTTACGATTGCCGGGTCGCCGTTCGAGCCGAGGGAGGGCAAGTTCTTCGGGAAGAGGCGGCACTAAGGATAGAAAACGCCACAGAAATTACTGTATTGCTGACCGCCGCTAGATTATTCCTTTGAACAGCTGAAGTCCCGGCATGAGCAGGATTTTTCCCGCCTTTATGATAGGACGGAGTTGAACCTGGACGGAGAAGATTGGGACCACCTTGCCACGGACCAACGTCTGAAGCTTTACCGGCAGGGTGCCGTTGACAACGGTCTTGAGGTTCTGCTGTTCCAGTATGCACGGTACCTCTTGATCAGCAGCTCGCGCCCCGGAACCCTGCCGGCCAATCTGCAGGGCATTTGGAACCAGAGCAACAACCCGATGTGGGGTTCCATGTTCTGCTACAACATCAATCTGAACATGAATTATTGGCTGGCCCAGCCCACCGGGCTTTCGGAATGCCACGAGCCGCTGCTGTCTTTCATCGATGCGCTCAGACCAAGCGGTAGAATTTCTGCCCGGGAATACTACAACGCCCGGGGTTGGTGCGCCGCCAAAAAGTCTGATATCTGGGGTTTCACCCAACCCTATGCCAAGGCGGTGAACGGCCTGTTTCCGGGTGGCGGCGGCTGGCTGTGCCAGGACGTCTGGGAGTACTACACCTTCACCCAGAACGTGGACTACCTGCGCAACACCGGCTATTCCATTTTGAAAGAGGCGGCCGAGTTCTATCTGGACTTCTTGACCGTCAATGACCGGGGTTGGCTGGTCAGCAGCCCCTCGACCAGTCCCGAAAATACCTTTTTGGTATCGGGACAGCCCTGCTCGGTGGCCGAAGGTACCGAAATGGATCACCGGATTATTCAGGAATTGTTCCAGAACTGCCTCAAGGCCAGCCTTCTGCTCGGGGTCGATGCTGAATTTCGTCCTTTGCTGGAACAAGCCTTGGCCCGCCTGGCCCCCAGCCAGATTGGCCGTTACGGGCAGCTTCAGGAGTGGATGGAAGATTTCGATGATCCGGCGGACCACCACCGCCATGTTTCCCAATTGTATGGGCTTCATCCGGGGAGAATGATCAGTCCGGAGACGACACCGGAACTGGCACAGGCGGCCCGGGTCACCCTCGAAAGCCGGGGAGACGGGGAAACCGGCTGGAGCCGGGCCTGGAAGATCAACCTTTGGGCACGCCTGCAGGACGGAAACCGGGCCCACAAGCTGTTGCGGGGCCTTCTCCAGGACTGCACGCATCCCAACCTGTTCAACGTGCATCCTCCCTTTCAGATCGACGGGAATTTCGGCGTTGCCGCCGGTATGGTTGAGATGCTTTTGCAAAGTGATGAGAACTGTTGTGTTCATTTGCTGCCTGCCCTCCCTGCGGCTTGGCCGAAAGGAAAGGCAGCCGGTCTTCGGGCCAGGGGTGGCTTGGAGGTTGGGTTCAGCTGGTCCGAAGGGAAGCTCCAAACGGCAACGGTCAAAGGCCTTCCTGGCACCGAGGGAACCCTGCGATATGCCGGCATCCGGGTGCCTTTCAGCCTTGATCAGCATGGAATCTTCGACTATAAGCCCTCGCGACCCCGGGTTCGAACCGTGTTTCTCGGTGACAGCATCACCGCGAATGGAGCCTTCCTGAAAGCGCTTGACCCTACGAATTTCGAGTTTATCAACCGGGGTCAGAATAGTGAGACCGCCTCTGGATTGTCGGAACCGGATCATCCCTTTCCCCGTCCTTGTATTCTGAACCGTATCGACCAGGTTCTCGAGGAATCGCAACCGGATTGGTGTGTCATATGCTATGGAATGAACGACGGAATCTACTATCCTTTTTCTCAACAACGATTTGAGGCCTATCAATCCGGGATGAGGATGCTCGTGGCCAAGGTCCTTGCCTGCGGAGCCAAGGCGGTTGTTCTGACTCCACCGCCATTCGAAGCGGCGCTGTTTTCTCAACCCAAGCCTGAGGGACAAGACCGTTATAGCTACTTGGAGCCTTTTGAAAAGTACGACGCTGTTCTGGAACAGTACCGGAAGTGGTTGCTTAGCGTGTGGCCTGCTCCGCTTGTCCGCGTGATTGACCTGGCGGGTGAGCTGCGTAAAACCGGCTACGCCACGGCCGACGGCATCCATCCCTTGCCCCAGGGGTACCAAGAGATTGCACGCGTTTTACAAAAGGAAGTGTTTGGTCAGCCCGACCGATAGTGACGCGGGCTTTGACCAAAGTGTTTTCGAAAAGCCCGGCTGAAGTAGTTGGAATCGTTGAAACCTGTTGCAAAGGCCGTTTCCGTAATCGACAGAGTGGTGGTGTCCAAGAGCGTTTTGGCCTTGGACAGCCTTACCTCCAGAATGGCCTCGGTGAGGGTCCGCCCTTCCACTTTGCGGAACAGGGCGCTTAAATACGTCTGGCTGCAATAGGCGTTGGCCGCCAGAACTTTGAGGGGGAGCGCTGAAGCGTAATTGTCTTGAATAAAAGCTTTGGTTCGGGTGACCAGATAATTGCGGGTGTGTTCCAACGCATCAAAGGGAACGTCGATCCCCTGGCTGCGTGCAGAGGACGTCTGGGCGTAGAGAAGGGCCAGGTAGTCGGCCAAAAAGCCGATCTGCAATCCAAACCGCCGGATGTCGAAGTCCAGGGGACGGACCACCTGACGGTGAAGGGCCTTGAGCCTGACCGGGTCTGCTCCCTCTTTCGCCGCGTAATGCTCAATACGGGCATCGGCGGCCTCTCTGTCTGTACAAAACTGGCCGACACACAGAAACCCCAAGAGACGGCCGTTCCAACGGATAGGGTAGCGTAATTCTTCGATGCCCAGGTAGCAACCCCCGAAAAACGGGTTGTCCTTCTGCCGGAAGGTCCGGCATAAAATGGTTTTGGCAGAACTGCAGGAAGCTAGAAAGCCGGCATATTTTTTTACGTGGTTGCAAAAGGCGTTGTTGTGGTACAGGAAGGGTTCCAAGACCCCTCTGACCTCGGGATTGATCTGACTGATACCCTCCAGATCGTGCAGGTTGATCGCAACCGAGAACTCTTCTTCGAGCAGGCCGAAAAAGAGCCGGAGTTTCTCGGCTGCGGTTCTTCCCCCCTCCTCAAGCACCTGGTTGATCGAGGAGAGGGTAGACATATCTAGAACACCAGAACCTCAAACACACTGGCCGGCGAATGCTCGCCGTTCATAGCCAGAATTTCTACAGTCACAGCC
Organism: Spirochaetota bacterium; assembly: GCA_020049045.1. GTDB lineage: Bacteria > Spirochaetota > Spirochaetia > JABEVK01 > JABEVK01 > JAIFLN01. Next base: position 3,474 of record JAIFLN010000132.1, on the reverse strand, counting down.
TCGGTCTGCAACGGCGCTTCCAAGTTCAGGGTGAAACGCGACTGGTGGTTTTCTGCCACCTCGACCAGCACACGGCCTTGACCGTCCTTGACACGGAAGGCCTTCACACACTGGGGAACAGCTCGTTCTGGGTGGCCCCACTGAACCGACTCCAAAGGATGGTCAAAGTCAGGATCGAACACCAGAACGAGCTTGCTGATGCTTTGTGTGTTGGCCCAGGTCAGCTTCAGCCACGGGGCCTTATCCTCGAGCGAGGCAACCCAGGCGTGGGGAGCGTTGGAGGGACGGCCCCAGCCGTCGACCACGTTTTCGGGCACAAAACAATCCAGGGGTGGGGAGATTCCCAGCGCTAAGTTGTGGCCCATAGGACGGCGCTCGGTGCACCAGAACTCAAAGGCCTCGACACCGATGTTCTCCGGTGGACTCTGGCGGCCGAAGTTGGACACAGCCGCATTGACACCGTTGGTCACTGAGACCAAGCCGGTAATACGTGCCTCGCTGACCTGGACAGACACCAGGGGGTTTTGCATCACACAGTAGAACAGGTAGCGGGTAGTATCGACTTTGACGCCAAAATCGACTGTGATGCAGTGCTCCTTTCCAGGCTCGAGAGCTTGCTCCCGGATTCCCAGAACGACATCGGGGGTGAAATTATCAGGTCTGTCACTGGTACGAAGCTCGAACCTGACGGTAGTCGGCTGGCTGGCCTTTAGAACGAAGGTAACGACCGGGGCTGCTCCGGCAGACACCGGCAGCAACTGTGCCCAGGACTTTTCCAAGGTACGGTAGGTCGGCGAAGGAGGAAAGGCTTTGAGCTGCAACCGTGAAGAGGCGGTGATGGTAGCCGCAAGCGCCCGGTTCTCGGGTGCCTGAAGCCGAACCCCCGGTATGGATTGCCCGCTGAGCAACAGTCGTTTCTGCAGTTCCCTCATGAGTTCAGGCCGTACCAGGTCAGCCGGACTAACCCGGTGTTCCAAGCAAAGTGCTGCTGCGGGACCAACCACCTGGCCCGCCTGGGCCAAGGTTCCCTGCACACGCGTTGAGCCGAAAGCAACGTGGGTGGCACTGATAATGCGTCCGGCTAGGAAGAGGTTTTTGATGTTGCGGCTGTAAAGGGTGCGGTAGGGAATTTGGTAGACACCTCGTGAGTGCCACTGGTTGCAGGGCTTTCCTGCGAAATACACCCCGTCGGAGGGATGCAGGTCGATGGACCAGCCGCCTACCGAAACAGCATCGTCGAAGGTGTGCTGTTCGACGATATCCCGCTGATTGATCAGGTAATCACCCTCGAAGCGGCGGCTTTCCCGCTTACCGGGAATGGTCCCCACCCATTCGAGGGTGAGGTTTCGCGCTTCAGGAAATTCGCCGGAATTTTTAATGTGGTTCCAAGCGCCATAGACCACTTTCCACAGTTCCCATTTGATTTCTTCTGTTTCATGCACCGTGTCACGGCGGCCGCCATATTCAATCCACCAGAGTTTGCAACCGTGTTCTTTAGGTGTGAAGCTGCGATAGCGCGGAATTTTTGTGATATCAGACAAGGCCCACTCGGGAGCGACGAAGTCCACCGGCTTGCCGGTGTCCTTGCTGTAGAAATAAATGGTATGACCCAACAGTTCCCCGTAGGTGGTTTCGGGGGCAAAGCCTTCGTTGAACTCGGACCGGCTCTCTGCCCCCATTCGAAAGGCTCCACCCGCCAAAAAAGCGAGAATACCGTCTCCCGAAGCATCACAGAACAGAGGTGCTTCCACTTCGTACAAGGTGGAGTTCTGACTGCAAAAGGCTTTCACCGAGCCGATCCTTCCGTCAGCGACCTTTACTGCATCAAACACCGCTGTATTCAACCTCAAGGTGAGGTTTTTTTCGGCCAGCACTTTCTCTACCAGAATCGTGTCAAAGATCAGCGGGTTGCCTTCCTTGTTCCGGTACAGATTCTCCACCAGAATCTCGTCAATGATGCCGCCTTCGCGGGCCCAACGGTTGTTGTTGCCCATATGCGAAGTAGCCCCGAGAACCCATAGCCGAACCTCGCTGGAGGAGTTGCCCCCAAGAACCGGACGGTCCTGGAGCAGGGTGACCTTCAACCCGGAGCGGGCCGCTGAGATGGCGGCGCAGGTGCCTGCCAGACCTCCGCCGACAACAACGAGGTCACTTTTTGAGCGTAAGGATTTGAGTTCGCGTGATGCCACGCCGGTTTCGGTAATCATTTTGGTCTCCTTAGAGGAATCTGTACATTGAAAGACTGGCTCCGATCGGCTCCGATGCCGACGGCACACAGCAGAACAGAAGGCCGTCCGTCTTCAAACCAGAGGAACGGACGTTCGAGGGCGTCTAGGGTCTGGACTTCTCCGTCTTCCCACACCAAGCGCCTTTCAAAAGCAAAAGGATGAGCGGCGGGTTTCCAATCCTGGCAGTCTTCAGACTCGAACAAAGCTACTGTGGAGGGACCCCGTTTGGTGAAATACCCTTGAAAGTCTTTGACCAGCAGACAAAACTTCCGGCCGTCATGCCAAAGGAAGGGATCTTCCACAGACCACGAGTTTTCCGGGTTGGATAAAAGCGGGCCGCCTACCTTGGTGAACGGTCCCAATGGTGTTGGTGCCACCGCCAGTCCCAATACCACAGGACCGCCGCGCGGAAGGGGCGCTGCTGATGTTCCCACACCCTTGTAGATCATAAAGAATCGGCCATCCAGCCCGCGGCAGACGGTGGGATTGGTGACAACAAGGCAATCCCAGCTGTCAGCGGTAGGAGAAAGCGCAGGTTGGTCAAAACGTTTCCATGGTCCTGCTGGATGAGGGGCCACAGCCACTCCGATGCACTGGTGGTTGCGGTTGTCCCAGTAGGTACCGTCCCCCCGATTCCCCATGTAATAGAGGTAGTACAGTCCTTCACACTCCAGAACGACGGGATTGTGGGTGACCTGCGCATCCCAGAGGGGGCCTCCTGCTGGTCCCAGTGCCACACCGCCATAGGTAAACGGACCTTCGGGCCCGGGACCAGAAGCCCAGCCAATTTCAGAATGCGTTACCCAGCCATCATGGCCGGCTGCCTGAGGCCATTGGGAAAACAACAGGTAATAGCGGTTTTCGTGACAGGTGACCGAACCGCACCAAACGTGCCACCCCTGCCGATGAAACACGGCCGAGCGTGGCACAGGCTGGAGCAAGGCGGCAAAATCCAGGTCGGTCATCCCTTCACCGACCCAGCAGTCAACCCCTTGATGATGTACTTCTGCCCCGCCATAAACACCAAAAAGACCGGCACCAGTGCCGAAACCGAGGCCGCCATCACCAAATTGTACTCACTGAGACTTTCATCGATGAAATTTCCTAGCGAAACGGGAATGGTATGGGTCCGCCAGTTGCGCAGAAAGACCAGAGGCTCGAGATAGTTGTTCCAGTTCCAGAGGAAGACCATGATGGACAACGAGGCGAGGGCAGGCGCTGCCAGTGGCAACATGACCCGGCGCCA
>JAIFLN010000003.1 GCA_020049045.1 Spirochaetota bacterium | reverse complement strand
CACCGACGGCGCTGGGCTTGATTTGTCCTCTTTGGCCGATTCTCATGGCGTTTGGGCCCCCGATTTGTCCTACCGGGATGGGGTGTTTACCCTGTACGCCACGTTGCGGCTCAATAACCCCTCCGAAGGTGAGGTAGCCCCCCTGAGGCGCCAGTTCGTGGTCACCGCCACCAACCCGGCGGGACCTTGGTCGAAGCCTGTGTACCTCGACGTGGACAACATCGACCCCTCGCTGTTCATCGACGACGATGGTACCAAATACCTACTCATCTCCCCTGGGCTCAATCTGGTCAAACTCTCTGAAGATGGCACCAAACCCTTGGGCCCACCGGTTCAGGTGTGGGTCGGTACTGGTCGACCTTGCGCCGAGGGGCCCCACCTTTTGAAAAAGGATGGCTGGTACTACGCTCTTTTGGCCGAGGGCGGCACGGGCCATGGGCACTGCATCACCTCGGCCCGGTCCCGGAGTCTTTGGGGACCCTACGAGCCCAGCCCCTTCAACCCTGTCCTCACCCAGGTTGATTCCTCGGCCCTTATTCAGCGGTCGGGCCACGGTAAGCTGGTCCAAACCCCCGGAGGGCGGCCCCTACACCACGGTTGGTCGTGAAACGGCCCTCGACCCGGTGCAATGGACCCTGGACGGTTGGTTCACCGTCAACCAGGGGAAGGGGCCTAGCAGCGTTCAGTCGTGCCCCCGGTTGCCCGAACATCGGTTCGAGGTCAAACAAAGGGACGACTTTGACGCCCCGAAGTTGGCCTTGGACTGGCTGTTCGTCCGTAACGATGACCCAGACCTCTGGTCCTTGACCCAGCGCCCCGGCTTCCTTCGAATCACCACCGGTGACCACGGTCTGGAGACCATCCGGGCTAAGAACACCCTCGTGAAGCGGGAAACCAGCCACCACTACCGGGCCGCATTACGACTAGAATTTCAACCCCAACACCCCGGCCCCGAGGCCGGGCTGGTTTGCTATTACGGCATTCGCAACCACCTCAAACTGGTAGTCTGCCACGAGGGGCAAACCCGGGTGCGGTTGGTGGAGAACCGTAACGGTGTGGTGACGGTTTTAGGCGATAGGGCCCTCGAAACGACCCGGGGTGTGGTCCTTAAGGTCGAAATCCGAGGCCAGATCAGGCGGTTTTTTGCCCTTCCCGACGGTGGGAACTGGCTCAAAGTGGGGACCGCCCGGGATTGCACCTTCCTTAGCGATGAAGGCGTTCTCGAGGGTAAGCACCATACGGGAACCCTGGTGGGCCTGTTTGCCCACAATGGTGGTACGGGGGTTCGCCTGGCGGCGGACTTCGATTGGTTTGACTACCAAGCCGACCCTGGGGACCTTTGAATGCCCCAAGGTCGAACCGCCGACTTTGAGTTCATCACAACCTATGACCCTGTGTCCGGCGCCCGGGTGGTGCGGCTCACCCCCGTGGGAGCAGCCTGCACCCGCAATTACTTCTACCAGAAAGCCTTCACCACCGACGGAAAACGCCTGGTCTTCGGCGCCGACCTCGATGGTACCATGGACCTGTGGCTGCTCGACCTCGAGATCCGCCGCGCCGTCCAGCTGACCGAGGGCGGGGGAGTGAGTGTCCAAGGGTGCTTTTTGTCCCCCGACGATCGTTTTGTGTATTTCAGCCGAGGAAAAGTCTCCTTCTGCCGGGTGGATGTGGAAACCTTGAGGGAAGAAGTGGTCTACACCGCTCCTCAGGGTTGGAACTGCTACGGCACCTGGGTGGCCAACGACAACTGCACCAGGGTGGCCGCCATCGAGCTGTGGGAGGCCGACCAGGTCACCGACGCCACCGGCTGGGAGCGCTTTGAGAAGCAGTTCCACCGCAAGCCCCGGCAGCGGTTGTTGGACATCGACCTGGCCACCGGACAAGCCCGGGTGGTGCTGGAACGCGAGCTGTTCATCGGGCACCCCATGTACCGCCCAGGCGACGACCGGCAAATGGCCTTCTGCCATGAAGGACCCCACGATCTGGTGGACTCGCGCATCTGGCTGGTGAACAGCGACGGCTCGGGCTTGCGTCAGGCCAAGGAGCAGGCCCCCGGGGAAGCGTGCATGCACGAGTTCTGGGTGCCTGACGGGTCGAAGATGGTGTACGTCAGCTACACCAGGGGGGAGAAAAAACGATCCATCTGGTCCTTTGACCCCGACACCGGCACCAATCAGCGGTTGATGGATATGCCTCCCTGCGCCCACCTGATGAGCAACCGGGCCGGGAACTTGCTGGTGGGCGACGGTGCCGGGCAGCTGGGCGACGTGGCCGACAAGGCCGGGCATGCGTTTGAGCCCGATCCCCACCTGTACTTGTTTGACCTGGCCCGCCACGAATTCCGGGTTCTATGCCGACACGACAGCACCTGGGCCGTCTATCAGGGCAACACCCAGGCCAGCCATCCCCATCCTTCGTTCACCCCCGATCAGCGGCAGGTTTTGTTCTGCAGCGATGTGTCGGGCCTGCCCGCCCTCTACCTGGTCGACGTCCCCCCCACCGATGGTCTGACCCCTGACATGCTGCCCGATTGGTACCCCCAGGCCGTGGCCTCCTTGGAATTTCCTCTGGGCTGGAAGCTGTCGTCGGCCTCAGACCCCGCCAGTTGGCAGCGAAGGGGCCGCCAGGCAGTGGCTCCGTTGCTCCTCGAGCCCTTGGATTTCCCCTCGCCCCAACCGGAGGTGGTTCAAAGTGAAGCCAGGGAAGGGTACCGGGTGGACCGGATTACCCTGTCTTTGGGACGTTTTCGCCGGACTTCGGCGTACCTGGCCGTCCCTGATGGGCCGGGACCCTTCCCTGCGGCCTTGGTGCTTCACGACCATGGAGCCTGCTTTGAGATAGGCAAGGAGAAGATGCTTCGCCCCCTGGCCGGACACCCTATGGCCGCCATGGCCCAATCCTGGGTCGAGAAAAACTACGAAGGCCGGTTTGTGGCTGACGACCTGGCCAGGGACGGGTGGGTGGTGCTGGTCACCGACGCCCTGGGCTGGGGCGACCGTGCTTGTGGTGGCTATGAAACCCAGCAGGCCGTGGCCAGCAATCTCTTCAACCTGGGGTCCTCCTGGGCCGGAGTGATCGCCAGCGAAGACCTGGCCGCCGCCGCTTTCCTGGCCCATCACCCCATGGTCGACCCGGCCCGGGTGGTCTCATTGGGCCATTCGATGGGGGGGTACCGGTCCTACCAGGCAGGGGCATTGAGCGACCATCTCACGGCCACCGTGGCCATCTGCTGCCTGGCCACCCTGGCCGGTATGATGGTCCCCGGGGGTAACCGGGTCAGGGGCCAGTCGGCCTTTTCCATGACTCACCCCGGTCTTTCCCGTCTCATGGACTTTCCTGACCTGGCCGCCTTGGCCGCCCCCAAACCCCTGTTCTTCCTCCACGGAACCCAGGACAGACTGTTCCCCGAAACTGCTGTGCGCCAGGCCTGCGCTCACATCGCCACCGTCTACCAGACCCTGGATCGTTCCTCTGTGTTCCACGCCGAATTTCGTCCCGGCGGCCACCTCTATTCCCGGCAGGACCAGGGGTTGGTGAGGGACTGGCTCGACAGGGTGCTGCGCCCGGTGTAGCATCGCCCCATGGCTTCTACCCCCGGGCGTCCCACTTTTGCCTACCTCTGCGCCAGCCTCCACACCGGAGCCGGGCCTGAGGTCTGGAAGGGCATTCAGGAAACCGCCGAGGCCCTCAACGTCCATGTGATCGCCTTTCCCGGGGGGCGCTTGGGAGGACGGGATGACTTCGAAAGCCTCAGAAACCGCATTTTTTCTCTTCCGGTGGCACCCGCCATCGACGGTGTTTTGTCCTGGGCCTCCAGCCTCAGCGGGGTGAGAGGTGCCACCGAGTTGGCCAAGCTCCATCGTCAATTCGACCACCTCCCCCTGGTGACTCTGGCCGACCCCCTTCCTGGTCGTCCCTGCGTTCGCTTTGACGTTACCACCGGCATGGGAGCCCTGGTGGACCACCTCATCGATGTCCACGGTTACAGGGAATTCGCCTTTGTCCGGGGCCCTGAGGCTCACCTCTCAGCCCAAGAGCGATACCTGGCCTTCGTCGACACCCTGGCACGCCACGGCTTGAAGGCCCGGGAAGACCTGATCACCACGCCTCAAGGCTGGGACCAAGGCCGGGAGGCCCTGGCCGAACTCCTAGACCGCCGGGGAATGATTCCAGGTCGGGACTTCCCTGTGCTTATAGCCGCCAGCGACTTGCTGGCTTTCTCGATTTTGCGGGACCTCCAAAGCCGGGGCTACCGGGTACCATCGGACATCGCTGTGGTGGGGTTCAACGACAGCCGCGAAAGCCAGATCGCCAACCCGCCCCTGACCACCGTGCACCTGCCCTTCAAAGACCAGGCCGCCGAAGGATTGAAGCTCTTGCACGCCCTTTGGCGGAATGAGGCCGTGCCCGAGGACACCCTGCTCCCCACCCGGCTGGTGCTTCGTCAGTCCTGCACCTGCCGCTCTCGGGAACTGGCCCGGGCCGTCTCTACGGGGGAGCCGACCTTCACCGACCTGGGGTTCACCACCTCGGAGATCCAGGCGTGGATCCATCCCCTTCAGGAGGCCTTGAGCATTGAGGTCGCCCCGCATCGCGACCGGCGCTTTCTCGACCTGCTGGAGCGCATCCTCGAGAGGGTCAACACCACACGGTTCACAGCCTCGGTGTGGCAAACCGTCCTGTCAGAACTGCGCCGCGGCAGGGTCGTCCTCGATCGTGGTCTGGAGGACCTTTTTGGTCAGGCGCGTGTTTTGGTGGGCGAGGCGGCGGTTCGGGAATTCAGCTTTCAACAGTGGCAGCGGGATCAAAAGGCCGAACAGGTGCGCTCTCTGTCCCGGGCCCTCCAGGGTGCCCTGGACCCCCGGCGGCTTTCCGAAATCCTGACCCGGCGGCTACCCGACCTGGGGTTTCGAAGCGGTTGGCTGGTGAGGCGAGAATCCGAGACTTCCGACCGGGCGGTCCTTATGGGAAGTTTTACCGACAGGGGCCGAATCGACCTGCCACCCGAAGGGTTGGACTTTCCCGTGGTCTCCATCCTGCCCCCTGGAACTCTACCCGACCGCCGGCGCACCCTGGTGGTCGAACCCCTGTACTACCGGGAGCACTCCCTGGGCTACCTCGTCCTCGAGGCCTCGGGGGGGGAGGGCGAGGTGTACGAAGAACTGCGGACCGCCGTTTCCACGGCCCTGAAAACCGCCTTGCTCCTGGATTCTGAGTCAGCCACCCGCCAAGACCGCTTTTTCGACCCTCTGGAGCTATTTGACCGTGAATCGGTACCCGAGCTTTTTTCGGGCTGGGACCGTCTTCCTTATTGCCTGGGCGATCCGGTGGGTGCGGCTTCTCTTTTGGAATCGGGGGTCTCCAGTGACCTCCAGGTCACCCTCGACGGTCCCGGGTTGACCTTTGACCTGGGGCAGCAACGCACCTTCAAGGGTGCTTTTCCCACTCTGGGAGGCCAACCGGGCTCGCTGGAAGGTGACAGGCTGGTGTTGCTTTCTGAGGTCGCGGTCTCAACGGAACAAATAACGGCCCTGGAAGAAGTGACGGCATTGGGAGCCCTTGTGCTCGACCCTGCGACCACACTCTTCGAAGAATTTGCTAGCCTGCGCCCTCCCCTGTGCGTGTTGGACTGGGAAACCGCCGGTGAAGCCACATACCGGGTCCTGGCGCTGTTAGGCCAAGACCCTGGTTGGCGAACGGTACCGTTCTTAATTTTCCCTCCCCGGACCCGAACCCTGCCCTTGGCTGATGCCCGCGGACTGCTGGACCTCCTACCGGCGGTTCGAACGCCTGAAGAAGGGCTGAGAGTGCTGTTTATCGGCACCCCTTTGCCCCCTGTGGCACCAGGGTTTACGTTTCGCAGTGTTCCCTCGGGTATTCAGGCCATCCCTTTGCTTCAACAGGATCGGTCCGATCTTGTGGTTTCCTCTTCGGGTGGAACGGGTTTTCGAGGGTTGGACTTGGTGGAGTTTCTTTCCTCTGACCCGGCCCTCGCCTCGCTCAGAGTGCTGGTCTTGGCCGAGGGTTCGCTCAAAGCCGACGAATGGGTAAGCCTCGAAAACGCCTCCCAGGTGGCTGTCCAGCTGCAGGGCATTTGGTCGCCTTCGGAGTTGGTGGGATTTCTGGAAACTTTTGCCCGGCGTACCGTTAACCCTTCCCTTAGGGTGAAGAAGGCCTTAGCCTGGCTGGTAGCCCACCATGCCCACGATGTGGCCCGTTGGCTCCTGGCCGACTACCTCGCGGTCAGCGAAGACCATCTGACCCGGGAATTCCGTCGGGAGCTGGGCATGACTCCCTGGGAGTTTTTGACCCGTTACCGCATTCTCCAAGCCCGGAAAGCTCTGGAATCAGGGTCTATGCGGTTGGTGGACGTGGCCCGGGAGGTGGGTTACCACGACCTGAGCTACTTCTGCCGGGTGTTTCGCAACGAAACCGGCACCACCCCCCAAAAGTACCGGGACACCGCTAAACGCCTGGGCGTCACTCCCGTCGGCGCAATCGTCCCGCCAGAGTCTCGGTAAGCACACGGGCCATGATTTCGTACCCTGCGCTGTGGGGGTGGATACCGTCGTCCGTGAGCTCGGCACGCATGGTCAGCCCGTCCTCCTGGATGAAGTGGCTGTGATAGTCGACGAACGGCAGTTTATGCTTGTCGGCAAAGGCCCGCAGCGAGTGGTTGGCTTTGGCAACAATCTGGTTGACTTCACCCGAACGCGAGCTGAGGGGCAAATGAAGGGGAAGGATGGAGCAGACCGCGATTTCAACATCGTGGTCGCTGGCCTGGTGGGCAATCTGGCGGATGTTTCCTACGATGGTGTGGACGATTTTGTCGGGGTCGGGGTTGAGCGGTGAGCTGTGGGAAGGAAACACCGAGCGGAATTTGGTGTCATTGATGCCGATCATGACCACCGCCATTTTGGGCTTGAGCTGAACCACATCGGCCGGAAAGCGCCTCAGCGCGAATTCGCTTCCGTCACCGGCAATGCCCCGGTTGAGGATCAGCCCGTTGCCGGTATAAAAGTAGGCTTCGAGTTCCCAGTAATGGGTGATCGAGTCTCCGAGAAACACAAAGTCCACCGGTATGCCCCGATGGAGGATGGACTCGTTTTTGAGGTCAAACTCGATACGCCGGGCATCGGCTGCAATGACCACGCCAAAGGCACCGGGGCTCACGATCTCTGGACGCTTCATGGCAACGCCGCTTCGCGGCTTATGCCTGGAGTTTTGCAGAGCAAAACTCCAACACAGTGCAGACGTAGAGTCATTTCACTTCCTCCTAGGGGGGCTTAGCCCGTTCAGCCTAATACCCCGCCCCTGCTCGTCGAGGCTGATCGGCCGTAGCGAGGACGCCAACCGGCAAGCCGGGCCCGCGGCGACGCGCACAGCGTACTTCTTGTACGTGAGCACGGAGCCAGGGCACGACGCAGCCGGTTGACGCCGCAGTAGGCCTAGCAGCCTCGACCTACTAAATACTCGGGGCGTTGGCCAGCAGATACTTCTCCGCTTCCACGCTCCACAGCATGTTGTTCTTGGCCACCAGTTCGGCCAGCTTGGCGTAGAACGGGTCTGTCTTGCCGCGCTCGGCAAAGTCGTTGATCGCCACCAGTTCGAGTTTCTTGTGGGTGTAGATCAGCTTCTTTCCGCCAGGGATCTTGTCGAGTTCGATGGTGGTGTGCACCACGGCGTTGAGACCGCCCACATGGGTGATCATCATGACGGGGTTCAGGCGGCCGTCGGCCATCATGGCCAGCGATTCCTTCATGTCGTCGGTGTTGCCGCCCGAGGTTCCCACAATGTGGTGCGACTCGTAGTGCACGTTATAGAAGTTCATGTTGGCGTTGAACGCCGTATCGGTGGGGCCGGCGAAGAAGTTGAGGCAGCCATCCAGACCCAGCAGCTTGTCGCCCAGTTCGAGAACGGGCTTCACCGGCGCAAACACGAACACATCGTCGAACAGTTTGCCGCCATTGAGCTTCTTCAGATGCTCGACGGGGTCGGCAATTTCCTTGGTGTTGACGTAGATCAGCTCCACACCGTTCTTCTTGGCTTCGGCCACGGTCAGAATGCTGGCGGCGCGGGCCAGGCGGGCGTCGTCGATGTCGGTAACCACCAGGCGGCTGGGTTTGCGGTCGCAATGGATGGCGTAGTCGATGGCGCCCATGCCCATGGGACCGACACCGGCCAGCAGAGCCATGCTGCCGCCTTTGACAATGCCCATGTCGTGCACGTAGCTGCCGCCCTTGGTGTGGTACTGGGCGTGGAAGGCCCCTACCACACAGCTGACAGGCTCAGAAAGTGAACCCATAAAGAAGTTGTCGGCTTTGTACTCGAGCAGACAGTCCAGCTCCATCACTTCGGCAGGAATGACCACGTACTGGCTGTCGCCGCCGATGTACTCGTAACTGTAGCCGGGGGCCCACAGCGTGCCGTCCTTGTTCAGCGCGGGCTGAATCGAGAACTTCTGCCCCACCTTGAACTGCGTGGACCACTTCTTGCCCACTTCGACCAGCTCACCGCAGAACTCGTGACCAATGATGATCGGGTTCTTCTTCAAGTCGTGGCGCACCCGTTTGTGCTTTGCACCTTGCAAGGCTAACTTGTGGCTCGACATACAAATCGAGTCCGAAATCACCTTCGCCAGAATCTCGTCGTCCTTGATCTTGGGCAGGTCAAACTCTTCCAACCGCAAGTCGTTCTCACCGTACAATCGTACTGCTTTCGTTTTCATGATCTTCTCCTTTCTATCTTCAAAAAATTCTCACACAGAGGCACAGGGCACACAGAGATCAAGAAATCCAGCAGGATGGGAAGGAGGGGCAAGTTTGCCCTTCTTCCGCCTCTCTGCGAACTCTGTGATCTCTGTGTGAGTCCTTGTCGGCTTAGTTCAGCATCACCTGACCGCCCGTCACGGGGATGGCCTGGCCGGTTTCGTACTGCTGTTCCACGATATAAAGTAACGCCCTCAAAACGTCGGGTCCAGTACAGCCGCGGTTCATGGGTACCTTGGCTTCGTAGAACACCTTGACGTCGCCTATAGTCTTGGCACCGGGGACTTTGCCGCTGTTCAGATACTGAACAAACAGCCCCTTCTCGGGGTCGGACCACAGGGGACCGTCGAAGAAGTTTCCCGGACAGATCGAGTTGACCTTGATGCGGTAGCTGACCAGCTCCAGCGCAAAGCTTTGGGTCAGGCCGATGCCGCCAAACTTGCTGCCCGCATAGCTGCCATTTTTGTTGGACCCTTCGAGGCCCGACTTGCTGTTGATCTGAATGATGTCTGTCCAACCGGCGGGGTTTGTCTTAGCCTGTTCTCGCATCACCCGGGCGGCGTGTTTGGCGCACAGCATGTACCCGGTGTAGTTGACGGCTGTCACAAACTCAAAACTCTTCACATCCTGGTCCACCACAGGCATGGCCTTGAGCACGCCCGCATTGGCCACAAACAGGTCGATACCGCCGACTTCGACGACCACGGCGTTGACCATGGCTTCCACCGATTCTTCCTGACTGACGTTAACCGATACGGCCATCGAGACCGGTTTGCCTGCCTTGGCGTTCAATTCGGCGACCAACTTCTGCGCACCGGTGAGGTTCATGTCGGCAACGGCCACAAAAGCTCCGTTGGCGATCAATCCGCGGGTGATTTCTTCCCCGAAGCCCTGGGCACCACCGGTGACGACGGCCACTTTTCCACGGATCACATCTGCCCGGTTGGTGCTGTCGGAGGGGCCTGCGGTGGTTAGGCTGAACAGCCCAACTCCGGGGACATCGACCTGGGCGGGAACTGTCGTGAAGGCCTTCGGCAGGGCCGCATCGATCTGTTCGGCGGTGAGGACCTTGGGGTCTTTGGCGGCTTCAAAGCGCACATGGACGCGTTGGCCGGCCTGGGCGGCAAGGCCCTTGATGCGGGGGGCCAGGGTTAGATAAGCGTCGTTCATTTTGTCTCCTTGGAAAGTCGGGGGCAGGGGATGGTGGAGGGCCGCTTGGGGTCCATGTTGGAACCCGCCCTGGCGTAGGCTGCGGTTCGATCCGCCAGCGAGGCTGCAGCGAGGAGGTTTTCAGGGTGAAAGAAGGCCAGTTCGTATTGGATGGCGGCCAGCTTTTCATGGGCGATCAGGGCCCAGGTACTGGTATTCAAATGGGCGAACTCGGGCTGCAGAATTTCAGGGCAGTGGAAGCTCTGGCGCGAGGAGTTGATGTCCACACCCGAGATCTCCAGCAGGCCGTGTTTGGCGCAAAGCTTCTGCACGCGCACCAGCTGTTCCAGCGTGTTGCGGGGCGGCATGTAGGTGACAGCTTGGAAGCCGAAACCAGCCAGGGCGGCAAACAGATCGTCCAAGTAGGCGTCTTCGAAATGTTCGGCCTTCTTGTCGCCCGTGGGGCTTTCACCCACATCACCCAAGTAGGCGTAGGCGGGGATGGCACCGAGCGAACGGATAAAGGCGGTGACTTCTTGTACGGGCAGGCACTCGTCATCACTGGGATCAACAAACACCTGGTCGATCAGGGTGGTCTTCAGCAAGCCGATGAGGTCGTAGTAGGCGTGGGGGTTGGAGGCATCGGTCAGCTGCGCCGCCACCTTGGCAGGTACCGTTACTTTCAGCTTGGAACCCAGAAATTCGACCAGAGCGGGGGTGAGACCCTTTTCGTCGATCAAAATTTGGGCAGCCCCCGCTAGCAAATGCCTCTCGGTAACGCCGCCGTTTTCCTTGAGCTTGGTTAACGGAGCGACGTGTTTGTCAAAGTCCAGTGCGGGCAAACCCACCGACGCAAAGATCTTGCCAATGGCCTGGGCCATTTTGCGGGTTCTCTGCACCCGTACCTCACGCAGCGGGCGCAAAAAAGCTTCCGCTTCATCGATTTTATTGACGGGAACGCCATGGGCGACAATATAGGCTCGACCCAGGCAGTCGGGGTAGTTGATCTTCTTGGTTTCAAACACCGTGCCCTTGAGCGACACCCGCAGTTCAAAGCCCACCGTGGTGGCAATGCCCAGAATCATCCCGGCTTCGAGGGTTTCGCGGGCGGCACCGATGCTGTCGTGGTCCACCGAGCCCACAGCGTCCAGGCCCGATTCGTAGGCGCGCAGGGCTGCCATCGCAGGGGTGTAGGGGCTGAAGCTGTAAATGGTGTGGACATGGTTATTCACCTCGCCCTTGGTCTCTCCCCGCTTGAGCTCACCCGAACCGGCAAAGGCACGCAACGCGGCCAGTCGCTCGGCTTTGGGGAGGGCGGGGTTGTTGATTTGGTCGCGTAAAGTATTCATGCATCCTCTCTTGTTGCTCACCGCAGAGACGCAAAGATCGCAGAGAGGAAAAAGAGGGGGGAGGGGAAGTTCGGCGTCGTTGCTTCGCAACTTTCGCCTCCCTTCCAATCCCGTTTCTTCCTCTTCTCTTCCTCTGCGTCTTTGCGGTTGCCTCTTTCATAGTTCACCGCAAAGGCGCAAAGTTCTCCGCGCCTCTGCGGTCTCGTTGTACACGTCCGGTCTACAGCCCCAGTTTGTTCCTTCTCAGCAGTTCGGCTCCGGTCTGCACCGTAGTAGGAACATGTCCGGCCAGGGGCACAATCCGTTCGTGAATGGTGTCGATGATCCAGTCCGTCTGGGGGAAGAACACGTCTTCCATTTCGGCGGCGGGGGTGATGAAGTTGCGGCTGCCAACCACAGCGACAGGGGCGTCGAGGTAATTGAACGCCACTTGCGTCAGTGTCGAAGCCACGGTGTGCAGGTAGTTGCCCCGTTCCACCGCATCACTGGCCAACAGCACCTTGCCGGTTTTCTTCACCGATTCGATGAGCACGTCGTACTTGAGAGGGCTGATGAACCGCAGGTCGATGACTTCGGCGTCGATGCCGTACTTGGTCTGCAAAATCTTGGCCGCGTCCATGGCCTTGTACAGCGTCGCGCCCAAGGTGACGATGGTCAGGTCCTTGCCGGTCTTGCGCACGGCGGGTTCGCCTTCGGGGGTTTCGTAGAAGCCTTCGGGCACGCCGCTCTTTTCGAAAATTTCGCCCATGTCGTATAGGCCTTGGCTTTCGAAGAACACTACAGGGTCGGTACCGCGCAGGGCCAGGTTGAGCATACCCTTGGCATCGGTGGGGGTGGCGGGGAAGTAGGCCTTGAGTCCGGGAATGTGGGCTACGAGGGCCGACCAGTCCTGGCTGTGCTGGGCACCGTACTTGGCACCGACGGCAACGCGCAGAACCAGCGGCATCTTCAAGAGGCCGGCCGACATAGACTGCCACTTGGCCATCTGGTTGAAGATCTCGTCTCCCGCCCGGCCCATAAAGTCGCAGTACATCAGTTCGACCACGGCGCGGCCGCCGCACAAGGCGTAACCGACACCGGAACCGACAATGGCGCCTTCGCTGATCGAGCTGTTGAACAGGCGCTTGTAGGGAAGGGCCTCGGTCAGACCGCGGTAGACGGCAAACGCTCCACCCCAGTCGCGGTTTTCCTCACCCCAGGCGGCCATGGTCGGGTCGATGTAGAACCGGTGCAGCATGGCCTCAAACAAACCGTCGCGGTAGGCGTAAATCTTGGCTTTGGGAAGGGCCTTTCCATCGGCGTCGAGGGCGTAGCGGGCCTTGCCTTTCAGGGCGACGCTGCGGGGGTCGGTGCCCAGGGGCAACAGCACTTCAGGGGCGCGGTCGTCGAGCTTGTCGGCCTTGGTGTTGCTGAACATGACCGATTCGATGAAGGCTCCGCCTTGCAGACGCGGTGACTCGGTCATATCGATGGCCAGCTTGTAGATGCTGTTCATCTTTGTGCCGATCTTGGCGCGGATGTCGGCAACTTCCTTCGCCTTGAGCACACCACCTTCCACCAGGTATTCGCCGTAACTCTTGACGCAGTCGGCGTTTTCCCACATCTCGATCTCTTCCTTGGTGCGGTAGCTGGAAGCGTCGCTGGGGGAGTGGCCCGACAGGCGGTAGGTGATGGTGTCCATAAGCACGGGGCCTTCACCGGCCAGCAGAATCTTCTTTTTGCGCTCGACAGCCTCGAGAACGGCCAGCGGGTTGTACCCGTCGACGCGCTCGGCGTGCATGTTGTCGGGGTTGACACCGGCGCCGACGCGGGCCAGCACCTGGTAGGGCATGGTCTCGCCAAACGTTTGGCCGCCCATGCCGTAGAAGTTGTTGAAAAAGTTGAACAAAATGGGGGGAGCGCCGCCGGCATCCTTGCCCCAAAGCGTGCGGTACTGGTCCATAGCTGCCAGCATCATCGCTTCCCAAACCGGTCCGCAACCCATAGCAGCGTCGCCAATGTTGCTCACCACAATGCCGGGTTTGCCGTTGATGCGCTTGTACAGGGCCGCACCGGTGGCAATGTCAGCCGAACCACCGACCAGCGCGTTGTTGGGCATCATGCCGAAGGGCGCGAAAAAGGCGTGCATAGAGCCGCCCAAGCCGCGGTGGAACCCGGGGGCCTTGGCGAAAATCTCGGCCAGGGCACCGTAGAGAACGAAGTCGTCGGCCAGTTCCTTGGTGTTGGCGGCTCCGGCCTTTTCGGCTACCTTGAGCGTTTCGCCTCCCCAGAAGTTCTTCATCACCTTGGTCAGTTCCTCGTCGGGAAGCTGGCTGACCGCCGCGAAACATTTCGAGATGATTTCGCCATGGCTACGGTGGCTGCCGAAGGTATAGTCTTCCACGTTGAGTGCGAACGACTGCCCCGTGCTGCTGGCTTCCTGCCCGATGGACAAGTGGGCCGGACCCTTGTGGTTGTAATCAACGCCGTTGTAACCACCCTGGGTTTTAACCAGGTTCAGCATGGTTTCAAACTCGCGGATGGTGGCCATCGTGTGGAAAATGCGTACCAGCTTTTCCTTACCGTACTTCTTCACCTCGGCCTTGATATCGCCCTTGTACTGGTTGATCGGAATATCCTTGATCTTCAGAATACTAGGCTGTCGGACCACCTTGGGGTCGACGATTTGAATCTTTGGCATACGCTACTCCTTACTGTTTCAATACTTCATAAAAGGGGGGGGTGCCCCCCTCGCTCTGGTGGCTTAGGCTGTTCAGCCTAACCCCCCTACGCTACCCCCCGTACGGGCTGTCTGCTTTGCCCAACCGCCCGTAACGCCCATCCTCACTCAGGTAACCGCAGAGGCGCAGAGATCGCAGAGTGCACGCAAGGGAGGGAGGTCGGAAGGAACCATGCCCCCCTAATTTCCTCTGCGTCCTCCGCGCCTCTGCGGTGAACCCCAGTCCCTCTCTTTCCTTCTCGTCCTATCTCAATGCATCTCCCACAGCGCATCCCGGATCGTTTCGCCCACCGTAGGATGAGGGAACACAATCTCCCGGGCCTCGTTCACCCGTAGTTCCGTTTCGATCATGGCTGCAGCACCCCAAATCATTTCACCCACTCCGGCACCGTACATCTGAACTCCCAGAATGCGGTGGGTATCGCCGTCGGTGACTACCTTGACCGCCCCAGGGGCCGAAGCGCCATTCTCGGCCAAGAACCGACCCGAGTTGCGCAAGGGAACCGTGGAGCACACTACGTTCTTCCCCGCCTTCTTGGCCTCATCCTCGGTCATACCGACACCGGCGGCCTCAGGGTTGGTGTAGACCACCCACGGAATGGCGGTGTAGCGCATGCGCTGGCGGCTTTCCGGAGGGTCGACAATGGCGCTGACAGCCACTTCACCCATGCGGCTGGCCGAGTGGGCCAGCAGGCTTTTTCCCGTAACATCGCCGATGGCGAACACCCCCGGAATGTTGGTGCGCTGAAACTCGTCGACCACGATGCCCCGGGGGCCTACGTCGACGCCCAGCTTTTCCAGGCCTAGGTTCTTGGTATTGAGGCTGCGGCCCACGGCCATAAGGACCAGGTCGCCCTTCACCGATTTGGCCCCGTCCGCCGACGCACTGGCCCTGGTGTAGTGCACCGTGCCGCCGTCAAGCTTCTCGACCTTGCAACCCAGCTGGAAGTCGATGTTCGACAAAGCTTTGCGCATCTGGGGCGCGTGTTCCTTGTCCATGAAGGGGATGATTTCCTCCATCATTTCCACCACTGTGACTTTCACGCCCAGGGTGGCGAACAAGCTGGCGAACTCGACGCCGATGACACCACCACCAATGACTACCAAACTGGTCGGCATGGTCTTGATGTCCAGCAGGCCCGTGCTCGTCACCACATGCGGGTTGTCCTTGGCTCCGGGGATGGGAGGCATGGCAGGGGTGCTGCCCGTGGCAATGATGATATTCTTTCCCTGCCAAGTCTTTCCGTCACTGGTCTTGACCGTGTTCTTGTCCACGATTTCGGCGGTGGCACTCACAACCTCAACCTTGAACTTCTTCATCAGAAAGGCGATTCCACCGCGTAATTTGGTGATGACTTCATTCTTCCAAGCCATGGCCTCGGTAAGGCTGAAGGTCACCTTTTCAGCGTGGACCCCGAACATGCCGCCGTGCAACGCATGCGCGTAGGTCTTGGCCGAGTTCAGCAACGTCTTGGTGGGGACGCAGCCCCAGTTCAGGCAAACACCGCCCAGGTGTTCTTTTTCAATCAGGAGCACCTTCTGCCCCCGGGCTCCAGCTCTTTCAGCCGCGATGTACCCGCCAGGGCCACCACCAATAATAATAATGTCGTACATAAGCTACTCCTAGGTGTTTTCCATCCAACCTGCTGCGGCAGGTTCTTGCTTCACCCGGGATTCGTTCGAGTACTCACGTACATACCAGTACGTTCCGTCTCTCACTTCATCCCGGTCTCGCCAGAACCTGTCCTCGCGACGGTTGGCTGAAAACCACAACTCACACAATCCCAACTTCCAAACTCCGCGTCCTCCGCGCCTCTGCGGTGAACCCTCAGTCCTCTCTGCGTCCTCCGCGCCTCTGCGGTGAACCCTCAGTTCTCTCTGCGTCCTCCGCTATTTTGCCAACAAAATGTCGCATTCCCCGATGGCGTCGCAGAGGCCCTTCAGGAACTTCGCCGCAGGAGCTCCGTCGACCACCATATGGTTGATGGTCAGCGACAGTCCCACCGACGGCAGGAACACCACGTCGTTGCCCTTCTGGACGGGCTTGGGCGCAATACCGCAAACACCGAGGATGGCCACTTCGGGAACATTGAGTACCGGGGTGAAGCTCTCGACGCCGAAGGCTCCCACGTTGCTGATGCTGAAAGTCGATCCGGACAGATCGTCGGGCTTGGCCGTGCCGGAACGGCAAGCTTCAGCCAGGCGCTTGGTCTCGTCACTGATCTGTTTGAGCGTCAGGGTATCGGCGTTGCGAATGACGGGAACCATCAGACCCCGGGGGGTGTCGCAGGCGATGCCCAGGTGGACGTACTCAAACTCAAACACGGAGTCGGCCACCTTATGGGCGTTCATGTAGGGGTAGCGTCCCAGGGTGCGGCTGACAGCGTAGACAATGATATCACCGATGGTGATGCCGTTCAGACCCAGTGCGGCGTCGCTGGCCTTGAACCGGGCCCGCAGCTCCTGCAACCGCACGGCCAAGGCCGAGGCGTTGAGGGTGAACTGGGCGGTGGTGGACAGGCTCTCAGCCATGCGGTCGGCGATGACCTTGCGGATGCTCTTGATCTTGGTCTCGGTCTTGGGACCGGGGAAGGCCCGGCTGGTGCCAGTTGCACCGGCTACAGGAGCCGAGGAGGGGGCAGCGGTCGAGGTGGACACATCAGCGACAGTCACCCTTCCGCCAAGTCCACTACCCTGGGCGGGCAGCTTCACGCCCAGACGCAGCGCTTCTTCGATGGCGGCAGCGGTAGCGGGGGCCGAAGCCCCCAGGGCGGCCTTCACATCGCGTTCAATAACCCGGCCCTCAGGACCGGTACCGGCCAGGCCGGTGGCATCGAGGCCCTGGCTGGCGGCAAGAATGCGGGCTCGAGGTGAAGCGGGGGACGACCCGGCGGCGGCAGAAACGGGGGCTGCCATAGCGGCCATCGTGATAGCCGGAGCTGCGGGGACGTCTGCCGGAGCGGCAGTTGAAGGCGCTGGGGCGGCAGGGGTTGCCATGGCAGCGGCTCCCGCAGGCAGGGCTTCTCCGGCTTTTCCGACGTAGGCGATGGGCTGCATGACCGGGACATCGTCCCCTTCGGCATGAACCAGTTTCAAGACGGTGCCGGTAAAACCGGCCTCGACTTCAAACGACGCCTTGTCGGTCTCTACATCGGCGATGATGGTCTTGTTCTGGACCTCATCTCCCTCCTTGACGCGCCACTTCACGAGCACGCAGGATTCGACGCTGTTCCCCTGGCGGGGCATGACAATCGTATCTGCCATAACTTCTCCTTATACGAGCAGCACTTCGATCCCCTGATCGCGCAGGAGGTCGGCGGTTGCCTTGTTGAAATCCGTATCACTGATGAGGGTGTCCATTGCCGTCAACGGCATGATGGTCACAAAACCCGAACGGCCATACTTCGACGAATCGGCCAGCAGAACGCAGCGGTCAGCATGGGCTGCCATGGTTTTCACCATCTCAGCACCTTCGACGAGGTGGGTGGTCAGTCCGCGTTCCAGCGAGAACCCATCGGTTCCCAGAAAGGCGATTTTCACATTGAACCGCTGCAAGGCTTCAATGGCCAGCGGTCCTACAAACGACTCGGTGGAGGTGCTGAATTCACCCCCCACGACGGTCAGGCTGAGGGCAGGGTTCGAGCGGACGTAGGGGAGCAGAAGCGTCGAATCGGTCACAATATGGATGTGACCCTTGCCTAAAAGGTACTTGGGAATGAGGGCCGTGGTGGTACCGGCTACGATCATGACGGTATCGCCATCCTGCACCTGTTCGGCGGCGGCGCGAGCAATGCGGTTCTTCTCTTCGCTCTTGACCGATTGCCGGTCCAAAATGCTCTTGTGGAAAGCGGGTAAGGCACCTCCGTGGGTGCGGGTGATAAACCCCCGGGCCGCCAGGTTTTTCAGGTCGGTGCGGATGGTAACGACAGAAACGCCCAGCCGTTTGCCCAGCGATTGGCCGGTGATGGAGGGCTCGTCGGTCAGAAATTGAATGATCTGTTTCTCTCTTGCGGAAAGACTCTCAATCACTTTCGTTATCCTTTCTCAATGCTTTCGCTTTGCACTATAAACCCCTTCTCAGGATTCATCAAGGGAAAAAACTCTTGATTGGCAAGGTTTCTTGGAAGAGAATAAAGCCATGACTCTGGAAACGACCAAATTCGCCCCCGCAGCACGCTCCACTTCGGCCCAACTGACGGCTGACTACGACTTGGTAGTTAGGCAAGCTGTTTTGATCCGTTTTCTTTCGGCGGTCTCGAGCTTGGTAGCTGTGCTCAATCCGGAACGTCAGATTGTTTACGCTTCTGAGGACTTTCTGCACTTTCGCGGACTGACCGAAGTGGCACCGATTTTGGGTTCCAGGCCAGGAGAAGCCTTTTTTTGTGTGCATTCTCACGACGAAGCAGCAGGGTGCGGCACCTCAGAAAGTTGCTCCGTTTGCGGTGCTGTTCAGGCGTTTTTGGCCAGTCGCAGTCAGAAAACAAAAATCTCACGGGAATGCCGCCTGACAGTGCAGTCTCCAGCGGGGGCGGGCACCCTCGATCTGGACGTCACCGCGACTCCATGGGAGCTGGAAGGGCGGGAGTTCACCGTCATCACCCTGCAGGACATCGGTGCTGAAAAGCGCAAACGCTCCCTGGAACGAATCTTCTTCCACGATATCGTCAATACCATCGGCGGATTGAACGGGGCTCTGGACCTGTTGTCTGACTACCCCGATCTCAACGAAGGCAAAGACCTCATCGATCTCTCCTACCGATCCAGCCAGGACATTCTGGACGAAGTTCTCTCGTTTCGCGAGCTTCGGTTGGCCGAAGCCGGAGAATTGGAAGTTCACCATGCTGAAATGGATGCCGCCGTGGTGATCGAGGAAGTAGCGGAGAAGATGCGCTACCATTCCGTGGCGCATGCCAAGATGATCACCACGGTACCGCCCTTGTCCCCGTTGTTGATTCAGAGCGACAGGCTTTTGGTGGAACGTGTTCTCGTCAACATGGTCAAGAACGCTCTGGAAGCCACCGTTGCCGGCGGGACTGTTACCGTGGGTTGCCGCCTCCAATCGGAACAAATTGTTTTCTGGGTTCACAATCGGGCACTGATTCCAAGGGAAGTTCAACTTCAGATCTTTCAACGGTCCTTCTCCACCAAAGCGATGGATAGAGGTCTTGGCACTTACAGCATGCGTCTGCTCGGTGAAACCTACCTTAAGGGTCGCGTAGGCTTTACGACAAGCAAGGCTGGAACCGAGTTCACGCTGACATTGCCTTTGGCTTGATTTCCAGGACGGTTGCCAGAATGAAGGCAAACAGGGTGGTGGAACCGCAGAGTCTTGGCCTTCTGGGTAAACTCCGGGTCCTTGTCGGCCAGCTCCCGCAATCCCTGGTAAAATTCCCTGGCCTGGGCGTTTAGACGCTGTATTTGCGAAGGGCGGTGTTCGAGATCGAACACCATGGTATCCTAAATATCCGACCGGATCTTCAAGATGGTGGAGTTGAGACCCTCGGCGGTCTTTTCCACGGCCAAGTTTTGCTGGACAATCCGGTTCAATTCAGCGGCTGCCAGCGAATAATAGACCAGCGCGTAGCCGATCAGAGAAAGGAACAGGGCTGCTAAAAGCGCGGCCAGCCCCAAAATGCGGTTTCGCAGGCTCACGGCGGCCCCTTACAGTTGGTACCCCTAAGTACAGACGAGGCCTCGAAACTTGTCGAAAGAGTTTTCGCCGAGCTGTTAGGCGTCAAAGTACCGGTATCGTATTGCCATCAATCTCAACTCAGCGTCCATTCTTGACACTGCACCAATCCGTGCCTATGCTCTATGTTGTGAATCTATTCATTCATGAAATAACGAATTGCAATTCTCTTCTCACGGGCACGGCACCTGCCTGCCTGCCTGCCTGCCTGCCTGCCTGCCTGCCTGCCTGCCTGCCTGCCTGCCTGCCTGCCTAGTGTAGCGACAACCCGGCGCTGTCAAGCCACTACCTTCACCCAGCGAATTCAATTCTCACCTCGCCAAATACGGAGCCGTCCACCCCGTGCAACTCTGCCAGGCCACTGGAAAGGGGGTTTTGGGCGAATGATTTCGCCATCTGAACGCTGACAACACTATTAAGGAGAGAAGAATCCAATCATGGAAAACGACAGTCTGGACCGGCTCATCGAAGCCGGCTTTGTACAACAAAGTATCTGGGTGAGTTCGGGTACAGGAATCCAGTATCAACACGGACAGCCGGGAACCTGGCTAGAGGCCACACACGCGCTCTACGCGTTTTGTGTGGCGGGCACAGTGTGCTACATCGGCAAAACCTCGCGAAGCCTTCGCAGCCGTTTTGCCGGATATCAGTCGCCTGGGAATGGTCAGCAGACCAATCTGCGGGTCAATCAGAAGATACGCGAGGCCCTGAGCAATCAGCAAGAAGTCACGCTCTACACTTGGGTGCCCGAACCGGGCCTGCAGTGGGCTAGTTACGACATCGACTTGGCCGCCGGGCTTGAGAACAGCCTGATTGCCGCCTTCGAGCCCGAATGGAACCGGGCTGGTCGAAAGCTCCGGTCTGAGTCCGATTTTAATGAAGAGGTAGCCAGCCCCTCCGAAGGTCCCGATCCCGCCGCAGCGCCGTCCTTAGGAGCGTTTTCTCTTCACCTGGCGGATACCTACTACAACCTGGGCTACCTCAACCCCGGCGTTGAGGCGTCCGAACACCTCGGGCACCATGGAGACCCTGTCATACTTCAACTTGGTCTTGATGGCCCCCTGGTTCCAGCGAAGATCGATCGGAATGCAAATCGCAACAATAGCGTTCGAATCTACGGTGGAATGACCTTGGCGCGCTGGTTTCAAAACCATTTTAGCCCGGGAGGCCTCGTTGAGGCTGAAATCCTTCATACCTCGTTTATCTTAATAAAAGGAGCCAACGCATGAAAAAAATCAGGGGCCTATTCGTTTTCATTCTTACAGCATTATCGACGGGACTTTTCAGTTATCCTGGCTTCTCGCAAGGCCTGAATCTTGATGGAAGGTTTCAGATTTCAGATTTGAGCTATGAATTGGTTGGCGCTCCGCTCCAAGTTACTAGTACGGTGACGAAATTTAGTGCAACCGGGAGCCCCTATCCAGAGGTTCTCCTTGGAAGTGTTAGTCTAGATAGTGTCGGAACGATTACTCAGATGCGAGCTCTTGATGAGCCCGAGTTTGTGAACGAAAAAATCGGATATACTGAGGGGAGTTTTCTGTATCTGGTGAAGCCTAAGTTCTCTTCAGGAAAGCTCACTGTGGTAGATTATTTTTCTGATGAACAAGGGTCAGTCCTAGTATTCAAAAAAAAATATGACTATTTGCTTGATAGAATTTTTACACTTCGAGCATACCGAGGAGATGGTAGCCTCTCGGCGCAAGTGAGATACCAATATGATTTGCTCAATGGAAAATTAGTCGATGATGGTCATGGAACCCGGAAGTATGATTCGAAAGGCGGGTACTCTGTTACGACTGGAGATGTGCGTGAGCCCGACCATCGGGTGAGCGAATATGATTCGAAAGATCGCCTCATCAGATATAAGGTTTCAAGCTCCGAAGGGAAGGTGAGTGTCACGGAATACACGTACGGAACACACGGATACCTAACCGAAATTCTCTCTAAAACCAATGATGTTTTTGGGAATAGCAACAATAGCAAGAAGCTGGTGGCCTATGAGTTTGATTCCAGTGGAAACTGGATCAGGAAAACAACATCTCTTGTGAAAGAGGTGTTTGGCGAAGAAACACTGGTTCCACTTGAGCTCGTCACAAGGAAGGTCGCCTACACAGAGGCCGAAATCGCCTCTCAGGTGAATTCGGCTCCTAGCGAAAACATCGTGAGTCGCGTGTTTGTCTATAAACGCCCTGATGACCCCAAACGAGGGGTCTATTTTGTTAGGCAATCAGGTGATGGCGTGTTTGTGATGCCTTCGGACACTGAGATGCGCTACGTCGAGCTCACAAAACCGGGACGCTATGGAGTGTACACACTGCAATATGACGGTAGCCCAATGGATATTCGTGACGCTAAGTCAGGTCTGCCGATCGTCATTGATACCTCCACTCCTGGAAACTGGTTGCTTTATTATGGTACGAGCGGCACTGTCTTGTTTATGGGGCCTGCGGAAGGTGAGGCTTCGGCCGGCGTATATGTTGTTAATTCAGCGGACCGGTTTCCCCTGCAGGAAATCAAGTTCGTCACCGGTTCAGCGAACAGTACTACCTCCGCTCCGCTGTTTCCTAAACAGAGCGGTAAGCTTTCATTGCCGGTCGGTGATTACAAAATACAGTGGGATATTAATCCGAAGACGCCGGTTTCTGATAAGGAAGAACCCGCTCCCAGGATTTCCATGAGTTTGAAACCCACCCCAACCAGCAAATCAGTTGAAGGGAATAATGTGGTTAGAGATGCCTACGGTGAACCGCAAATTGTTAAACTTGGTCAGAAAGATCCAGTTTTTCTTCTCTTTACGGATGCTTCCGACGGGTTCTCAATAAACACTGGCGGAACGATGATGGTTCCGACGCTTGTTCCTTCGAAAGAGAAGCCAGACTCTCAAAAACTCTCGTTGATTTCCAGATCATTCAAGGCAAACTCGCTGGACCCGAGTCCAATAGGAACCTTTGTAAAAATGGAAATAAAGGTGCCGACGGAGAAGTAGGATCCTGCCAGCATCAAAAAGCTGAGAATGAAGTGAGCGCCACAGAATCCTGGGGCGCTTCAATCAGATTCAGGTTGATGCATCCCTCGCTTCTCTACTTCTATAGTGGGGGTCTCCTCATAGTCTTGAGGAGACTTATCGTCGGCGCCGCTCCTTGAACCTTGATTCCCACCCTGGGCGAAGTTGACGATGTCTTTATTCCTCTGAAACCGTAGATCCATTTTCAAGACAGGAATCCCCAGGCCCATGGGAGGCCTGGGGACGTTGCCCCATTTACCGATCGACTGCAGTCGGTTCAAAATTGAACCGCTGAGGTAGCAGAATGAACAAAGTGGTACGAGTCGAGCCTGGTGAGGGGTACTTGCTTAACGTTTGGTTCAGAGACGGAAAGCACGGTACCTTTGATGTTGAGCCCTATCTAGACATTGGGGTCTTTCGGCAGTTGAGAGATGTCAGCATTTTCCGATCGGCAAAAGTGGAATACGGAACCGTTGTCTGGCCAGGGGAAATCGATCTGGCCCCGGATACCATCGAGGCTGACTTGACCGAGGCCCTCTTTCCCTGAAGCAGAAGCTCCTTCTTTCCCGTCAGGGGAGTAAGGAGTACACTATGGATATGTCACGCATTCTGGCGACCAGCGATGTGGTCTTCAAATACCTGTTCGGTGCCAAGAGCAGCACCGAACTTCTGCGGGCTTTCGTGAATGCGGTTCAGCGTCACGCCGGCATGGAAGAATTTTCTTCCCTCGAGATCATCAACCCTATTGGCGAACGGGAGTACTACTCGGCCAAGCCCACCATTATTGACGTTAAGGCCAAGAGTCCTGATGGCACGGTGATCAATCTTGAGGTGCAGGTCCGAAGCCAGGCCGAGTACGGTGAGCGCAGCCTGTACTACTGGGCCAAGAGCTATTCCGAGCAAATCCTCGAAAGTGACAACTACAAGAAACTGATGCCTGTCGTCAGCGTCAGTGTGCTGAACTTCAATCTCTTTCCCGATCTTCTGCCCTATCACACCACGTTCCGGCTGATGGAGAAGGACCACCCCGAAGTCTGCCTGACCGACGATTGTGTCATGCATTATCTGGAACTGAGAAAATTACCGGAAGGGGAGTCGTCAGAACTCGCGGACTGGTTGTATGCTCTCAGGCACTTGGACGAACAGGAGGGACCGATGATTGTTCTCTTGAAGAAGAACCACAACCTGCAAGAACTGGCGTCTCGCTACCATCGGTTTGAAAAGGACTCCGAGGCACGCATGATTTACGAAGCCAGGATGAAGCAAATGCGCGACGAATCGACCTGGCTGGAAGAAGCGCAAGAGAAGGGGCTCACCGAGGGGCTAAAAAAAGGTTTGCAACAAGGGCTGGAGCAGGGTTTGCAGCAAGGGCTGGAACAAGCGAGAGCAGAACTAGAACGGGCGCAGGAGAGGGCCAAGACGGAAGAGCGTATCGGCATTGCCCGAAAAATGCGCGACGCGGGGGTTTCGCCGGAGCAGATTCTGGCGATCACCGGGCTTTCTAGCGTTACCGTTTGCGGATGCTGCTGAAGGCGTCCTTGCCGGCGTATTCGGCGGTTCCTTCCAGCTCTTCTTCAATGCGGATCAGCTGGTTGTACTTGGCAACACGGTCGGTGCGGCTCATGGAACCGGTCTTGATCTGTCCCATGCCCCAGGCAACGGCCAGGTCGGCAATGGTGGCGTCTTCGGTTTCACCCGAGCGGTGGCTGATGATCGAGGTGTAACCGGCCCGCTGGGCCATGGTGACGGCTTCGTAGGTTTCGGTCAGGGTGCCGATCTGGTTGACCTTCACGAGGATGGAGTTGCAAGCCTGCTTCTCGATGCCGGTGGCCAGGCGCTTGGGGTTGGTGACGAAGAAGTCATCGCCGACAATCTGGATCTTGTGACCCAGGGCTTTGGTGAACTTCGTGTAGCCTTCCCAGTCGTTCTGGTCCAGACCATCTTCAATGCTGATGATGGGGTACTTATCAACCCACTTGGTGTAGAGGGCAATCATCTCGTCGGCGGTGAACAGCTTGTCGGGGTTCGACTTCCAGAACTTGTAGCCCTTGCGGCCACCTTCGTCGAACAATTCGCTGCTGGCGCAGTCGAGCGCAATGCCAAAGTCTTTGCCGGGCTTGTAGCCGGCGGCTTCGATGGCCTTGACGCAGAACTCGAGAGCTTGTTCGTTGTCGATGTTGGGGGCAAAGCCGCCTTCGTCACCGACGTTGGTATTGTGACCAGCCTTCTTCAGCAGACCCTTGAGGGTGTGGAAGACTTCGGACACCATGCGCACGGCTTCCTTGATGCTTTCGGCACCGTAGGGAACCACCATGAATTCTTGCAGGTCGACCTTGTTGTCAGCATGCTTTCCGCCATTGATGATGTTGGCCATGGGGACAGGGAGCAGGGTGGTCTTCATCCCGCCGAGGTACTTGTACAGGGGAAGGCCCAGGCTGTCGGCAGCGGCTTTGGCCACGGCCATGGAAACGCCCAGAATGGCGTTGGCTCCCAGCTTTCCCTTGTTCTCGGTACCGTCGAGTTCGATGAGGGTGCGGTCCAGGGCTACCTGGTCCAGGGCATCCATCCCGATGATTTCGTCGGCGATGAGGGTATTCACGTTCTCAACGGCTTTGAGAACACCCTTGCCTTGAAAACGGGCTTTGTCGCCGTCGCGCAGTTCCACGGCTTCATGTTCGCCGGTGGAGGATCGTGGGGTTTCCACGGGAGTCAATAATCTCGCGGGCTCTGACCTCTTCAATGATGCTCATCACTCGCTCCTTGTATAAAGATTTATCAGCTTCATTTTCGTCGATTTAGGAGGTGGGGTCAAGGGCCCCCTCATGCTACAATACAGCTATGTCCCTGCCACTGACTTCTGCCTTGCTGGATCAGATCCTTTTTGCGATGGACGACCAGGAGAATTTCTCGGTTCTCAACCTGGCCACGCGGCAGGTGGAAACCTGTACCGACGAGAACGCCTGCGGGGACGGAACAGTGCTGCCCCTGCCGTCCTGGTCAAGCACCGACGGCTTCCGCATGATGCGCGAATTCTCGGAAGCCGTCCACAATCCCGTCATACAAGCCGAACTGCGGGCCATCCTCGACTCCGGCCATGGTGTGTTCAAACGGTTCAAGACCGTTCTCAAGCCCCGCGACCTGCTGTACAGCCAGTGGTTGCGGTTCAAGCGCCGGTTTATGGAAGAACAGGTTCGGCAATGGCTCGACCAGTGGCCCGAAGTGGTTTTCGAGGATCCGGCTGACCCTGCTTTCGGCGTCGAGTCAGCGGGTTTGCTGGCGGCCGATTTTCTGATCCGGGAGGGAACCGCTGGGGACGTCGAGGCGTGTCACGAGGCGGCTCAAGGGGTTTTTGGCGAAGCGGTGGGTACCGACTATGCCGAGTACTTCCGCCGTGGACGCCGTTTTTCCAGCGCTGACCGGTTCTGGCTGGCGGAAAACCCGCAGAGTGAATGGGCCGGTGTCATCTGGTGCCGGCCTTGGTCGCAGTCGATTGACGGGGTGCCGGTGGTGGACATTCTTCTGTGGTTTGTCGACCCCCACTACCGGGGTTTAGGGCTGGGATCGATGCTTCTGGAAACCCTGCGTTCGGGAGTGGGACCGGGTCCTACCCTGATGATGTCGACACCCACCTCGGACCGCAGACTCGATGGCCCTTTGGTCCGAACGGGATTTCAGGCCGGCGGCAAGTTCTGGGTCGCTTTGGGTGGTGAGCCGTAAACGAGGTTCAGTCGCGGCTGTAGGGTTCAGCTTTGATCAGAAGTTCCTGCCTCAGCGGTTCGTACTTTTCATGCTGACGGTCCAGGTCGGACATAACCTGATCAACCGTGAACTGCTTGGAATCTTCCCCCTCGGGGCAAGTTTCCTGAGCTCGCTTTCGGAACTCGGAACAATCCATCACGGGACTGACTCCATACAGGATGACATCGCGATGACATTGGTCGTCGATCATGTCTCCCGTAGTGGTTACGTGAAGGGTGTTGCCGTTGATGCTCATCAACACCATGGAATCAAAGCCCTTGATATAGCTGTCAATTTCTTTCACGCCCTTCTTGGTCTCGGGTCTGCCTGGGCGATAGCGCGTGCCTGCGGGGAATACGAGCACCAGTTTGCCGCTGGCTTTCGCCTTGGAAAGCGCTTTCATCGACGCCAAGTTGATCTTCTGGGCCCGTTTGAGTTCGGCTTCTTTTTCGGGACCGTCGGGTAGCGACTCGATGGAACGGGAGGGGTAAATGATGATGCGGTTAAAAGCTTCGGTAAAGGCGAGGACCACGGGGCTTTCCTCATTGAGCTTAAAACCGGCGATGGCCGTCAGGGCATCGACGATTTTCTCTCCCTCGGGCGTGGCCTTCTCGATCAGGTTGGTCATACACGGAAGGTCAAAGTTTGAGTAGTGCTCGCATAGGATCAGGCAGGACTTCCCTGTCTGGGCCTGCTGGAAAAGATCAACCAAATTCTCGATGCCTTGGACGGAACTTCCGGGCAGCATTAAATCTTCAACGATGCCGTAAAACAGGTGCCGATTGCCCGCATTTCCCTCTTGCCATACGTTTTCTTCGGTGATCACATGCTGCTTCTGGGAGTTCGCCATCATTTTCTGAATGATGGATCCATACCGTCCGGGGATCGAAATCATCGGGTTCTCCTGGGGCGAGAATAGGGAGCCATACCCGATTTGTCAAGGAAAGTCGTTCTGGAGCGGTTTTTTATCGGTTTCCCCTTGCCCAAAGGAAAAAGCGGGCCATATTATGAATTCAAATTTTTACAAAGGAGCCAAGAATGAAGAAAATTCTTGTGGCCTTCGCTGTGGCCGCTCTGATTCTTCCTTCCGCCGTCTTTGGTGCCAACACCAAGACCGATTTCAGCCTCGTCAACGGAGCCGAGCCCCAATCTCTAGACCCCCATTTGATTCAAGGTGTTCCAGAACATCGGATCTATGAGGCCATTTTCGAAGGTCTGGTCGTCTATGACAACAAGACCGCCGAAGCCAAGCCCGGCATTGCCGAGAGCTGGAAGGTAGAGAAGGACGGAAAGACCTACACGTTCAAACTGCGCAAGGCTGTCTGGTCCGATGGTACCCCCATCACCGCTCAAACCGTTGTCGATTCGTGGCTGCGCGAGCTTGACCCCAAGACCGCCGCACCCTATGCGTACATGCCCGCCGGGTTTATCGCCGGTGGTGCCGACTACAACGCAGAAAAGTCCGGTCCCGAAGGCGTTCAGATCAAGGCCATCGATGCCCAGACCTTCCAGGCGACCTTCAACGGTCCCCTGCCCACCATGTCGCTGCTGGCTCACTACAGCTTCGCCATTGTTCCCGTCCACGCCATCGCCAAGTTCGGGCAGGACTGGACCAAGCCTGAGAACTTCGTCGGCAACGGTCCCTACAAAATGGAAACCTGGGTTCCCCAGTCCAAGATCACCGTTGTACCCAATACCAAGTACTGGGACCAGAAGAGCATCAAGTTGACCAAGATCACCTTCCTGCCCATCGAAGACAACAACACGGCGTACAACATGTTCAAGAAGGGTGAAGTCGATTGGATCACTACGGTGCCCCTCGACCAGCTCGAAGATGCCCAGCTGCGCAAGGACTATCAGAACGACATCAACCTGGGTACCTACTACTATTCCTTGAACGTAACCAACCCCACCTTGAAAGATGTGAAGGTCCGCAAGGCCCTTGCCTTGGCCATTGACCGTGTATCTCTGGTCAAGCGTGTCACCAAGGGTGGCCAGCTCCCCGCCTACTCTTATAGCCCCAAGTTTGCTACCTACACTCCTCCCACCTACGCTGCCAAGGATGACATCAAGGCTGCCCAGAAGCTCCTCGCTGACGCCGGTTTCCCCGGTGGCAAGGACTTCCCCAAGATGACCATTCTGTACAACACTTCCGAAGGTCACAAGAAGATCGGTGAGTACATTCAGGACCAGTGGAAGAAAAACCTCGGCATTGAAGTTGACCTGAAGAACGAAGAGTGGAAGACCTTCCTGGAAGACCGCAACAACCACAACTTTGAAATTGCCCGCGCCGGCTGGCTGGGCGACTACAATGACCCCATGACCTTCTTGGACATGTGGATCACAACTTCGACGAACAACGATGCCGCTTGGTCGAACCCCAAGTACGACGAGTTGATTACCAAGGCCATGACCATGCAGGAAGGAAAGCCCCGCATGGATGTTCTGAAGCAGGCCGAGACCATCTTGATGGCCGAACTGCCCATCATCCCGATCTACTTCTACACGACCAACAACATGATCGACCTGAAGAAATGGGATGGTTGGTACGGTAACATCCTCGATATCCACAGCTGGAAGAACTTCGGACCCAAGAAGTAATTCGAGCGATCTGTTTTCTGGAAAAGGGGCCCTTCGGGGCCTCTTTTTTTTTGCTTTGGCAAGCCTTGACAAGGTATTTGTTAACTATACAATAGTTAAGTATGACAATAGAGGACAAACTGGAAATTCTAGGGAGCGCCGCCCGCTACGACGCCAGTTGCGCTTCGTCCGGTCCCGGGAATCCCGGAGTGTGTCACAGCTGGGCGGACGACGGCCGTTGCATCTCTTTGCTCAAGGTACTGTTCACAAACCACTGCTTGTACGACTGTGCGTACTGCGCCAACCGGCGCTCCAATGCCGTACCGCGGGCCGCTTTCACGGTAACGGAGGTTGTGGATCTCACCCTCGACTTTTACCGACGCAATTACATCGAGGGGTTGTTCCTCTCTTCCGGAGTGTTCCGAAGTCCCGACAATACCATGGAGGCCATGGTTGCGGTCGCGCGGTCACTTCGTCTAGAAAAAAGTTTTCGCGGGTATATTCACCTTAAGGCCATTCCCGGTGCCGATGCGAAGCTGGTCCGGGCAGCGGGACTCTACGCCGACCGGCTTAGCGTCAACATCGAACTGCCGTCTCGCAGTTCGCTCGAGGCCCTCGCCCCCGACAAAACCGCAGAATCGATCTTCCGGCCCATGCGGCAGATTGCCGGTGAGTCGACCAATTCGCTGGCGGTGGCGGCGCATCACCGGTCGCTGGTTCCGCGCTTTGCCCCTTCGGGCCAATCCACCCAGATGATCGTTGGGGCCAGTCCCGAAACTGACCTCGATATCCTGCGGCTTTCCTCCAAGCTGTATTCCTCATACGGCCTCAAGCGGGTGTACTACTCGGCCTACATTCCGGTGAATGACGACAAGCGGCTTCCTGCGCTTGTGGGGCCGCCCCTCAAGCGGGAACACCGGCTGTACCAGTCCGATTGGCTGTATCGGTTCTATGGATTCTCTCCCGACGAACTGCTGGATCCAGGGCGGCCCTACCTCGACGAGGAACTCGACCCCAAGGCTTCCTGGGCGCTCCGCCATCCCGAAGTGTTTCCTCTCGATATCAACCGGGCTTCAGGAGCGCTGCTGCTGCGTGTTCCCGGTCTGGGGCCGCGCAGCCAGGAAAAGATTCTGGCGGCACGGAGGGTGTCCCGGCTTCGAAGGCAGGATTTGAAGGCTATGGGTGCCGTGGTGAAAAAGGCCGAGCCTTTTCTGAGCTTTGATGGTGACTGGGCACCCGTACGGCCCACCAGTGAGGCTCTGCGGAACTTGTTGATTGACCCCTCCGCGCGCCGAAAAGACCCGGGTCAGGGAGAGCTGTTCGCATGACACTGGTATATCCACCCGCCGATTTTGAAGCGTTTTTAACGGCCATCCTCGAGACGTGGAAGATGCGTGCCCCCGAATGGGCCATTGTCGCAGAAACGGGGGATTGGTTCGGGCCAGAGGGTCCGCGCCGATCCATCAAGGCCGACCTGGAAGCAGCCCGTAGAATTGCCGAGGGTGTCGAAGCTCATGCAGGAAAGGAAGCCTGGCTGACCTTGACCTGGGCCTTCCGTCATTCTGACCGTGGAAAAGAGACGTTGTTGGCCGAGTACATCCGGCTGTGTGTCCGCCATGGTCCTCGAACCTTGCAGAGACTGGTCGATCCTGAGGTGCGTGAAACCGTACGGCGGGCCCGGGGGGTGAGGGCTGAAGCCCATCGGTTTTTGGGTTTGATCCGGTTTCAAGCGGTGGCCGACGGTTGGTATGCCCGCTTTGAACCCGATCACGACGTGCTGGGCATGCTGGTGGGGGCTTTCCACGACAGAATGGAAGGGGTCGACTGGATGTTGCATGACACAGAGCGTCAGAAGGCCTGGATCT
>JAIFLN010000161.1 GCA_020049045.1 Spirochaetota bacterium | reverse complement strand
TATTCGCAATGGACCACGTCGATGTCGCGAAAAGTGATGTCGCAGATTTCTTCGCAGCGGGTCTCGTAGCCGATTTCCATCACGTTTCCCCACGTGTCGTTCCAGAAGACGCAACGCTCCACCACGCCATCGATCACGTCGGCCTCGCCAAACGGAAACTGGTAGTCCACGGCCTTGATGGCCACACAATCGTCCTTGACCCGCACAAAACAGTCTTGAATCCGCACATGCCGGCAGCCCACCACGTCGATACCGTCCCCGGTCCCAAGATGGCCAATAATCTTGACCTGTTGTATGACGACCTGCTCGCAAGCAACCGGAACCACATGCCAGCCGGGACCGTTGAGAATCGTGATGCCCTCAAGCTGAACGTTCTTGCACCGGGACAAGAGAATGGCGTTGTGGCGGGGCTGATCAAAAGCCCTGTCGTCGGTGATTTCGGGGTCAACCGCATCCAGGACGCCGGAGCCGCAGATGCGGAGGTCGTCACAGGAATCGGCCTGGATAATCCCTTGCACCCACGCTCCTGGTGCCAAGTAGAGCGTTTGCCCCGAATGCATCGTGATCGTGCCCGCATTGTGGAACCCCGGACTGAACGCCAACACGTCGCCGACGGGAATGGGATCCAGCTCGGGCGAGCTCAAAAGGAACAGGGGTGTTTTCAGGTCGCCGTCAAACTCCAGGATCACCGTTTCGGGAAACGTGACGTCAAAGGTCAAACATCCCTCGGCATCCCGCTCCGGAGTCAAGCCCAACCGCCAAGGTCGAACCACGCAGGTTGCCTTCGGCACAAGCGGCTCCACCCGGATGCGGACTGTCCCCTTACTCCCGACCAAGACGAAGTGGCAACTGGGCGTGACGTGAACGGGCAAATCTGCTCCTTCCACCCACACCCGGTAAAGTGGCTTTGCGTTGTTCATTTTCGACTCCTCCGATCACAGCGACATACAACCGGTAATTACCGGCATTTTACACAATTTCGCTGCGACGACAAGAGTGACTCGCTCCGGGTTTGCCGGAGGTTCAGGTCCGGGCCGGGAAAGCCGGCCAGACTGCCCCGACAAACAATCGACCAGGCGTCGTCTTGAGGTCGACCTGCGGACTCACGAAAGAAACTGCCGGTAGTCCGAGGCGGGCATGCGTTGCGTGAGAGCGCGGGCCATGGCGTGGATATATGGCGTCGTTTCTGCATAGAACGCTTTGTAGCCGTTGCACAGCGAAAGGAAGCCGCAAATCTTGTACTCGTGAGAGAGTTCGAGGGCTTTCGCGTCCCCAAAGGCCTTTTGAAACGGCGACCGAGCACAACGTCGTGTTCGTGCCTACCTGGAAAGAACCTAAGACTGCACAAGTGACCCTGGCCGTACTGCGTGTCGTCTTCCTCTCGATCTGGCCGAAGTCAACATTACTGTCGAACTTCACTACTTGATCTTCTTTTTACTGATGTAGGGAGGCGCAAGGGTCAAATCCAGGTCTTCCATGGGAATGGAACCCAAAAGCACTTCGGTATCACCCGGCAATACTGCAGTTCAGCATCAAACTCACCCCCGCTCGTGATACCGGGTGGGGGAGATCCCGAAGCGTTTTTTGAAGGCCTTGCTGAAGTAGAAGGCGTCGCTGTAGCCGGCCTGTTCGGCCACTTCGTGGATCCGGATGAGCGGGTTTTCGTCGAGCAGTTTTTTGGCGTGGATCAGCCTGGTTTCCGTCAGCGCTTCAATGACAGAAAGGCCGGTCAGGGCCTTGAAGACGCTGCTCAGGTAGCCGGGGCTGACCTCGATCTTGACGGCAATCGACTCCAGATTGATGGAAGAATTCGAAAAAGAGGCATCGATGAAGGCCTGGGCCCGCTGAACGATCTTCCGGCTGCGGGAGGTGCCCCGGTCCGAGGTCCCCAGGCTGCGGATGGTGAGTTCCAGCACAAACTGGTGCAGTTCCTGTCGGGTCTCCTTTTCCAGCAGGTGTCCCAGAACGTCGTCTTCCTTGCCTTCCTCAGAGGATTCTCTTTGGTGTTCCAACACTGCCGAGGCGATTTCGATGGCCTGCATGCGCACCTGGTGGGCCGGGTACTGATTTCGTTTCGCATCCTCAAAATAGGCTTCGACCACCTGTTTGGCCCGACCGAGGTCACTGCTTCGCAGTAAAAGCTGAAAAGCGGCCCGGTCAAAGGAATTCCGCTGGCTTCCGGCCGTGGCGTTGGTGGCTTCCTGGTAGAGGAAAACCTGCCCTGGCCCCTGGTGGAACCGGCTGTCCAGGGCTTTGCGGGCCTCTTCCAAGGCCTGAGGCAGTTCGGTGCCTGCGGTTTTCACGGTGCTCAGCCCGATAGTGGGAGGAGGCAATCCCTTCTCCTTCAAAAAGCGCAGTGCTAAGTCACTCCCGTACCTGACGCCCCGAAGCCGCCAGTCGGCTTCCTGAGGGTTAGCCTGG
The DNA here is from genome assembly GCA_020049045.1 of Spirochaetota bacterium. Classification (GTDB taxonomy): domain Bacteria; phylum Spirochaetota; class Spirochaetia; order JABEVK01; family JABEVK01; genus JAIFLN01. Next base: position 5,729 of record JAIFLN010000161.1, on the reverse strand, counting down.
GCTAGAAAAAACAACCGGTTCCCTCCCTCGGTAAAGAACTGCAAAGGGGGTTCGGCGTTCAATCCCAGGGCCAGTCGGTCTGCCAGCAAGGGCAGGGTAGGGCTGGCGTCGGCCAGGGCGGCTTCGGCAACTCCCACAAGGTAGCCGGGTGGCACTACCGTTGAAAAGATGTTTTCCAGGGGTGGAAACAGTGCCGCAGGGTTCGCCGCCGGGGCTTCAAAGCGCTTTTTGATTTCTCCCAGTGCCTGAATCAGAACCTTGGGGTCGAGAGGTTTGAGCAGGTAGTCGGCCACCCCTGCCCGCAGGGCCTGCTTGACGTAGGTGATGTCGTCGTAGCCGGTCAGAATCAATACCCGCACAGAGGGGTGTCGTTCCTTGACCAAAAATGCAAGCTCAAGGCCGTTGAGCAGGGGTAGGTTGATATCCAGCAGAACCAAGCTGGGTTGAAGCCTGACGATCTTTTCCAGGGCCTCTTCGCCGTTTTCCGCTTCGCCTACAATCGTGAAGCCGTAGTGTCCCCAGTCCAGCGAATTGCGGATGAGCTGCCGCAGAAGAAACTCATCATCAACAATCAAAACGGGGATCATGAAACCGGCCCTGAGGGGATCAGGATTTCGACCCTGGTTCCCTGACCCGGTTTGCTGAAAAGTCTCAATCCGTACCGATCGCCATAGGCCAGCCGCAGGCGGTCGTGGATGCTGGAAAGCCCGAAGTGCGGTAAGCCGTCGTTAACCTCGTCGTAACCAACACCGTCGTCGGTGACCGAAAGCAACACATCGTCCCCTTCGACCCGGGCTTCCACGGTGATATGGCCGGCACCGGGCTTGGCGCGCAGCCCGTGGTAGAGGGCGTTTTCCACCAGCGGCTGCAAGGTCAGTTTCAACAGGGGTGCCTCGAGAACAGCATCGTCCACGGCAAAGGTGAAGTTCAATTTCTCTCCATAGCGAATCTTCTGAATCACCAGGTAATGGTGGACCAGTTCGACTTCTTCCCGCAGGCTGATGAGGCTGCGGCCGTCCCCGAGGGTGGACCGGTAGAAACGGGCCAGGGCTTTGACCATATCGAACAGGTCGTCGTTACGCTTCAACTGGGCCAAAGAACAAACGCTCTCGAGGGTGTTGTACAGAAAGTGCGGATTGATCTGCGCCTGAAGGGCCGCCAGCTCGTACTCCTGCTTCTGCCGCTGTTCTCCCTCGATCTTTTCCAGCAGGTTGGAGATCTGTCCAATCATGGCATTGAAACTGACGCCCAGCACGGAAACCTCGTCGCTGCCCCGAGGTTCGGCCCGTACCTCCAGGTCCCCTTGGCCTGCCGCCGCCATCAAACGCGACAGCCGGGCAAGCGGCCGGGTAATCGACCGTGACACCAAGTACGACACCGCCATGCCGGGCAGCAGGCAGGCCAAACCCGCCAGAAAAATCAGAATGGTGACCCAATTGGTGTCGGCCAGTAGCTCATCGAGGGGAACCGAACCGACCAGGGTCCAGCCAAAACGGGGGTAGAAAAGAGCGGTCACGAGCCGATTCCGGCCTTCCTCGAGAAGGATTCGGCTGCCTGGAGCGGTGCCTGCCACCACGGTACCAATTTCGTCTGCATGCGACGACGACACTACTGTGCCGTTTTCATCGAGGAAAAAGAACCGGCCCGTTTTTCCGTACTGGATCTGCGAGTAGATGGAGGTGATGGTTTTTTCGGCAATATTGGTTTCCAGGACGCCGACATTCGTGTAGTTGCGCAGATCGAAGATGGGCCTGACCAGCGAAACGCAGCTGCCCGGATGATCCGTTTCGTAGGGGACAGGATGAAACCCCACCCAAGTCATTTTTTCCAGGGGCCGCTTCACCATGGACAAGGTTCCCTCGGAGGGGATGGTACTGCGGGCGGCTTCGGAACTCTTGATGAAGACGGAGGCTGCCAGCACTTGGTCGCGGCCGTAAAGTACCATGGAGGAGACGGTGTTGCGCGGCTCGATCACCGTATCGAGAAAGGTTCGGACTTCGAACTCCCGTTCAAAGGCCGCCTGAGGATCAAGCCGGTCAGACTGCTGCAGCAGTGCCTGAACCCGGTCGTTGGCAATGGCGATTTTGGCCAGATCTTCGGCATGGCTGAACAGAACATCCAGCGACCGGGCAATGGTCTCGAGGGTCTGCTCAGACGAGGTGGTGGTCTTCTGGATAATCATGTTCCCCGAGACCGCGTTGGACAGAAGTGCAACAGTAAATATGGTCGTAGTGAGGATGAGCAGGCTGGCGACATTGAGCTTGGAGGCAATCGAGAGCATGGCTCAGAATACCATGGTTCAGCCCTTGACCGCGCCGGCCGTCAGTCCCTTCTCCACCTTTTCCTGCAACAGCACATAGGCAATCAGGGGCGGGAGTATGGTGATGACAATGGCTGCCATCACACCGCCGTAGTCGGCACGCCGTTCCCCAAAAAAGGCCAGCAGTCCGTACGAAAGGGGCATATTGGTCTTGCTGCTGATGAACAGCAGGGGGAACAGCAGGTTGTTCCACGCTCCCAGAAAGTTGAACACCGAGGCGGTGGCCAAGGCCGGCATCGACAGCGGCACCACAATGCGGGTGAACACCTGCCAGTGCGTGCAGCCGTCCATCACGGCCGACTCTTCCAGCGATCCTGGAACGGACTTCATGAACCCGGTCACGATGAAGATGGTCATGGACAGCGAAAAAGCGCTGGTAACCAGAATCAGCACCAGCATGTTGTCCCGCAGTCCGAAGGTTCCGATGTTGAAGGCCAGGGGAATGATGGTGGAGTGTACGGGAATCATCATCCCCATCACGAAGAATACAAAGACCGTATTGCTGAAGGGGAAGCGGAACCGGGCCAGGATGTAGGAGGCCATAGCGCCAACGATGCCGAGAAGGGCGGTACAGCCGACTGCCAGGAGCACCGAGTTGAAAAAGTAGGTGCCCACATTGGCCAGTTCCCAGGCGCGAACATAGTTGTCAAAGTTGTATTGGGTGGGAAGGGCAAAAGAATTGCTGAAGATTTCAGTGGTGGTCTTGAACGAAGAAACCAGGGCAAAATACATGGGAAACAGCGAGATCAGGGCGTACAAAGCGAGAAACAGGTATAAAACCGTCTGGCGGAAGAGGCGGGCGGGTGCAAGCATAGGGTTCCTCAATACTCGATCTTTTCGCGGTTCATCAGCCTGAGGCTGATGATGGTGAGCCCGATGCTCATAAGGAACACCACCACAGCGATGGCGCTGCCCCGGCCGTAGTGGTCGTACTTGAAGGCCTCGTAGTACATCAGCGTGACCGGCACCTGGGTCAGCCCGTTGGGTCCACCCTGCGTCATGATGAACACAATCTCGAAGGTTTTCAGAATTCCCGTGACCACCAAAATGACCGAGGTTTTCACCGATTCCCAAATCATGGGCAGCACGATGCGGGTGATTTTTTTCAGGCCCGTTGCCCCGTCGAGAGCCGCTGCCTCAAGAATTTCGTCGGGAAGGCCCGTGATGGCCGCAAAAAAAATGGTGGTGTAGTAACCGGTGCTGACCCAGCCGGTAACCACAATCACCCAGGTCATAGCGGTGTCTTTGTCGATCAGCCAGTTCTTGGTCCAGCTTTCGAGCCCCACTGCGGTGAGCAGGTTGTTCAGCACACCGCCGTTGGGAAACAGAATGAAGTACCACATCAAACTGACGGCCGTGATGGACAGAACCAAGGGGCTGAAAAAGGCCGTCTTGAAGAACCGGTAACCCCGGGGTTGCGGGCTCAGCAAAACGGCTAACACAAAGCCGATGGGAATCTGAATCACCAGACTCAGAAGAACGTAGTAAACAATGTTCTGCATGGACTGCCAGAATCCAGGAAAGTTCCATAGGCTGACGTAGTTGTTCCAGCCGACGAACTTCATGGGCACCCCGTGGATGCCCGACCACGAATAGACCGAGAACCAGAAGGTCTGGACGATGGGAATCAGCTCAAAGGCCGCGTACAGCACAAAGGCGGGCACCAGGAACAGCAAGATGAACTTCGGGTTGCGGTAGTATTTTTCCATGGAGCCCTCCTTTGGTTGCAATGATTAGTTGTTGGCGTCGATTTCGCCCTGAATCTCCTTGGCGGCCGCCTCAGGGGTGTTGCCCAGCAGCATGCCGATGAACGAGTTGCGGGTGCGGTCCTGCATCGAAGCCAGGGGGTCGTAACCGAAGCTGTCCGAGCCTCCCACCTTGATCGTTCCGGCCAGTTTGTTCACTTCATTGAACAGTTCACCGGTCTTCTTGGCATCCAGGGTGATGTCGTTGCGGGCCGGCAGGTTCTTGGTGTCGTAGGCCATGCGGGTCTGGATGTCCTTGGACGAGTAGTACTTCATAAATGCCACGGCGGCATCCTTTTCGTCCTGGCTCATTTTGCCGTTGATCGACAGGTTCTGGGGGAACACGATGTTGTGGTCCTTGAACTGGGGTTTGTCCTTCATCGGTGGGAACAGGAAGACCTTGATCTTGTCCTTGATGGCCGACTGTTCGACTTCACCCATAAACCAGGTGCCGTTGAACACCATGCCCGACTTGCCGGACAGGAAGGCGGCCTTTTCCGATTCGTAGTCGATGCCTTCAAAGTTCTTGTCAAAGGCACCCAGAGTCTTGAGGTCCTTGAGCAGATTCAAGGACTGCAGGACGTCTTTGTCGGTCCACTTGGCTTTGCGGTTCACACCCAGGTCCACGGCCTTCTCGACGCCGGTGGTCTTGTAGAGCAGCGCGTTGTGAATGTGTCCGACCCGCCAGGTGTCCTTGCCGCCGGCACCGATGGGGGTGATGCCTGCATCCTTGAGCTTCTTGATGGCCACCAGCAGTTCTTCATAGGTTGCCGGGACTTTGGCGATGCCGACCTTTTTGAAAAGGTCGGTGTTGTAGTACATGACCTCGATGGCGTTGGCCGTGGGCACTCCATAAACGCCTTTCACACCGTACTGGTCAAATTTCAACGCGTTGACGGTTCCGCCAACCAGGCCGCCCGACCAGGCTTTGTCAGCGGTCATGTAGGGCTCAACGTTCAGCAGCAAGCCGTTTTTGGCATATTCCACGGCTAAAAGGATGCCGTTGACGCCGAAAATGGCCGGAAGGTTTCCCGTGGCCAAGTCGATCTTGAACTTGTTGTTGTAGGCGGCTTCTTCATTCACCGATTCGTCCACCAGCTTGACGTTGGGGTACTTCTGCATGAACTCTTTCTGGGCAGCCTGCCAGATGGGAGCGTTGGAATCGGTACCCGTCCAGGGGGCCCGCCACCAGCGCCAGGGCGCAGACGGCCAGAATCATCTTTTTCATGTGTCCTCCTTTGAAAGACAGCCTCAGGATCAACCCGTTTTTCTCCCCTGAGAATGGAGAAATCCACGATGTGATGTCTTTTTATCATCTTTCGCTCCGGGCTAATAGATGATAAAAATAGTCATATATTTTCGTTGAATTCCAATAAACACCCGCTATACTTTTATTTCTATGGCTCTAAAGCTTAAGACCCGATTCCTCTTCCATGCCACAACCACCTTGGTCGGTTTCATTGTGCTGGGCTTGGTTTTTGTTTTTGTCCTGATCAACGTTCAGCTGCAAAACTACCGGTCCGAAACCTTGCATTCGCTGACCATTCTTCAAGAGAAGTATGCCCGGCAGCACTTTCTCAAGGTCTCTTACCATCTGGAATCGCTTCTGGAATCGTTTCAGGATTCCGTTCAGTCCTGGGCCTGGTGGGACGTGACCCAGAACG
>JAIFLN010000115.1 GCA_020049045.1 Spirochaetota bacterium | reverse complement strand
AGATCCGGCTCTATGCGGCAAGCCTGCTCCCCCCGGTGGACGGCAAACGAGCCGTGGGGGGCCTGGACCCGGTGCAGCCCCCCGCTGCCCGAATCCTTCAGCATCCTCTGCCGCTTGCCGCAAGCTTCAACCTGCAAAGTGCGCTCCGTCAGGATGGCTTGCCCACCAAATTTCCTGGTCTGGACGGCAGAGGCTATTCCTTGGTGGCCGACCGCTGGGAAGGCCTGATCTTCGACCCTTCCGGGCCTGTTTTTCAACTCGGGCCCGTGGCCGGCAAGAACGCCGTCGAAAGCCGGGGCCAGTCGGTTGAGTTGCCTCCGGGACGCTACAGCCAGGCCTGGGTGCTGGCTTTGTCGACGAAGGGGGTGCAAAAAGCTGTGGCTTTTGAAACCGTATTTGCCGATGGAACTGTCCGCAAGACCACCGTTGACATTGCCGACTGGCTCTCGCCGGACAGCGCACAAAAGGACGAGCTGGTCGAGACCGCTCCGTTCCTTCTGGCACCCAGCGGGGGCAAGGTGTTCCTTGGGGCCTCGTTATACAAATACGCCGTGCCTGTTGGCCCTCAAAAGGGAGGCGCGGCCACGGCCTTGCGGCTTCCGAACAATCCCAACGTAAAAATTCTGGCGATCACCCTCTTTGAGGCCCCCGAGGTCCCAAACTCGCCCGTTGCAGCCGTTGCCGCGCCTGCTGCCCCTGCTGTGGCGGAGGCGACGAGGGTACCGGCACCCGGTCAGGCCCGCCAGGTAGCCCATGGTCTGGACGGTAGCGTCTGGAAGATCGGCACCACCCCCCGGGAAGGGGGCTTTGATGTGGCGTTCTGGAACGGGCGGGACTGGAAGACCATCGATGCGGGCGCGGTCAGGCTTGTCGTCGACGCTTCGGGTGTTCCTACCCTTGTCACCGACAAAGGCAAAATCACGATGTTTTTTCTCTCCCAGCCGGCCAACAAAGAGTCCACCGCAGGGTTCTTCTTGCCATTCCCCTCCAAGCCTGCGGAGGTTCCTACTTCAGACCTGGCGTTTGACCCGTCAAAAAACTCGGTGTGGCGGCTCGATCGCCAGAAAGGTCCAGGGGGCTTCGGTATCTGGTACCAAGAAGCCGATGGGCGTTGGAGACAAGTCGACGGTGCGGCGGTGCGCATCGCCATGGATCAGGAGGGCTTGCCCTGGGTCATCAATGATCGGGGAGCGGTGTACCGCCGTACCGGCCCCTACGCACCCGAAGGCAGCTGGCAGGAAGTCGCGGGGTCTGCGCGTGATTTTGTTGTCGGTCCTGACGGCAGCCTTTCCCTGCTAGTTGAATAGTTTCATAGGGTCGAGAAGTCTGTTGTACCGATAGGCCGTAAAATGCAGGTGGGGGCCGGTGGAATACCCCGTGCTCCCCACTTTGCCGATCAGGGTGCCGGCCTGCACCCGTCGGCCCTGCTTGGTGAGGATGACGCTGAGGTGGCCGTAAATCGAGGCGAAACCCTGGGGTTGGTCAACTCGGATGTAGTTCCCCAGAATCGGACTGTACCCGGTAGCCGTCACGACGCCGTCGCCGGCCGCAAGCACGGGCGCCCCGTGGTATGTGGCGATATCCACCCCGGAGTGAGTGCTTTTCAGACCCGTGAACGGGTCATCCCTTTTTCCGAAATAGGAGCTGATACGCCCGCCCTTGGTGGGCCAGAAAAAATACTGCCCGAGCATCAGACGGGTTTCCACCGGGTCAACCTGGGCCCCGGGAAGGAACACCTTTCCCCGGACGCTTTTAACCGTTTCAGGAATTTGGTTGGCCAGACGGATGGTGGCCGGGAAGACTTGGTAGGTGGCGGCTAGGGATTCGAGCGACCTGGCTTGGTCCAGGGTGACGACCAACCCGTCGCGTGCAGGAATCAGAAGCGTCCGGCCGGCCCGCAAGAACCGGGGAGACTGGATCTGGTTGTAGGACAAGATGGTCTCGGAGGTGATGCCGAACTGCTGGGCGACACTGGAAACCGTATCACCGTTTTGCAGGGTATACCGGGTCACCGAAGGGAAGGGCAGGCCGGCCGCCCGTAACCCGAACGAAAACGGGTCGCTGGAAACGGCTGCCTGCACAGGGGTGAGGCCGACGAAAAGACAAAAGAGCGAAGCACTGCAGAACCGATAAAAGATGCGGATAGGAAGCCCCCAACACTTTTTATCGGTTGTTATAGCAGATTTCTTACTTTTTTGCTTTGAGGTAGTCGACGGCGGCCTTGAAGTCCTTACCCAGTGTCTTTGTCGTGTCGAGCATGGGGTTGAAGGCCCCCCCGTTCAGGTAGGTTTGAATGGGACTGGTTCCACCCGCCGCCCCGGCGCCGCTGCCCTGGGTTGAGGTGCGTTCACTCAACCGGGAAATGGCCAGATTGTCAACGAAAGTCAGCTGGGCATCGGTCAGGACCTTATCTTCGATTTCTGTAAGCATGGCTTCTCCCACCTTGGGCTCGATGCGTTGCATGCCGCGGATTTTCTCGGCTGTTGCCAGAAGTGACTTTACCTGGGCAGCGGTCAAGGCCAGCTTCTTCTGCTCCTTGTCCATGGTTTGGATGTAGCCGTAGACCCGGCCCAAATCATAAACAACTTCCAGCTTCTCTTTGGCCGCTGCTAAAACAGGGTCCTGGGTGGTCTGAGCCGTCAGACCGGCACTCACCATCAGGGCAAGGCCTAGAATACCAAAAATCTTTTTCATGGGAAAACTCCTTTATGGCCACTTGGCCTTTCTATTCGTAACGTAGAGCCTCTATGGGATCGAGCTGTGAGGCGCGGTAGGCAGGGTAGCCGCCAAAGACCAGTCCGATCACAAGGGAGAAGCCGAAGGATAGGGCCACTGAGAAGGGTTCCACTGTGCTGGCCAACCCTCCCCAGAGGGAAAAGGCGTAGGACGAACCTACACCGATGGCGACACCGATCAGCCCGCCACCCACCGAAAGGATGATAGCTTCGGTCATAAACTGGGCGATGATATCATTGGTCTTGGCACCTAGTGCCATCCGGACTCCAATCTCACGGGTCCGCTCTGTCACCGAGACCAGCATGATGTTCATGATACCAATGCCTCCGACGATCAGGCTGATGGCGGCAATTCCGCCCAGCAGCAGGGTGAACGTTCCCGCCACACCCTGAAGCGTATCGAGCAGATCGAGCTGGTTGGCAACGTAGAAGTCCGCAGCGTCCATGTTCGGTATTTTATGGAGCCTCAACAAGGTGCTCTCGATGGCCGACTGCGCCTCGCGCATCTGATCAGAGTTGCCGGCCTGAATATTGACAAGAGCAAATTCTTTGGCACCTGAAATATAGCGCTGGTAGGTGCTGATCGGAATGAAGACGGAAGAGTCTGTGGTGGTGTTTCCTTTGCGCTCCATCATTCCTGCCACCCGGTAACTCAGCCCGTTAAGGCGCAGCTTCTGGCCCACCGGGTCGCCGGTTCCACCAAACAGGTCGTCGTAGAGCTGAGCCCCGATGACGACCACGGCTTTGCGGCTGTCCACGTCAGAGGTGAGAAAGAAATCTCCTGCCACGGGGCGAATGTTGCGGATGGAAGGGTAGTCGATATCGGTGCCGACAATGGTCACCGTCATGCTGGTGTTTCCGAATTTCGCCTGGCCGCTGGCGCTGGACTCAGGTGCCGTCAGGGCAACCAGTTCAGGACCCAGTGCTTTGATGGCTTCAACATCGGCTTCCGTGATGGTTGGCACGATATTGGTGGTGCTGCGTCGCACCAGACTGCCTCCCTTAGGTTGCCCGGAATAGAGGAGAAGGAGGTTCGATCCGAGGGACTCCAGGCTGGACTCCACCGACTTTTGGGCTCCGGCTCCCAGTGCCAGCATGGCGATAACCGCACCGGTTCCGATCATAACGCCTAGGGCGGTCAGAAAGGCACGGACCTTGTTAGCCCGGATGCTTCGGAGTGACATTCTGACATTTTCATAGAGTGCGCTGCTGGTCATAGCTGCCATTCCCCTGCCGGAACATCGGCGAGAATTCTTCCATCCTGAACCTGAATGACGCGGTGGGCCTGGCGGGCTACCTTGGGATCGTGGGTCACCAGAATCAGGGTCGCACCGTCGCGGTGAAGGGTATGAAACAATTCCATAATTTCAATCCCTGTTTTTGTGTCCAACGCCCCCGTGGGCTCATCGGCAAGAAGGATAGAGGGCTCCCCTGCCAACGCACGTGCAATAGCAACACGCTGGCGCTGGCCTCCGGAAAGCTCCGAGGGAAGATGTCCTTCGCGACCGTCGAGCCCGACCTTTTTCAGCATTGCCAGGGCCCGTTCCCGTCTTGTCTTTCGGCTCACCCCCTGATAGATCATGGGGAGCTCGACATTTTCCAGCGCCGACTCACGGGGCAGCAAATTGAAGCTCTGGAAGACAAAGCCGATTCTCCGGCTCCGGATTTCCGCCAGCTGGTCCTTCTTGAGCTTTGAGGTTTCTTCACCGGCCAGCTGATAGCTTCCGGCAGTGGGAGAGTCAAGACAGCCCAGAATATTCATCAGGCTGGTTTTTCCCGAACCACTGGGGCCTACAATAGCAACGAATTCTCCCGACTGGATGGTGAAGGATATATCATCCACCGCTTTGACAACGGTTGGTCCCATGGTGTAATGCCGACTCAGGGAACTGACTTCGATCATTTAGCACCACCTGAGCCGGGAATGGTGATCGGCAGCACCGACTTTTCGCCTGTTGCGGCGGGTGCTGCCGGGGCAGCAGAGGCTGCAGGTTTGGCACCCGGCACCACGACTTGTTCGCCTTCGGTTAAACCTTCCAGGATAACGGTATTGAGGCCGTCATCGGCACCCTTCTGAACCCGTTTCTTGACGACCTCGCCGTTTTCAACAACCTCGAGGTAACTGCGGCTGCGCACTGTTGAGACTGCTTTGGAAGGGACGACCAATCCCTTGTCCGAGGCAATACGGATGGAGAAATCCGCGCTCATACCGGGGCGGAGTTTGCCTTCGGTGTTGTCGACGAGAGCTGTCACTTGAAAGATCGAGATATTGTTGACCACTTCGGCTATCGGACTGATGGATTCCACCTTGGCCAGGAGTGATTCCTCTCCGATCGTTTCACCGCTGATGGTGACAGTCTGACCCAGAACGATCTTGCCGATGTCGTTCTCATCCACTTCCGCGCTGAGGCGGACCCGGGAGAGGTCTCCAAACAGCGCCACAGCTGTATTGGGTGAAACCAGATCACCGGGAGAAACGTAGGTTTTCAGTACGGTAGCAGCGAACGGTGCCTTGATTTGTAAAGCCGCCAGTTCGGAACGTGCCCGGTCCAGGGCAAGTCTCGCTTGACCGACCCTAAGGTCGGCCGTCTCCAGGGCCAACCGGGCGTTTGCGACACCTTCTTCTGCCAGGGCGAAGTCCCCGGGGCTTAAGGCCTTTCCCTCCAACAGGGCTTTTTTGTCGGCGCGGTCCTTGATGGCACGGTCCAGAAGCAACTGGGACTTGCGTAGATCGACCTGGGCCTGAGAGAGCGTGAACTCAGCCTGTCCCAGTGTATTACGGAACTGAGTGTCATCGAGGCTGGCAACCAGGGCTCCGGAGGAGACTTGGGTCCCCTCCATCACAATGCTCCGGACCGAGGTGGCTGCTGATGAACGGAGTGTGACTTGTGAGAAAGGCTCTACCACCGAAACGCCGTCAACATCAATTGAAACCACGCCGTTTTTTGCTGCGACCGTGACGGGTCCCGTTGTAGACACCGTTGGCTTGACTTCGACGGTTCCAAAGAAAAAGTACCAGGCCCCCGCCGCGACCGCCAGAACAATCACAAGAACAATTATTGCTTTTTTCATGTTTTCTCCCAAGCCGATGCGGCTTCCATCAGTTCAAAGTATGCCAGTGTCAAGCTGACCTGAGCTTTAGTATCATTGAAGGCTGTTCTGACCATTAAGGCCGCATTGGCAGCCTCGTCTTCGGGGGTTGCCTGACCCACGTTCTTCTTTGTTGCGAAGGCTTCCGTTGTACTCTTGGCTGAGAGTATCGAACGCTGACTCTCAGCGAGGCTGTCCTGCGCCTTGAGGTAGGCCGCGTACCGTGAGCGGACTGCCAGTTCTAGGGTAGCCTCGATGTATCCCAACCGCCGGTGCTCTAACTCCAGCGCCTCGGCTAACCCTTTATTCCGGGCGGCAACGCCCCCTGGCAGATCCAAGGTCAGAAGCAGGGAAGCGGTTAGTACCGGCGAGGTGGTTTTTATCACGGTTGTTGTTGCCGGTGCCTGATAGACCGACCAGTCTCCACCAAGGCTGATAGTACCAGTGGAACTGCTGAAGCCAAGAGCCAAGGAGCTTCCCTCCATGGCGTAGTTCACCTGAGGCGCAAAAGAGAGGTCTAGCGAGCCTGCGTCGGCCAGAGCACGTTCCGCCCGAGCAATTTTCTGATTCTGAGCCAAAGCTGCAGAGGCTCGTTGTTTCGCTGAGGTTATAAGCGCAATGGGCAAGCCTAGAGAAGGCAGGGTCTCCTGAACGGGCTTTTCCAAGTGAGGGACCAGACCAAGCGGATCCTTGGACCCGGGGTCGTGGTCTCCTCGGGGTGTTTCCAGGTTTGCTTTGAAGGCTAGAGAAAACCAAGCGAGACGAAGGTCAAGTCGGGCTTGTGTCAGGGCCGCTTCAGCATCCTGGAAATCTGCTTCGGCAGCCAATCCAGCGGAAGCCGTCAAGGTACCTTGTTGTACCCTCTGCCTGACGGCTTGCAACTTGGCAGCTACCCAATCACGGTCTGCAACGGCCACCTGTACGGCTTCCTGAGCGAGGTAGGTGGCGGAATAGCTACGGAAAAGATCAAGGGTCGCACTACCCGAGGCTTCCTCGGCTTCCCGTAGACGAAGATCATAAATTTCCGTGAGCTGAGTTTTCTTCTCTCTCTCGGCTTCTGTCGTTCCCAGAGGAAAGACAAAGTCTAACCCCAAGTCCGCGCTGGTAAACTCGGTAGCCGGGCGCGCACTAACCTTCAAGCCCTTCCAGTTCAATTCGGCTTGAAGTTCGTCTTGGGCGATAGCCAAGGCCGCTGAGGCGAGAACCACCGTTTGATGCTTCGGCACCTGAGCGGCAACAGCAGTCCAAGAAAGTGTCTCTTCGGCAAAAGCCGGAAGAAAGGAACCAAAGATAAAGAGCACAACAAACCAGTGTTTCATACAGCCTTCCTGTTTCTATCTCAATCAAGAACCGTGCCAGTTTTATAGTAGAAAATAGATATATAGAAAGGATAATATAGCATTAAACTGTAAATTCGACAAAGTCCAGTGGGAAAATTTGGTCAAAGGGAAATAATCGGGAATAATTTTCCCACTGGTTGGAGTCCTAGAACGCATACCTCACGGTCAGTTCTCCCAAGGCATTGTCAGACCAAGTCCCGTAGCGCGTGGTGCTGGCTCCTACAAACATAAACCCCTTCAGCTCAGCTTTCAGGCCATCGGCCACGGTGTAGGTCATTTGGGGAGAGACCAAGCCGCTCTGGTCGAGGTTCCAGGCCCCTACGGCCTTGAGCGAAAGCCGGCTGTCGGGGTCAAAGCTGCCTACCAAGACAAAGGTGTGGATGAATTCTTCCACCGAAGTCAGGTCCTGAGACCAGTCGATAATGTATTCTCCCAGGGTTTTAACGCCGAAGAGGTTGTACTCCAGCCCAACCACGCCCTCGGCCGTATCGGCCCCGGTCACCCAGCGGTAACTCCCCTCGGTTTTCATCAGCAGTCCCCCCTCGAGTGCCAGCACTGCATCAGCACCAACCAGTGTGAAAGGGTCATAGTCCTTGGTGACTTTCACGGCGCGGGTTACCCTCGGCAGGGTGTTGCGTCCCTGAAAGACAGTTAGCCCCAGATCGAAGCCCTGTTGCCAGTTGAGGGTTCCTTTGAGGTGACCACCGTACTGCACATTCTCGGCGGTGAAGCGTGGTTTGTTGTCGGCAACGCTTTGGCCGGTGACCACCAACCCTGTGGGCACCGAGGCGATCCAGAACGGCAGCACCACGGCATCGAGGCTGAACCCCTCACCGTTGAAGAGCAGGCGTCCCATAGGTACGGGGGTCTTCTCGGCATCAACGGGAAGGCTTCGGTCCTGCGGGTTCACCACGTCGCATGGGGTGAAAACATCTGTCACCCCCCAGGTTACCAGCTGGTTGCCCAGGGTAAGGTCGAAGGGACCAAGGAAGGCCGTGACCCACGCCTCTCGCAGGGCCACCGTCGAGGCGGCTGTGATGGGGTCAAAACTGGTACGAACCAAGGCCCGATACTGCCCCGCTGGTTCTTCGGGGTTTCCGATTTTCCCTTCAACCGTGCCTTCGAAGGTTTGAGGCAGAGGCAAGAGTTCGTCGGAGTTAAGCCACCATCCTGCCCCCGATTCAAGGGCTCCGGAAAACGTCTGGGCAAACAGACCTGAGGTGCACGAAAGGAGTAAAAGTGCCGGTAAAAATTTCAGGTGCATGGATTTATCCCCCTACTGCTTCAAGAAACGTTCTGTGAACATTGCATCGGTGAAGGGCGTGTCCAGACGGTAATCCGACAGGGTCAGAGTGGTGGACGAACCCGAGGTGGAAGTCATTACGATGGTGGCCGGTTGCTGGTAACCCTGCACCTCGGTATAGGTAACAACCTTGGTCTTTATCAGCTTACCAGCTTTGAAGTACTCGACCTTCGATTCGGTAAACAAGGTGGCGTCGATGTGATAAACAAGCTTTTCATAGCCCATGGGTTTTTTAGGGCGAGCCTCTACCTGGTAGCGGTTCTCGGCAAACCCCGTCGTCTCATAGGTGAAATCGGCTTCGATAAACCCGCTGATGTCACGGTTGGTGAAGTCTGACCCGAAAAACGAAGAGTCCTGGTCCGTGTTGCTGGAGCTTAAGCGCCGGACTTTCCCCATGGCCGGCAGCCACAACAGGCTTTCGGTGGCCCCATCGACCTTGCGGATCGACAGAAAACCCGAGCCTTTGACGTCGGCTGGTGATAAGAACTTCATAATGGACTTTTCAGCCTCACCCTTGGTGTTGTCACCCGTGGCGTAGAGGGTGAAGGTGCGTGAAAGGGTCTGCTTATTTTTCGCAATAACCATCGCCATGGTGATGATGGACGTCTGGGGCTTGGCCGTCCGGAAGGTTTTGGCCATCACTTCGGCCCCGGTCAGGTTCTGGGCTGCGAGGTTTGCCCCGGCTAGCAGCAGGGAGAAGGTGAGGGAGAGAAGGAATACCTTACGCATGATTCTTGACCTCCAAAAGTTTGACAGGATTTCTAAAAAAACGGACACAGGCAGCCGGTAGCAGCGTCAGAGTGGCGACGCCCACAATCAGCACGGTCAGCACCATCAGGCTGCCCAAGGTGGCCACGGGCATAAAGTCGCTGAACCCCAATACGATGAACCCGCCCCCGATGGTAAGGGCGGTGAACACAATGGACCGGCCCGAAGTGGCCAAGGTCTCGACAATGGCATCTTCGGGGGACAGACCTCGGCGCCGGTCTTCGATGTAGCGCACGGTCAGGTGGATGGCGTAGTCGCCGACCCCGATGGCCAGCGCGCCCATCAAAGCTGTCGCCAAGTTGAAGGGAAGACCAAGAAGACCGAGGAAGCCATATTGCAGCACGATGGTTACGGCCAAGACCAGAATGGTGACCAGGGCGGCCCGCACGCTGCGGATCAGGCTGTCGATGCAAATAACCAGCAGCAAGGCCAAGGAAAGACTCAGGACAAAGTCGTGCAGGAGCACCTGCTCGAGCGCGGTTTCGGTCAGAATGTCACCGGCAAATTCTATCTTGGCTTTGTCACCGATCAGCTCGGCCGATTTTGCCCTCAGTTTATCAAAGAGAACCTGGGTCTCGTGGGTCGACAACCGGGGGGCTAAAATGGTGACCAAACCCTGGGTGTAGTTCAGGTCGACCAGTGAGGTAATATCGTCAACACTGCCCGAGGACTGATAGACGAGCAACTCCTGGGCCACCAGTTCGCGGCTGCCAGGCAGACCCTCCTCTCCGGTGAGCGTCTGGTGCAAGGAACGCATCAAAGAGGCCAGAGAAGTAGTGGGTCCCACCTCGGGAAACTCCTGGATTTCCTCCTGGAACTGGAGCAGAGCCTTGAGGAGGGCGGGATCCTGTAAATCTCCCGTGACGACCATGCGCACCGACGTGGAACCTCCCAGCACCTTGTTGACCACTTCGTTTCCTTTCACAAAGGTGGAGTCCGGCCGGAAAAACGCGATGACCGAGGTGTTGGGCACAATCTGAAAGATGCCAAAGGCCGCCACCACGACGAGAAGGGCTCCCGTCGCTAGAATTCCCTTGGAATGGTGTCCTGCAAAGTGCCCCAGGCTCCGGAGCAGGCCGCCCATCCATCCTGTTCCTTCGAGTTTCACCCGCACCTTGGGGGCAGGCAGGATGGACAACAGGGCCGGTAGAAGGGTCAGCGAGGACAACATGCTGGCTCCCACTCCCAGGGCCGTCAGCGTGCCGAGTCCGCGCACCATCTGCAAATCGGACAACAAGAAGGTCAGCATCGATGCCGAAATGGCCAGTCCGGAGATCAGCACCCCAAGCCCGGTATGCTGAAGCACATTCACAATCGCGGTTCGCTTTTCGGTGCCGTGGGAAAGCTCCAGGAAGTACCGCCCCAGAAGGTGGAGGGTGAACGAACTGCCGACCGCCAGTACCGCAATGGGACCGATGATGGTCAAGGCCTGAAACTTCAGCCCGATCCAGCCGAAGGCCCCGGCGCCCCAAATCAGACCGACCACAATCTGGAGCAGGGGCATCCAGGCTCCCAAAAGGGAACGGTAGTTCAGCAGGAACATGCCTAGAATGATCAGCAGCGCCAACGCTCCCAACAAAGGCAGGTCGCGCTGAACCATTTTGAGCATGGAGCTCTCCATGGTCGGAATGCCCGTCATGTCGTAGGTACCCGTCCAAAGGTTCTTCAACGGCGCTTCCATTTCGGCGGCCAGGCGAGGCATGTCGACGCTATCAAGGAATTCCACCATCACGTTGGTGGAAGTGCCATCCTTGGCAGCCAGAAGCCCGGATTTCAGCAGATAGTTGGAGTCCAGGTACTGCCGGATAGCAGCAATGTCAGCCTCACTGGGGTTGTCTTCGGGCACCATGTCGCTGGTGATCAGCACACCGTCTTGTTCGAGCATTTTGCTTGAATTCGTCAGCGAAGTGACCTTTTTGACACCCTCCAACCCTTCTAACTCGGCCGTGATGGCTCGTACCTCGTTGAGATGCCCAGGCGTGAACACGTTTTCGGCGTGCAGCACCAGAATTTCCATTCTGCCGGCGTTGAAGTCTTCGTCGATTCGGGCATTCAGCTCGACGATGGCGTTGTTGTCGGGGTTCATAGCCTCGGCGGAGGTATCCTGTTTGATCTTCGTGGCACCTAACACCATAAAGCCCGTCACAAGGACAAAGACTCCGATGACTCCCCAGCTGTATTTCAGCAGCCCTTCCCAAAATTTCTTCACAAATTCCTCCAAACCAATCGATTAAACCAAATGGTTGAATTGACGATAAAAAAAACCGGTAACACCGGCATTGGCCTTAAAACAAATATCTGTCCAGCAGGTCTTTAGCGATGGCGACCTGTTGATTCTGCACCTTTTCCAGGGCTTCGGGGGTCAGCCCGAGGAGAAACGAAAGCAGGGGACCAGCCAGAATGGGAAACAGCAGAAGGGAGTACACCATGGTCAAAAGCTCTTCCATCGAGAGGTCCTTGCCCTTTTTCTTTAAATCCTCATTGAGGACCAGCAGGTGCTTGTCCACCATGGGAATCTTCATCTCCTGCAGAAAGCCCTTGATCAGGTCGGGGTTGCGCTGGATTTCGCTGATGAGGAACAGGGGCAATTTGGGAAACTGGCGCAAAAAGCGCGATTTGGTGTCGATCCAGCCCTCCAGTTTTTCCCGGGCCGTCAGCACATCGTCCTGAACCAGGGGGAGCAGAGACTGGATCAGCGTCTGCAGTTCCTTTTGGAAGATCATCAAAAACAGATGGTCCTTGCTGCGGAAGTAGTAGTGGAGCTGGGCCTTGTTGAAACCGGCTTTGTCGGCAATGGCCTGCATGGTGGCCCCGTCGTAGCCTTTGTCCAGAAACACCTCCTGGGCTGCGGCTTTGATCTTCTCGGCCGAGGTATCGTCGACGGGTTTTCCTTTCATGGTTCAACCATACGGTTGAACTGAGTGGTTGTCAAGGGTTCTTTTGAAGAAGCCTTTCAGCAAAGATTCGGGCAGGCGGATTGGTCTTGAGTCGGCCCGCGAGGGAGACCTGGCACACACGGAAGCGTCCTTCGCCGAAACGCCGCTCCGCTGCCGCCAGGGCCGGTCCCCATTTTCCGGTAGAATCCGCATTGCCCGAGCGAAGGATTGGTATCCACTGTGCATCACCGGTGAAGGTGTGACTGAGCAGGGGTGAAAGGTAGCCCAAGGTTTCATCATACCAAAAGGAGAAATCTTTCTTTTCGAAACCGGCAACCATAGCATGACCGGTTTTCCTCGAGACAAAATGCAGGGCATTCATAGCGCAACGCCGTACCTCAACCCACCCATCACCAATGGATAAGTGCCCCTCTGCCAGTGGAAGAAAAACAGCGGTGGCTCCCCGCTGGACTGCCTGATCGATGGTGCTCTTGTTTGCTAAGTAGGCGTTGGCATCACTGATAACGATCAAAGGTTTTTCCTCTATCGCAATTCCTTCTGACAGTGTGCTCACATGGTATCGTAAAGTTTCCGCAAGATGGGAGGCTTCCGTTGTGACCGGGCCGAGCACCAAAAGTTCACCCGGCTTATCACCCGTTATCGGTCCGGAACTCGGAGCTGGGAATACCGAAAAGTGCTGTTGGGTTTTTGCGAGAACCTTGTTCTCAGCGGAAAGAACGCTTAAATATAGGGTAGCCGTCTGTCGTTCCCTGACCTTCGGCAGGTGCGAACGCAAAAGACCCACACGTTGAGCCTGATTGGCTGTTATTGCAACAGGCAAAATACCTGCACTGAGAAACTGGTTTTTTAACTCCAGGCTATAGACGATTTGCCCTCCGTTAAGAGCGGCTCCATCGTTACAGACCCAAGCTTCGGCTTCCAGCCATTCCTCGCCAAACCAAGAGTGGCGGTCGGTTCGGATGTCTGCCAGCAATGGCTTCAGGGCTTCTTGATACGCAAAATAGGCAGCTTTGGGAACCCGTTCACTGTCCATAATGGCCTTCATCCAGCCAGCCGGAAAGGCATCAATGAAGAGATGGACGGCAAAGCTGTTCATTCGGTTTTCGCGCCGGAAGGCTCGAGCCATATTGCCGACGGCCAAAGCTTGATACTCCTGGCTTTCCCGGCACCACTCTTCCAGGGTATCCGGTGTGTCGAAAAACATGTAGTGGAATGCCCCTGTCTGAGCGCTGACAATCGCGTTGGGAGACCAATCACCGCAGGGCTCGGTTGCAGATGGTGGCAACCAGGCCTTGGGGTAGCGCCGGTACATCAATTCGGGGGGATCGAGGCCTTCGGCACCGAATTCGCCACAGCCGATCATACTGTCAGGCGCAACAGGCATCCACCAACCTTTATTCAAACGGCCGTATTCCAAACCATGGCCGTTATACCAGAGGTTGTAGCAGTGCCGATCTTGGAGTCCCGGTCCCGGAGGGTCATAGTCGCCATCGACGGCTTTGATGGCACGATCAGGATTTTCCCAATGGACAGCTTGGTTGGCCATGGTGAAGAATTCTTCCAGCTCGGTGCGAGTCAGGTTGCGCTGGGGCATGTTGTCGCCAGCAGGAAACGGTTCGTTGATGTAGCTCAGGAGAATCACGCACGGGTGGGAGCGGACCAGCCGTTCCATTTCAGAAGCCTGGCGAACGGCCTCAAGGGCTAAGGAGCGGTTCAGACATCCAAATAGGGGCAGGTCGGTTTGGATCATCAACCCCAATCTGTCGCAATAGTCGTAGACTTCTTCCTGAACAGGCCTTTGGGTCAAGCGGAGGAAATTCATATTGCAGAGCTTTGCCAGCAGAATGTCCTCAACCAGCTGCTGGTAGTCGCCCTTAATAACACACTGTTGTTCATGGCCCATGGTGTTGGCACCACGCAGGCGAATTTCCCGACCGTTGAGGTACATTCGGTTTTTCGGAGTTGAGTTTTCATCGATTCGGAAAGAGCGCATGCCGAATTGGCGGGCCTTGGTATCGAGACTCTGCTGGTCTGTGTCGAGCAAGGCTACTTGGAGCTGGTACAACCAAGGTGTGTCCAGTTCCCAAAGCCGAGCTTCCTTCATGGGAAATCGAAACAGGTACCGTTGGGTGCCCCGCAGGGTGTGTTGAGGAATCGACTCATTCAGTTTTCCAAGAGCACGCAGCCGCGCCTCGGTCAGATTGTCTCCCATTCCTATAGCTCTTTGCACTGTAGGTGAATAGCGTAGTATCTCAGACGCGGCAAAGTTGAAATTCTGTCCATACAACTGGAGATCAAAGGAGATCTGCCTTGGCGTCAGGTCTGACTGACAAACCTCAATCCAGGCTTCTGCCTCATCGGTATCGAGCAGGGGACGAACGGAAAGATCGCTGATGAAGACCACCGGGCGGTATTCCAAATACACAGACTGGTACAGTCCCATTCCCGGTGGGCAGTGATGCCAGCCAACTTGAGGGTCATCCCAACCAGGCCCTGTTGCCGCATAAATTTTGCCGCCTTTGAGGGACTTTCCGGCAACTTCGGGGTTATCACCAGTGCTTCCGGTAGTGGTGTAATCATTCTCCAACCGAACGACGAGCACATTGTCTCCCTCGATCAGATACTCGGTGATGTCAAACTCAAAGGGTGCGAAGAAG
The DNA here is from genome assembly GCA_020049045.1 of Spirochaetota bacterium. Lineage (GTDB taxonomy): Bacteria > Spirochaetota > Spirochaetia > JABEVK01 > JABEVK01 > JAIFLN01. The sequence continues at coordinate 10,071 of JAIFLN010000115.1, read as the reverse complement.
CCACTGTGTTCCCCTACAAAAGTACCATTGATGGAAATAGAAGCCCTATAATCAGCCCCGCTGATGTGGAGCCAGCAGTATTGCTGAACGGCCAAAGCCCCGACATCCACGCTGAAAACCCGACGGTAGAGCGTAAAGAAATGGCCCAAAGGACCGCCGTAGTGGGGAATTGTGACCTCTTCCCAATGACCTTCTCCCTTGGTCACATTGGTTAGTCCCTTACGGTCCGAGGGTGTTTCAACCCGCCATTGGAACTGGTGCAGAATTTGTCGTTTTCGTGGGGACGGAAGAGGTGGTGCGAGGTCTTGAAGGAATGACTCGTAACGCTTCCGGCACTCCACGAGTTCCTTTGCCAAGGTTTCTGCCTGAGTTGATGAAACCGACCGTTCCTCAAGCTTTTCGGGTATAGTATCACTCCAGGGTAACACCCGTGTTTCTGGTGGAAGCGGTGTGGGTGTGGTCAGCTCGGAAACGCGATAGAGCGATTCTTTGGCGGCAATTTCTGCGAAACGGTCGGGCATGCCTGGCATAAGGTTTCTCCTAAAAGGGTCTGGTTTACCAAACTTTGGCAAATCCGAAGAGCTGGGAAGCCAGTAGTTCCATAAAGAAGTAGTCGCCGATGCAGCTAGAAATTCTCATACCGTTTTGGTGGGTCAGAATTCCTGGCGTTGCCGGATCCCGGTCCATGTACACCTCGATTAACGACTGCTGTGCTTTGTCACAGTAAGCTTGCAACGCTGAGTCGGGAAGTTCTTTTAGGACCAGTGCCATTCCACACAGAGCAATGGCCGCAGCCGAGGTGTCCCGGTTGAACTTAATATTCTCGGGGTCTTGGATATCCCAGTCGATCCAGGACTTGGGCGATCCGCAATACAGGGCAGGGGTCGCTGATGGCAACCGAAAGTCCCAGAGTGGAATCCCATCGGGTTCACATTCATCGACAAACCGCTGGGACAGCTTTTGGGCTGCTTCCAGGTACTCGTTCTTTTGGGTGTACGACCAGGCGAGGGCAAACCCATAGATCGCCCACGCTGTTCCTCGCGCCCAGAACGAATCGGTTGCGAACCCGCAGTAGTTGGCGGGACCCAGCGGTTGCCCTGTTTCTTCGTGAAATCGGAATGCATGGCAGACAGAACCATCGGAACGAAGGAAATATTTGAGCGTGGTATCGGCGTGAACCGTGGCAATCTGCCGGAAAAAAGAGTGTCCTGTTGTCTCGGAAGCCCAAAAGAGCAGGGGAAGATTCATCATGCAGTCAATGATGGCCAGCCCACGGCTTTCGGTGAAAAAGTGGTCTTTCGCCAGTTCAGAACTCACGTACCCGGGAATTTGGTTGTCCATTCTCCCCCAAGCCCTCAAGTACCCCCCACGAGGTTCAAAACGCATGGCCAGCACTTCGGCGGCACGAAGAGCGATCGCTTTCATGCCGAGGTCGTTCGTGTGCTGGAACAGCGCCACGGCGTAGGGCGAATAGAGAAAACCCAAGTCGTGCATGGTTTCCATCGGGGTATCGAAAACTTTGTGCCGGTACTCCTCGGAAAACTGGTTCATCCAGCGAAGAAAGCTTTCCTCCCTGGTCGCCCGGAAGGACCAATAGGCCATGCCAGTAAAGAAAGAATGCGTCCATCCAAAAATATGACCCAAGGGGAGCGCCTTGCTTTGGTCGCCTGAGAAATACTGACCATCAGATCGACCAGGGTATTCCCTCAAATGGCCTTGCATGGACTTGAGGTTGTTCCTTGTCTTGGCAACACAAAGTTCAAAAGCTTGCTCTCGATTCATGGAGTCTTCCCCGCTTGGGTCATTCTTTGGTTGGATTACTTGACGTTGTTGGCTTTGGCCCAAGCGTCCAACTGTTTTTGGATTTCAGCCAGAAGTTCGTCGATACCAGCCTTCTTGAGGGCTGCACGATATTTGGGCAGGTTCTCAACGGGGTCAATATAGCCGTTGACGACAGGAACATAGAACTGATCCTTCACTGAGGTGACCATGGCAACCTGAGTCTTGATGCTGTCCAGATTGAGGCTGAAGCCCATGGTTTTGGCTTTTTTGGCCCGTTGGTTCAAGTCGTAGGTCATCTTGGCTGCCGCCGGATTGCTTCCCACGACCGGGTAGGACAGGAACGTGTTGCCATAAATATAAGCAGAGTTGGTGAAGTAGCCAGCCTTGGGATCGGGTTGAATTTTGCCGTCGGCGGTCTTGGTGTAATGCCGACCTTCCAAGCCCCAAACAATCATGTTGAAGACTTCGGGGTGGGTCCAGAAGTACTCCATCACCTTGACGGAAGTTTCAATGTTCTTTGAACGCGAACTGACGGCTGTCAGGTTGGCAATGATGCTCAGACCTTCCACGAATGATTGGCCGAAGGGAGCGGTGACAAGCATTCCTCCAAAGGGGGCGGGTGTAACTTCTTCACCGGGTTTCCAGGTGTTATGAAAGTCGAATGCCACTTTACCACTGTTTTTCATCTGACCCCACTGGTCGTTGCTGTAGGTAAAGCCATCCTTGGCCAGGTAACCCTTTTCATACCAAGAACGGGATAGATTCACCATTTCCAGGTATTTGGCATCGTCGATAAGGCTGAACACTTTGACTTTTCCATCATCGACCCGAGTTCCCAAAACTTCGGGCAAAATTCCTACACCGGTTATGCCCAGGTATGGCAGCATCCATTCGGCGACGGGTTTTCGGGTGCTGAGGGGAATGAGTTCTGGTTCACCAGCTTTTACTTGAGCTAGCATGGGCTCGATGTCAGCCGGGGATTTTAGTTTGGCAAAATCCCACCCATATTTGCTGATCAGGGTGTCTCGGACATTGAGATTTGAGGTTTTGGCGGCGATCTGCTGCCCCCAAACGCCATAAATCTTTCCATTAACCTTGGCGGCGGTCAACATGTCCTTTGTGTCCTTCCAAATGGTCGGTGCCAGCTTGGGCAGCAAGGTGTCGAGTGGGGCGTACAGGCCATTACTGGCTGCCTTGACGTAATTATTGCTCCAATGAGAGGTGAAAATGAGGTCCATTTTCTCGCCCGCAGCCATGTTCAAAGGCATAAGGTCATTGTATTGACCCGGAGCACCGGGAACCTTGAAGTCGATGACGACATTGAGGTTCTTAGCCAGAATTTCATTCACGGCGTCATAGACGACTTTGGAGTCAGTGTAGGGAAAGGTTCCGCCCCCCGGCAAATACCAAACCAACTCAACGGGCTTGGAGAATCCCAAGACGCTCGTCATCAGCATAGTAACCGTCAGCGCCATTGCTGCGATTCTTTTCATTTCTATCTCCTTCTGAACATTGAACTGTAGCTAAGATGTGCCGACGGCACTGCCCAGCAATCAGCCCTTGACTGATCCAACCATTAGTCCTTTCGCAAAATATTTTTGGAAAAACGGAAAAACGAACATCATGGGACCGGCGGCCAACACGGCCATAGCCATTCTGGCCGACTCGTTGGGCAAATCCCCCAACAGTGCCGCTCCACCTCCCATCACGTCTTGATTCATCAATAGAAACTGCATGTTCTGCATGACCCTCTGCATCCAGAATTGCAGTGATACCAGACTTTGTTCTCGGATATACAGCATCGAGGTGAACCATTCGTTCCAGAGGCGCAAAGCCACCAAGAGTGCAACCGTTGCCAGTGCAGGTTTCGACATGGGCAGAACGATTTTCCAGTAGATAGTGACTTCGCTGGCACCATCAATTTTTGCCGATTCCACCATTTCAAAGGGGATAGAACGGAAAAAACTGATCAGCAATATGACATTCCAAGCACTGATAAAAACAGGAAGGAATAGCACCCAAAGTGTGTCTTGCAGTTGGAGAACCTGGGTAACAACCAAGTATGTCGGGACCAAGCCGCCGCTGAAAAGCATCGTAAAGAAAACATAAAACGTGATCCAACCTTTGTATCGAAAATCGGGTCTTGAAAGGGGAAAGGCTGCCATAGACATGAACAGAACGCCGAAAACGGTACCAAGAATTGTCGAGAGAATAGTGACACCATAGGCATTGAGGAGAGCATTGGGACTAGTGAGGATGTAGTCATAGGCACCACTACTGAAAATTCTTGGAAAAAGTGAATATCCGTTGATTAACAGATCTTTTTCATCAGACAAGGAAATAGAAATGACCACCAGCATCGGTACGATACAGAATAAGGCAAATCCCACCAGAACTCCGTGCATGAGAACCTTTACTAGAACGTCTTTTCCAGTTTTCTCTATCATATTCATTCCTTTTTGCTGTTGCTTTCCTAGAAAAGTCCTTGTTCGCCCTTGGTAACTTTTCGAGACAACCAATTGGTCACAAGAACCAGAATCAAGCCCATAACGGACTGATACAGGCCAATGGCGGTTCCCATCCCATAATCTCCTAACTGCATCAAGGCTCGGTAGGTGAAATAATTAATGACATCCACAGCGGGCAAAAGGGTGCCGCTCTGAAGGGGTAACTGGTAGAAAAGCCCAAAATCAGCAAAGAAAATCTTTCCGATTCCCAAAATCATCATCACGACAACAAGGTTGGAAAGCATGGGGAGTGTGACATGGAGGAACCGCTGCCAACGTCCGGCACCGTCGATTGCCGCTGCTTCATAAAGCGCAGGATCAATGGCCATCAAGCCAGCATAGTAGATAATGGTGTTGTAGCCGATCTGGTTCCACAATCCTGCAAAAAGGATGATGTAGGGCCAAGCTCCGATTTCTGAGTACCAGGAAACGGGTTCGATCCCAATAACAGCAATCGCGCTATTGATCAGACCATTTTCGGTACTCAAAAATGCGTAAAAAATAATCGAGACGACAACCCAGGATAGAAAATATGGTAGGAAAAAGAGAGTCTGATACGCTTTTACCATGACACGGTTGCCAGTTTCATTGAGCATGACGGCAAACCCGACGGAAATAATCGGGGTTAACAGAATAAAGGCTAAGTTGTACATCACTGTGTTGAAGGTCACATTCCAGATCAGATCCGACCGGACAAAAAACTCGAAGTTCTTCATGCCGATCCAAGGCGAACCCCAAATCCCATCCAAGGGTTTGAAGTCTTTGAAGGCCATGACAATTCCGGCCATTGGTAGGTAATTGAAAAGAAACAGAACGACAATTACAGGAATGCATAGGAGTAGCAATTCCATGTCACGGCGTGTGTTACGACCTAGCCTTGCTGGCTTGGCGGCCCTCGCTTTACTCATAGCTCATGATCAATCCGTTCGCACAGGCTGTCTATGCTACTTTTTCAAGATCGGGGGGAGAGAATCTACTTGTTGAGCTTTTGGTTGGGCATCATTTTCTACTTTGGTGCCAAGTTTTGACAAATTCGGTTTAGCTCTTTCCTCAGTTCTGAGGTGGGACTATAGTGAGTTTGTGGAACTTCCCCGTCGCCTCTTCAGCCTTGTTATTATCGATGACGAAGAAGCCATTCGTCGTGGTCTCATGCAGTTTGTTGATTGGAACGCCCTGGGCTTTCAAGTTCAGGCTTGCTTTGAAGATGGTGAAAGTGCGGTTGAGTATCTTGAGGAGACCCCGGTCGATGTCGTTTTGACGGATGTCTGTATGGCTACTGTTTCCGGGCTTGAGGTCGCAGAGTTTCTGATGAAAGTTTGCCCGGCGACCAAAGTGGTCATTGTGAGTGGCTATCGTGATTTCGAGTACGCACGGCAAGCCATTAACTACCATGTAGCTGCTTATCTACTGAAACCTGTCGATTTGGAACTGCTCGGTGGAGCTTTCCATGAAATTAAGGAATCACTTGTGACTGAGTTAAGACAGGATCAGCCCAAAGTATTTCCGTCAAGGAAAACAGAATCCTCTACGGGAGAAAATTCTAATGCCAAGCCCTATGCTGATTTGATCATTGCTAAGGCGAAGCAGTTTATGGAGGTGAATTATTATAAGGAAATCTCTCTCGACGATGTGGCTAATTTGGTTTTTCAGAGTCCCGTGTATTTCAGCCGATTTTTCAAAGAAAAGACGGGTATGAATTTCATTGACTATCTCACTGAAATCCGGGTAAGAGCTGCCGTCGAATTGCTGGATAAGCACCAGCATAAAATACAGGAAGTCGGCCCCTTGGTAGGCTATAAAAATGCCAAATATTTCACGAAAGTCTTTAAGCACCAAATGGGCTTGACACCCACAGAATACCGGCATAGTAAATGAAACGCCCGAGTCCTCCGTGGTGGAAATACGTCAGTAACTACAAATTCCGCAGTCTGCTGATCAAAAATTTCCTTCTAAACATCGTGTTGTTTATCCTCCCCCTAATGGTGCTGACCCTGATTGTTACCAACAGCAGTATGCAAGCCGTAAGGGAGGAAATCGGAAGGCAGTCTATGGACAACTTGATGCGGACAGCAGAAGGCTTAGACAGTTTATTATCTGAAGCGAATTTTATTGCAGCGTCCATATCCTTGTTACCGGAAGTCGATGTCTTTTTGGAATCCAGAATCTCGGACATTTATAATTCAGGCAAAGCGGGAAGTGCCGTTCCCGAATCGGGTGCTGCCGCCAGTATCACCTCGGTTCTTAAGACATTTATCTACACCAAGAGATTTGTGTACTCTATTTTTGTTTTTTCCGAAAAGAGTCAACTTATTTTGACGACAGGACTGCTGATTCCCATTGATCATTTCTTTGACCAGAACTGGAAGGTTGACTATCGTACCAAAAGCAATGGAGAGCCTTACCGGCAGTTTCGTATCCTCTCCCTTGAGGATGAGCCAGTGGTTTCTGTCATTAAGCCGATTATGAAGCCGGGTACTTCGACACGGATGGGTGCCATCGTTATCAATATTGGCCTCAACAAGCTGCGAGAACTGATTGCTTTGAGCGAGCCCAATGGTGGTTTTGTCATTCGAGATGGGAATGGCAGTGATTTGTACCCTGCTCGGGTCGAGGCACAGCAGGTTTCCTTATTGAACGATTCGATGAAGCCTGGTGATACAAAAGGTCCTATCTTTCTGGAAACACCGCAGGGAACGGAGGTGCAAGCCGCCTGGGTTTCGAAAAGTACGGATCTTCAATACCAGCAGAATTTGTCGCTTGCCTCTTTTTCCAGTCGACTGCAAAGTATTCGCGATACCGCACTGGCATTAGCCTTTTATTCGCTGCTAGCCGCTTCTGGCGCGGCCTTTGTGATGGCTTGGACCAGCTACCAACCTATCCGAAATCTCTTGGATTTGCTGGCGGACCCCAGTCCTGGTCTTTTAAACGGTAAGAAACCAGACGAATTACGTCAAATTGCAACGGGGCTTGTTCGAGCGATTCAAATGAATCAAACCTTGAAAGTAGAGATGGAGACTCAAATGTCTCTGTTAGACCGTACCCGTACAGCCGCACTTCAGGCCCAGATCAATCCGCATTTTCTCTACAATACCCTCGATTCCATCCGATGGAGTTCCATGGAGTTGAGTGGAGGCGAGAACTCTGTTTCCCTCATGATTCACGATTTGGCTCGATTGTTGCGTTTGAGCATGGAAACCGAAGAAGCCGTGGTTACCCTCCGGCAGGAGATCGAACATGCAGCTATTTATGTCCATTTGTTGCAGGTTAGGTATTCTAAGAAATTTGAGGTGTTCTGGCAGATTGAAGATTCACTTCTGGATCAATCGGTTCTGAAGCTGTGTTTGCAACCGTTGATTGAGAACGCCTTTACCCACGGAATTAAACCGACACGGCGGGAAGGCGTGATTTCCATCACGGGCAAGATCGCACAGGGCGTCCTGGTTCTCGGTGTTCAGGACAACGGCCGGGGGATCAGTTCTGACCGGCTACGGCTCATTCTCGACTCTTTTCAGGGAGAGGCGGCTTCTCTTTCTTCTCATATCGGCCTAGCCAATGTGAATGCAAGAATCAAACTACTCTTTGGTCCAGCGGCAGGGTTGAAAATTCACAGTGAAGAAGGTAGTGGTACCCTCATAACGGTTGAATTTCCTTTGATGAAATAGTCAAGCTATTGATTATGGTTGCAGTCGTTGACCAGATCGGCCAAGTGAGGGTTGCCGGAGAAAGACGGATCTGCCCCCGGTTCGCGAGGTGGAAAACCCACCATCCTTCTTGCCTACCAAGCAACTGCCTGGACAGAGGGGGCTTACGGCTCAATTACTAAGACCATTGAGGAACCGATCCTTGTTTTCTTTCCACCAGTTTTCCAATTCCTCGGCTAGTTCGGTGATCTCTTCGGTGGCTTGTGACTGAGCGACGATTTCCCTGACTTTGAGTCCTTCGACAAAATCACGAACAGCCCGATCAAAGGACCTCATGACCGTGCCCCGACTACAGTCGCTGCTTTTTCTCTTTCATCCGTTTCTTTTTTGCCAGTTTGGTTTCATACATGAGGTGATCCGCCTGTTCGATGAATTCGTTCATGGTAGAGAACTCGTCCTTGTCGTAACTCAGCGCGCCCCAGCTGATTTCATAAGGAAATGGACTTCCTTGGGAAAGGTTTTCCAGCTGAGTGCCAATGCGGATCATGATGCGTTTTGCTTCCTCCAGATCACAATGGTGCATGACCACTAAAAACTCATCACCGCCTAACCGGCAAATCAAATCGGCCTCGCGAATGGCGTTGCGTATCGATTCGACCACGCCCAAGATGAGCCTGTCTCCCAATTTGTGACCAAGCGTGTCGTTGGTCGTCTTGAGATTGTCTACATCGACATAGACAATGGTCAGCTCAAGCCCATCGCGCTGATTCAGCCGGATTCGATCCTCGAGGATTTGCAGCCCGAAACCGCGATTGTAGACACCAGTCAGCGCATCGTACGTGGCTTGCAGCTCGAGTTTTCGATTTTGCTCGAGGATCTCTTGATTCTTGATTTCGATGACCAAGTTCAACTCAGCGATTCGCTTGATAGAACGGATTTTTGACCAATGGCCAAGGAGCGAAACCAGTATTGCAAAGACGACAAAGGTGCCTCCATTGATCATCAGTTCCGCGAGCGAATGAGGGCTATCCAGAACATTCCAGAACAGGTAGTTAGCCACAAAAATCGCCGTCAGGCTGAGACTGAACCAGAGGGGGTACGTTAGGAGAGCGAGAGGTAGGATGAACATGGCAGCACTCAGATTCACATTCGCAGCCAGGAGTTGGATGGGATCGTCGTAAAGAGAGACAAAGTAACCAAGGTGCAAGGCATTATAGACAAAGAAAATGGCCCAAGCGGTCAGCCCAGAAATGACCTTTTTCAAGAACAGAGCAATGACTGCCAGGCCACAAACGACAGCAAGCAACCTCCACCAGACCAGTTGAGACCAAAGCAAAGGTAATGCCAGGTAGTCGTAGCCGATGTACGCCAGCACAGCGAAACAGACGGCAATAATGAAGGCGACAATATGCCGCTCATTCTGAGCGATGAGTTCTTGCTGGAATTTTTCAAGCCGACGTTGATCGTTTGAAGCGGATTCATCCATGAGTGTGGCATGGGCGAGAACACTTTGTCGAACCCCCGGCCGATCAGCGCAAAGGTCAGGCCCATCAGCGAGATCATCAGACCGGGAGGGAGGAACCACCACCACAGCTGGCCGGCAACGGCTCCCTGCGTCCAGGCGTCGTGGAGCATCTGCCCCCAGGTGACGGTGGAAAGGTCGCCCAGCCCGATCAGACTGACCCCTGCTTCGGCCAAAATCACCCCGGGAACCGACAGCGCCATGACGGCAAACCCGTAGGGAAGAAGCGCGGGGACGACGTAGCGCAGGGCCAGCCTTACCTTGCCTGCCCCCAGCGTGCGGCCGGCCTCGACAAAGGCCTCGTGGCGGATGCGCAGCGCCTGCGCGTACACGGGCTTGAAGGCCCTAGTCCAGAAGAACAAAACCGCCAGCACAAGAAAGGTCCACAGGGTGGGGCGGTAGACCATCGAAACGACGATCAAAAACGGCATCAGAGGCATCAGCGAGAAGAACTCATAAAGCCTGTTGAGCAGGGCATCGACCCACCCGCCCCAGCAGGCGGCCAGCACGCCTAGTCCCAGTCCCAGGATGACGGTCAGAACACTGACCAGCAGTCCCAGAATCAGCGCCCAGCGTACCCCTAAAACCACCCCGGTAAACACATCGCGTTTGGAGGCGT
>JAIFLN010000095.1 GCA_020049045.1 Spirochaetota bacterium | reverse complement strand
TTTCGTCCCAATTCACTGGAAAAGTAGTTGGACAAAAGGCATCGTCCCGAATAACTGATGCACATGGCCCCATGGACAAAGGCCTCCAGCTCCAGGTCAACGGCATCGCGAATTTCACGAATTTCGTTCATGGTGAGCTCCCGTGCCAGGACGATGCGTTTCACCCCCATTTTCTGGTAGAGCCTGGCCGCGGCTTTGTTGGTGGTGTTGGCCTGAGTGCTGACGTGCACGTCGAGGTTAGGGTAGGTTTCGCGTACGAAGTCGATCATGCCAAGGTCGGAAAGGATGATGCCGTCAAAGCCGAGGGGAACCGCTTCGCGAAGGAAGTCCTCGAAGGGTTTCAGGTCTTCGTTGTGAAAGAAGATGTTGGCCGCCAAGTAGAGCTTTTTGTTTCGGGCATGAAGGTATTGCAGGGCCTGATGAAATTCCTCGAGACTAAAATTCTCGGCCTTGTTCCTCAGGGAGAAGGACGGGGCCCCGGCGTATACGGCGTCGGCCCCGTATTCGGCGGCAAAGCGGAGTTTCTCGAAACTGCCCGCAGGCGAAAGGAGTTCGAGTTTCGGTGTCATGCGGGGCTCCTGGGAAGTGACGAAAGATCACGCATTGGTAGGACAGTGACCCGCGGGTCGAGTGCCCACGAAGTGTCGCCGGGGTAGACCACCCAGAGGTGATCGAGACCGAGATCCTCGAGGCTGTTGCGGATGGACGGTGTCAGGCGGGGCGCATCGCCGTACTTGACCTCGAGTCCGTAGGTTTTGCCGTTTCTCGACCAGACGAGGTCAGTTTCTGTCCCGGCATGGGTGCGGTAGAAGGCGGCTTCTTCGGCACGGATTCCCAGGTGCCGAAGCGCCTCCTCCACCACATAGCCTTCCCACGACGCCCCGAGTTTGGGGTGGGACTCCAACTGGTCGAAGGTCGCAATGTCCTGCAAGGTATGAAAGAGGCCGCTGTCGCGGAGGTACAGCTTGGGAGCCTTCACGAGGCGCTTGCCTGTGTTGGCGTACCAGGGCTGGACGAGGCGGATCATAAAAGTCCCTTCGAGAATGTCGAGGTAGCGGCGCACGGTGGCTTCACTGATACCGAAGGCCCGGCCGAGTTCAGAAAGGTTGAGGATCTGCCCGTGGTAGTGCGACAGCATGGTCCAGAACCGGGTGAGGGTACGCGCCGGGATCTTGAGACCGAGGTCGGGAAGGTCACGTTCGAGGAAGGTCTGCACGTAAAACTGACGCCACCGCACCGAGCCGTTGTCGGAATCGGCCAGATAGGAGCGGGGAAACCCGCCCCGCAGCCAGTGACGCCGGGTGACCGCCGAGGGGTCCACCAGGGTAGGTGCCACCTCGGCCGCTGAAAAGCCAGCCAGCTGGTAGAACGCGATCCGCCCGGCCAGAGATTCGGCGCCACGGCTGACCAGATCGCGGCTGGCACTGCCGAGCAGGAGGTAACGGCGCTGCGGATGAAGGTCAACCAGATGCCGCAGCAGAGGGAACAGCTCAGGGAGGCGCTGCACCTCATCGATGATAACGAGGCCCTCATGGCGTTCCAGAGCCGTCTGCGGCTCGGCCAGCGCGGCGAGGTCACGGGGATTTTCGAGGTCGTAAAACCGTTCGGCAGTCAGTGCCCTCGCCAGGGTTGTCTTGCCGCATTGCCGGGGACCGAGCAAGGCGGTCACAGGAAACTCGTGGAGGAGGAGAGACACGGACTGGAGGGAGTCCTCGCGTGTAACCATCGTAAAAAGATGACAGCAATACCTTGAAAATTCAAGAGGTCATGTGGCAATTTTCAAGGTATCTATCCGACCAACTCCCGCACTTTCGCTTCTACTTCGCGGCCGACCAGTGCCTTTCCCCCCTTCTGGAACGCCTCAGCCACGATCCGCACCAGGGCGCTGCCAACAACCACGGTGTGGGCACTGTCCCTCAGATCGCGCACCTGCTGGGCACTGTCGATGCCGAAGCCGGCCAGCACCTTGGTCCTAGCGTTGAGGTTTGCCAGAAAAGCCTTCAGCTCAGGTGTCAGGGTGGTATGGGTGCCGGTAATCCCCGCTCGGATGGCGGTGTACACCCACTCGGGTTTCAGGGCCAGGATGGCCTCCAGCCGTCCAGAGGGAACCGATGGGACGATAACGGGCACCACGGCCAAGCCGTGTTTTTTCCCCGCTTCGTAGAGGCCCTCGTCGGCACCGGGAGCCAGATCGGGAATAATCAGGCCGGAAACACCTGCCTGCCTGGCCCGAGCGGCGAACCCCTCAACGCCCTTGGTAACGACAATACTGGCGTAACTCATCAAAAAAACAGGGACCGCCGGACACTCTTTGCGTATGGTCTCGACCAAACGCCAGCCGTCTTCGACCCGGAACCCGGCCGCCAGGGCCTCGGTGCAGGCAGCCTGGATAGCCGGCCCGTCGGCGCTGGGGTCACTGAAAGGGAATTGGATTTCGAGGTAGGAAGCCCCTCCGGCCGCCAGAGCCCGAGCAGTTTCGAGACTGGTTTCGTAGTCAGGGTAACCGGCGACCATATGGGTCATCAGGCTTGCTTTCATTTTTGTTTCTCCTTGGAGGTTTCTTGCAAGAAGGCCAAAACGACCTCCACCACGTTGGCGATGTTGGTGATGGACCGGCGCACATCACCGTCTACCTCAAACACATGGCCGGCATCAGGGATCTCACACACGGTCACCAGGGGCAGGTCCACAGGTCGGCGGTCCGCTGCCTTAAGAAAGTGGGGGTCGGCGGTGCCGTAAACCACCAGGCTGTGTTGGGGCAGCCGGGGCAGCAGGTCAAACTGCTCGGCCGCCGTAGAACCGGGGGTCAGCCACACCAACGGGGCTTCGGGCCGGACCAGGCCGGCTTGGACCTGGTGGAGGAGCATGGTTGTCCCCAGGGACTTGCCCAGGTAGGCCACCCGCTGGTACTCAGGGGTCAGACTGGCCACCCAGCGGCCCAAGGCGAGCGAGTCGGCCTCGAACCACCGGTCCCTTTCGCCGTCGGAGGCTGTCTGAAACTCCGGGTCGTCGTTATACCGGGTATCGATGCCCAGGACATCCCATCCGGACTGCTCCAAGGCGGCGGAGAGGTAAAAAAACAGCGGGGCTTTCAGACTGTAGCCCATGCCAGGGTACAGGACGGCCAGCTGCTGAGCCCCGCGGCGCTGGTCCACGAAACGGAATGGCCTGCCGCGGAAATCCACAGGACCGGAAGGAGGTGATCGGTAGTCTCGGTCCAAAAGGGCGTAGACCAGGCTGGTCCGGTGATGGTCGCGTAGCCAAACGTGTTCCCGGTGGCGCCCTTCCCGGACCATGCCTAGCTTCTCCATCACCCGGGACGACGCCCGGTTGTCCTCGTGGCACTTGCCCCAGAGGCGGTGGAGCCCCAGGACCTCGAATCCCTGGGTCAGGGCAAAACGCCCAGCTTCGACGGCGTAGCCCCGGCCCCAGAACTCCTGGCGGAACCAGTAGCCCACCTCGGCCGACGACGGGGAATCGGCCTCGACCATCAGGGCTACGCTGCCGATGACCCCGGGGCGCCCGGCCTCTTCAACGGCCCAATGCCATTCGCGGCGCGGAACAGCGTCCTTTTGAGCCTGGGCGAAGGCCAGGAACTCGTCGACAGCGGCCTCGGTGGAGAGGTCGAAGAGCATGTACTTCAGCTGTCCCGGTTCCCGGACGAAAGAGAGCAGATCGTTTCGGTCTTCGGGGCGGAATTCCCGGAAGGCAAGCCGGGGCTCCGGGGTGTCCCCGGAGAGGGGGGAGCGGAAAACGGCTGCGCCGGTTGCAGCGGGGGGGAGGCTTCCCCCCTCCTTACTTTTTCCCGGCATCATAGGTCTCCACTTCGCGTCGGAGGAAGCCAATCCAGGGTTCGGGGGTGATGATCTTGGCGCTGATGAAAATGTCCTTGTCGCCGCGGCCCGACATATTGATCACAAGCGCTTTGTCTTTGGGAAGGGTCGGTGCCAGTTTGATCGCCACTGCACCGGCATGGGCCGACTCGAGGGCGAAGACAACCCCTTCGTTGCGGGCGAAAAACTTCACCGCGTCGATGACTTCTGTGTCGAGGGCACTGGCAAACTCGACGCGGCCGGTTTGCCCAAGGTAGGCCAACTGGGGACCGATGCCGGCGTAGTCCAAGCCCGCGGAAACCGAGTGGGTGTCCTGAACTTGACCGTCGTCGTCGAGAAGGAAATAGCTCTTGTAACCTTGAACGACTCCCGGGCGGGCGTCCCCCCCCATGCGCACGGCGTTTTCTCCAAGGCCAGGTCCCCGGCCACCGGCTTCCACCCCGATGAGCCTGGGTGTCTTGGCATCGATAAAGGGTTCGAAAAAGCCAATGGAATTGGAGCCACCGCCGACGCAGGCAATCATGGCCGCCACATCGAGGCCCCGGGTTTGTTCAACGACTTCGCGCCCGATGACAGCCTGGAATTCGCGCACCATATCGGGGAAGGGAGAGGGTCCGAGGGCGCTGCCAAGAAGGTAGTGGGTGTCGGCAAAGCTGCCCGCCCAGTCGCGCAAGGCTTCATTGACAGCGTCTTTCAGGGTGCGGCTGCCGCTTTTGACCGACACAACTTGTGCGCCATAGAGTTCCATCAGGTAAACATTGGGGCGCTGGCGGGCGATGTCGACTTCGCCCATGTACACGGTGCAAGGAAAGCCGAACTTGGCGCAGACGGCTGCGGTGGCGACGCCGTGCTGACCAGCGCCTGTTTCAGCAATAATGCGCTTTTTGCCCATGCGCCTGGCCAGGAGAATCTGTCCAACGGCGTTGTTGATCTTGTGCGCGCCGGTGTTGGCCAGACCTTCCAGCTTCACATAGATCTGCGCACCACCGAGAATTTTCGACGCGTTGCGGGCGTGCAGCATGGGCGTGGGTCTGCCGATGTATTCCTTCTGCACCAAGGCGAGTTCATCGAGAAATGCAGGGTCGGCCATGGCAGACTTGAACGCAGCTTCGAGTTCGTCGAGGGGAGCACGGAGCACTTCGGCAACATAGCGGCCACCAAAAGGACCGAAAAAGTCATTGTAAACGGGCTTAACGGGCATAATTCACTCCTCAATATCGACCACACAAGAACTCACACAGAGATCGCAGAGTACACAGAGAAGAAGGGAAGCAGCAGGGACAATCTCTGTGTTCCTCTGTGTGAGACTGTCTTCTATCTCGTCACCCTCTCAACTTCTTTGAAAAAGTGCCGTAGCTTGGCGGGGTCCTTGTGACCGGGGCTTTCTTCGAGGCCGCTGGAGGCGTCGATCAGTTCGGGACGCCAAAGCTCGATCTTGGCCGCCACGGTGTCGGGGGTCAACCCTCCGGCAAGCCAGAGGCGTCGGCCGCCAAGCGGGGACGAGGACAGAGCGGCCAGTTCCTCATCGGGTACGGGCATTCCCGTGCCGCCCGAGCCGGCATCGGCCAGCAGCCGCGGTGGAACAGCCTTCTCCCAAGACTGCCACGAGAGCGGTCCAGCCAACCCCACCGCTTTGTAGGCGTTGTGGGCCCAGGCATCGACCAGGGTGTGATCCTCGTGACCATGAAACTGCAACGCGTCGAGGTGACCCTCGTCGACCAGGGCCGCGATCTCCTCGGGGACACTTTCACCAGGCTTCAGCTGCACAACACCGACCTTAAGAGCGCGGGTCTTGGGGCAATGGCCGACGAAGGCCGCGTCAACTTGGCGCTTGGAAGGGGCCAGCACGAAGCCCAGCAGGTCCGCACCGAGCTCATCGGCCAGAACCACATCGTCGTAGTGGGCCAGTCCGCAGATTTTGATCAAGGGTTTGCGCACCGGGGTGTTAGGCTGTTCAGCATAAGACCCCCGTGCTGCATAAAGCTTCGACCAGAACCCCGCCTTCGGGTCGGGGTGGTGGGTCGCCTCGGGGTGAAACTGTGCGGTCAGACGGGCAGCCAGCGCTGGATCTTTCACAGCGGCTTCACCCACCAGCACCCCCTGGAATCCAGCTTGGCCGGCCCATACCGCTTCTTCGGGACGAAAAATGCCCGATTCAAACACGAGGCGGGTGGACCAGTCGATGTAGCGTTTGGTCATCAGAGGAATGGCGCGGTCAATGCTGAAGTCGGTGAGGTCGCGGCAGTTGATACCAGTATAGGCGGGCCGGAGAGGCGCGGCCTTGAGGCAGTCGGCTTCATCATGAACTTCAAGGAAGACGGCCAAGCCCAGGCCCTCGGCGTGGGCTTTCAAATCGGCCAATTCGACGGCAGTAAGGATGGATGCGATCAACAGCACGGCATCGGCCCCGGCGCGCCAGGCGACATCGATATCCTCTCGTCGGACCAGAAAATCCTTGCGGAGGACGGCAATCTGCGGAAAGGCGTTCTTCACGTCCATCAGGTCGGCCAACGATCCCCCGAAGTAGTCCTCCTCGGTGAGCACCGAGATGGTCTTCACGCCCGCTTCGACATAGTGCCGAGCTTGACCGACGGCATCGAGACCACCGGCAATCACACCCTTGCTCGGACTCTTGCGCTTCACCTCGCAGATCACGAAAGGCGCCCGGTCGAACGGGACGAGAGGAACCCGCCGGGTCGCCGGAACTGCATGACCAAAAGTGTAGCCTTCGACGGCAATCCGCTCCAGCCTGCGGGCCACAATGGCCTGTTTGATGTCTGAAACGCCCACTATCGAACCCCTGAAACGAAGGCGGTGGTTGCCGCCCTCACCTCTTCCACCTTCTGGGCCAGGCGGCCATCTTCGAAAGCCCGCTTGGCCTGGACATACCCTTCCTCAATACTCGCCGCCTGATCGGCCAGCCAAAGGGCTGCTCCCGCATTGAGGCATACCGCGTCTTTGAGCGCCGATCGTCCGACACCGGCCAGAAGCTCCTTGGCCAGGTTGGCGTTGTCCTCGGCGGTACCCCCCTTCAGGTCATCCAGCACGTACCCCGACAACCCGATGCGGGAAGGCTCAAAACGCCCTTCGGTAATGGAATCGGGGGTTACCAGCCAGTACAGCGTGGACACCCCGATGCTCATTTCATCGAGTCCCTCAGTACCAAAGACAATCAGCGCCTTCTTCGCCCCCAGCAACTGGGCGGCCCGCGCCAACAGCGGCCCCAACGAAGCATCGTAGACCCCGATCAGCTGATGGCTGGCCCCGGCCGGGTTCACCAACGGTCCCAGCAGATTCATAATGGTCTTTGCACCTAGCTCCTTGCGCACCGGGGCGGCGTACCGCATGGCACCGTGGTACACCGGGGCAAACAGGAACGAGAACCCGGTGTCGTTCAAAACCTGTGCCGCCTGGTCTGGCTTCAAGTCAATCTTCAACCCCAGAGCGGCGTAGAAATCGGCGGATCCCGACCGGCTGCTGACCGCGCGGTTTCCGTGCTTGGCCACCCGCACTCCACAGGCCGCCGCCGTCAACGCCGCAAAAGAGCTGATGTTGAACGTGCCGTGCTCGTCGCCACCGGTGCCCACAATGTCGAGGAAATCTCCCGACACCGGCAGACGGGTCCGCTTTCGCTGGAGCACCGCCGCACAGCCGGCAATCTCCTCAGGCGTGATGCCCTTGAGACTCAACCCTACCAGAATGGCCGAAATCTGCGTCCCCGAAAGGTTGCCGTCGGTGAGCTCCTCCATGAAGCCTTCCGCCTCTGTCTGGGTTAAGTCCTGCTTGGCCATGATTTTTCGTACCAGCGGAGGAAAGTCGAAACCCTCCCTCCTCCAGGTCAAAAAGTTTTTGAGCAGACGCTTGCCGCCCTCGCTGGCGATCGACTCGGGATGGAACTGCACCCCTTCGATGGCCAGAGTCTTGTGCCGCACCCCCATGATCTCGCCGTCGGGGCTGATGGCCGTAATCTCGAGCTCGGCGGGAAGGCTTTCCTTTTCAATAACCAGGCTGTGGTAGGCTGAACCTTGCCGTGCACAATCTCCTTGGCCCCGACAATGGTGCCTCCGAACGCGTACCCTATGGCCTGATGCCCCAAACACACCCCCAAAATCGGGACCTTGCCCGCGAAGGCACGGATCACCTCGATCATGCAGCCCGCTTCCTCAGGGCGCCCCGGGCCAGGGGATAGAATGATCGCCTTGGGACCCAGCGCGCGGATACCGGCCACGTCGATGGCGTCGTTGCGGACCACCTTCACTTCTTCCGTGGTGAGCTCGCAGAGGTATTGGTAGATGTTGTAGGTAAACGAATCGTAGTTATCGAGCAGCAGGTACATGGTCAGCTCCTTGGTCAGAAATCAACGTCACACAGAGGCACGGAGAACACAGAGCAAGCGGGGTCAATCGAGGTCTCCCAGGATGATCCGCTCGATGCCATCTTTGAAGAGAACAGTACCGAAATTGAGGAGAAGACCAAGGTTCAGTCCTGAAAGCTTGAGGTATGTGAGGACCTGTTTCTTGTGGACCATGGCGACCTTCTCCACAGATTTCAGTTCAACGATCACCTGTCCC
>JAIFLN010000186.1 GCA_020049045.1 Spirochaetota bacterium | reverse complement strand
CGGCTTCCATTTCGTTATTTCTCATGACACCGATCTTCTCAATTTCGTGGTTCCGAAGTTGGTTCAGCAGGGCTCCTAAGTTTCTTGAAACTTTCTCTTTACAGGGAACATTACTCTGAGTAGCGCGGGGAATTAGGCGTTGAAATCAGTAAATGAAGACATTGGTGTCCAAACAGAATGTTTTAATCCTTTTTCCGTCGGCTCCCAACTTTAGCTTTCCGGGCTGTGTGGTCGGCATCGGTATCCCCTCAAGATGGTATAGTGCAGGAATCGTGACAAGGAACCAGCCAGAGCCGCGAGAGGGTGAGTTCTACGGTAGAACTACTCATCAGGCGACGAGGCCAGCCAGATAGGCTCGAGCCACCCTAAGGGGACCGGCGACCTCCACTTGGGTGAGGTAGAGCTCCGCCCGGTCGCCCGAATGAACCGGAGCTGCCAACCATCAAGAGGGCCAGGAAGGTTGAGCAAGCAATCCCGTTTCAAACCAAGAAGCCGATCCGGTTCCCGAAATCTTTCCGTACTCACCGTTGAGTTGAACAGCGAACCAATAGTGGGTCCGGGGGAGGAGGGCCGTCCCGGTATAGAGGGTCGATCTGGAAGCGGTCACGTAGTGACGACCACGCGCCTCTCTGATCCTCAAGGGCCAATCGCCCCTTGCCGTCAACACAGATTCATCAAATACCACTATATAGTCTCATTCGGTGATCCATTTTGTTGCCAATCTTGAAAACCTGTGATAGGACTCGGTGACGGTTGGCAACGCTGGAGGCGCACTTCGCATGAAACTGCGGATTTGGTACGACGATCAGTTTTCGATCAATGCTTTCTACTGGACGCCTAAGCACTCCAAGGAGTCCTTTCACTTCCATGACAGTCTGGAAATCGGCTGTTGTGTTTCCGGGAGCGGGCATTTTTACTTCAGCGACAAGACGTACGTTGTCCAACCCGGGGACATCTATGTGGTCAACAACAAGGAACTCCACATCGCCCAGTCCGACCCACAGAATCCCAGCGTTTATCTGTTTATTAACTTCGACCCCGCGCTTCTTCTGCAGGAGGATGAGGAACTGTTGATGCCGTTCGCCTACTCCCTGGCGGAGTTTGACAACCATATTCCCGGCGACACAGACGAAGCCCGTTCGATTGGCCAAACCATGGCGCTGATCAAGACGGAAATCGACGGCAAAGCCAAGGGCTATCGCAGTTATGCTAAGAGCCTGCTTATTGAGACTGCAGTTCTCCTTCTCCGCCGTTATGCGCAGACAGCCGGAGCCTGGCGGCTCGAAAACTTGTCCCGAGAGTTCCGTCGGCGGCGGACAATCCTTCACTTTATGGAAAAACACTATTTAGAGCCGATTCAGCTGACCGACTTGGCCGACTACTTGGGTCTGTCGGAGTCGAGTGCTAGCAAAACTTTCAACGAAGTTGTCGGTTCCTCGTTCAAGGAATACCTGAACTACCTGAGAGTTCAGGAGGCCAAACGACGTCTCGCGACGACGTCACAGTCTGTGATCGACATCGGGTTCGACAGCGGCTTCCAGAGCGTCCAGTCGTTTTACCGATGGTTCCACAAACACACAAGTTTGTCTCCTCAGGCGTTCCGCCAGAAAGTCTTCGTTTCCTCAGTTTTTGAGAAAGATAGTGGGGAAACTGGTAAGCCGGTTCTCTCCCTTTAGTCTAGGCTTTGGGGAAAGGAAGGTGACGCAAACATGTTGAAGGAAAGCCTGAGGTGGCTGTCGTTTTCTGAAGACCTGGAGACCGAAGCGGTGCAGTGTCAAGACGAGGGCAAGGATATCCGTGGACTGGCGGAAAGGGTTGAGAGTCTATCGAAAGATTCTGGGCCGGAGCCCGACCGTGAGGCCCTGGCCGGTCGGCTCCTTGACGATTTCGCAGCGGCACCCCTGGCTCCGGGCAGCCGTTATACTGAACCCGATGAACTCGAACAGATTCGGGCCCTGCGCGGGTGGACTTCATCGCTTCCTCCGCCCAGGTTTCTTTCGGACGATGACTGGGTCTTTGACCGGATTTACGGGGCCTGGCTGGGGCGGTGTGGAGGATGTCTTGCAGGGGTTCCCGTGGAGACCTGGACGAGGAAACGCATTCAGGGCTTCGCTCGAGCCGTCGGCAATGAGCCGATGACGCACTATTTCTCTTCCGCAGTTCCGCCGGAGATCCGTGACGCCTTTGGCATCGAAGACAGCCCCGGATACTACGGTGCCCCGCTGAAGAGCTGGATCAACAACGTGCGGCACGCCCCGGAAGACGATGACACCAACTATACCGTTTTGGCCTTGAAGGTGCTGGAAACCCAGGGACAAAACTTCACATCCGAGGATGTCGCCGAGACCTGGCTTACCCACCTTCCGATTCTGCACACCTGCACAGCGGAACGTGTCGCCTACCGGAACCTGGTCAGCGGCCTCAAGCCCCCCCAGTCCGCGCTTCACCGCAACCCCTACCGTGAGTGGATCGGTGCCCAAATCCGCGGCGATCTCTTCGGCTATGTGACGCCTGGAAACCCGGAGCTCGGCGCGGAACTTGCCTGGAGAGACGCGCGGGTTTCTCACGTGAAGAACGGCATTTACGGCGAGATGTGGGTGGCCGCTATGTTGTCCGTCGCGTTCCAAGTTCAGGATCCCCAAGCCATTATTCTTGGCGGCTTGGGACAGATCCCGAATCAGTGCCGGCTGAGCCAGAGAATACGCGAAGTGCTCGTCTGGAAAGAGTCCGCCGTTCCCTGGAAGGAGGCGGTCGACCGAATACACGCCCTGTACGACGAGACGTGCCCCCATGACTGGTGCCACACGATTTCCAACGCCATGGTGGTCTGTACCAGCCTACTCTACGGTGGTGCCGATTACGGCCAAACGGTCTCGATGGCGGTCTTGAGCGGCTTCGACACGGACTGCAACGCGGCGACTGCTGGATCTATTGTGGGTCTCAGCCTGGGCGCGAAATCGCTACCGGCGAGCTGGCTCGAGCCGCTCAACGATACTCTGCAGTCAGGAGTCGACGGGATGGGACTGGAACGGATTTCCACGTTGGCACGCCGGACGGTGAGCGTGATGCGGACGATGAAATCCTAAAGCCGTCGCACCCGGTCCGCAGGTTCTGGGAAGCGGATTGGAATAACTGGGAAGCCGGCTCTCCTGACTGAGGTTAGGCTGAGACCATGGAACCGCAGCCACGAGCAATCGAGGCTCAGGACTCCGAGGAGGCACCCAGGAAGATCCAGAAAACGCCGGCTCAGATTACGGGCCCGCTCAGATCGGGCTCACACTTCAACCTAAGCCGCTAGGAGAGATCCTGGCGAAAGGAGACAATATGTTTAAGAGAATTCTGTTTTCCATCGTGATTCTTGGTTGCTTTGGACTCAGTGGAGTTCAAGCGCAGTCTGCAACTTCCGGGGCTAAGACCACGTTGACTGTCATGCGCTGGGGCTCGTCCGATGAAGAGGCCAGCTTTCAAAAATTGTTTGCTGCTTTCAGCAAAGAAAATCCGGATATCGCCGTCAAGGCCGTATTCAGTCCCTGGAACAACTACTGGGATAACCTTAACATCTCGCTGGCAGGAGACAGCATTGCCGATCTGGTTGGCATGACTACGTACATGGGTTCCAAGTACTACATTGACCGCTTTGAAGATCTGCGGCCCTACATGGCCAAGGCCTCGATCAAGTTTGCGGATATGGTGCCCGGAATCCAGGAATGGGTGAGCGACAAGTCAGGAAAGATCTACGCCCTTCCTTCGGATCTCGCGATCTGGTGTCTGACATACAACAAAGACATATTTGATCAGCTCAAGATCCCATACCCATCCAACGAGAAGCCAATGACCTGGGACCAATTCCTGGCGATCGCCAAAAAGGCCACCAAGAAGAATGGCAACTCGTTCGATATGGTGGGCTACAATGATGTCAACGATAACGCGGGCCGCATGAACTTCTTCACGTCAACCTATGGCGGTGACATGTTCGAATCGTTGGTCGGCCCGAAAAAAATTACCATCGATACTCCCGCAGGTCGGCGCGCCGTCGATCTGATTTCGAAACTGGGAGGCGTCATGCCTCCGGTTGCTGAATGGGGGAAAGCCTGGGAGGGGGGACTTCTCAACAAGAAGGCTGCTATGGCGTCGAATGGTCCATGGGATTTTGCCAACTACGGCAAGTCTGGAATTAAGTTCGGTGTCGCGCCTCTTCCCGAAGGTGTGCCGGGTGCCAAGGTGAGGGGATTGGCCAACACCTGGATGATGCCCAAGTCCGCCAAGAACAAAGAGGCCGGCTGGAGGTTGATGCAGTGGATCGCCAGCCCAACCGGACAGAAGTACATCTCGTCCCTCGGTCTCGGGTTGCCCATCTATGAAAGCCTTCTGGACTCCAGTGAATTCAAAGGTCAGTACAAGGGCTTGGACCTGACTGCCTACAAGTACATGCTCAAGCATTTCTCACCCGTGGCCCTCTTGCCTAGCGACACCTTCAACATCTTCATCTTCGACCAGTATAAAAACCTGATGGAAGGAAAGATTTCCGAAGATGCCTTCGTAACAAAAGCCAAGACCGAGGGTCAAAAAATCCTCGACGAAATGAATAGCGCAAAGTAAAGACAAGGCCACAGTCGGGACAAGGGGGTAGCTCCTTGTCCCCTGTTGGTCTACCACCAGGGGGCGACAATGCAACACATGTTTGGAAAACACAGCAGACTCTTGGGCTATCTTTTCATATCGCCCTGGGTCATCGGCTTCTTTCTGTTCCAGTTCTCACCACTGATGTCCAGTCTGTACATGAGCCTTACCAACTGGAACCTCATCGGGTCCGTGCGGTTCACGGGCATTCAAAACTATGCAAAGATCTTCCTCGAGGACAAGGTGTTCTGGATTTGTTTTCAGAACACCTTTGTGTGGGTTCTGGGGTCAAACATCCTGACTCTGACGACGGCCCTCTTTCTAGCCAATCTGCTTTCCTCGCGCTTCAGGGGCAACCATGTACTAAGAACGCTCATCTACATTCCCGCCATCATGCCTCCTGTCGCCTTCGGCGTTGTCATGGGATTCATCTTCTCGGGCAGTCCCAACGGGTTCGCTAATCTGATCGTCGGTGGGTTTATCGGCCCTCAAGGCTGGTTCTCGGACACACGCTTGGCAATGCTCACTGCAATCGCTACCTCTTTATGGTTTGTTGGGACTCCGATGATTATTTTTGTTGCGGCCATACGCGGAATATCGCCGAACTATTTCGATGCGGCCCGGATCGACGGTGCAGGTTCGTGGGCGCAGTTCGTCCACATCACCCTGCCGCTGATTTCTCCCGTTCTTCTTTTCAACCTTATCATGGGCATCATTTCGGGTTGGCAAGTTTACGAGAACATTCTTCCGCTCACCTCGGTTTCTGATGCCAGTTTGGCGACACCGTATGGCAGGGAGTACAGCCTAGGAGTGTATTTGATCCACATCCATCAAATGGCATTTCGCCGCTTTGAGTTCGGCTACTCGGCCGCTCTCGGCGTCATTTTGTTCTGCATTGTGCTTGTCTTCAGTCTCGCCACGTTCCGATTCCTTTATGGCCAAAAACATTACCATGACGAAGTTTCCACAGGTCGGGGAGCGTTGCGATGAGCCGGCACGCGCAGCGGGTCTTCTGGCCTCGACTCATCGTTTTCCTCTTCGCACTGGTCATGCTGATTCCGTTCTTGTGGTTAATCACGAGTGCCCTCAAAGACAAGGGGCAGTTCTTCGCGAACCCTCCGGTCTTGATCCCTATTCCTGCCGCCTGGAGCAATTTCTCTGATGTGTTCGCGAGGACGAGTTTTCTGGTATCCATTGGGAACACCGTCTTGTATGCGGTGGGACTGACGCTTCCTGTGCTCCTGACTTCGTCCATCGTGGCGTTCGGTTTTTCGCGTTTCGCGTTTCCCGGACGCGATTTTGTTTTCTCCGTGTTGCTGGCTACCATGATGATCCCCAACCAGATCATGACAGTTCCCTTGTTTGTCCTGTTCAGAGACTTACACTGGCTGAACACCATGCTACCGCTTGTCGTCCCCAGCGCTTTTGGGGTGGCCTACCACATTTTCCTGATACGTCAGTTCATGAACTCGATTCCCCGAGAAGTGGACGAGGCGGCCATGATCGATGGATGCGGTCCGCTGAGCCTCCTGTTTCGCATCATTCTTCCCCTGTGCAAGCCCGTTCTCGTCGTTTCCGCCATCTTCAACAGCCTGTTCGCGTGGAAGGACGTCTGGTTTTCAGGGATCTTCCTCCAAACCGCGGAGACCCAGACCGTCGCCGTGCGGTTGCTCGCGTTTATCGGCGATCGTGACATCGAATACGGCCAGATGATGGCGGCGAGCGCCGCAGTGCTTCTGCCCATCGTCATCGTCTATTTTCTCCTGCAGCGCTCTTTCGACGGCGGGCTTCAGATTGTCGAGAACAAGTAGGAAGGCAAGAAATGAGACAGCTTTGGGTAGTCGGCAGCCTCAACATGGATATGGTTTGTTTCACCCCTCGATTTGTTCGGCCGGGGGAAACACTGACCGTCCGCCAGTATCACGAGTTTCCCGGGGGCAAAGGCGCGAATCAGGCGGTGGCACTGGCGCGATTGGGGGCCAGACCACGCCTTGTGGGCCTCCTCGGTGACGATCCGTTGGGACAAAAGTATCGGCGGATTTTGGAGAAGGAAGGTGTGGACCCATCGACGGTGACCTTGGTCGCCGGGCGCAGCACTGGTCTCGCGATTGTAGAAGTCACCGCCCGCGGAAGAAACCGCATCCTTGTCGTGCCCAATGCAAATGGAGACTTTTCTCCGGCCCAGCTGAGTCCTTTGCGTGATCAGATCCAGCCAGGCGATCTTGTCCTCGTGCAGCTGGAGATACCGCTTCCCACGGTTATCGCAACGCTCACTTTGGCGAAGGAAAAGGGCGCCGTGACCATCCTCGATCCGGCCCCTGCGGTAGACCTGCCATCCGCTGTGCTCGCGTTGGTCGATTACCTGACTCCGAACGAAACGGAAGCCCTTCGGCTCGTGAAGCCAGAGGCTCCGACGGTATCCGAACCGGTCGCGGCGGCGCGGTGGATTTCCAAAACGGCTCGGTGCCGGGTCATATTGAAAATGGGCGAGAAAGGCTGTGCCGTTGTTACAGGCGACGAAGTCACCAGCGTTAGTGCGTACCGTGTCTCGGCCGTCGATACCACCGGTGCCGGAGACTCGTTCAACGCGGGCTTTGCCTTCGCCCTCGCCTGCGGCTCAGACGCCGGTGACGCCGCCCGCTTCGGCAACGCCGTGGCCGCCCTTTCAACGATGTCTTCGGGAGCCCAATCATCGATGCCAACATTGCAGCAGGTCACCGATTTTCTCGCGGCGAGGGATAGCCTCCTCGACCACCCGGCTCGCTAAACCACGTGTACACGCAGACCTCGGTGACGAAAGACTCAATGCCTTCCGTGGACAGCACCTTTTTTCATTAATCGTCATGTAAATACCAGCATAATGAAGACTTAATTGATCAAGTTCAGATAGGATCATCCGCGTCGAAACGTCACTGTCCGTCGGGTATCTCGATCCTGGGCACCATCGAAATCGATTCCGTTGGCGAGAAAGCCAACCGATCTCGCGACGTCCAAGCCATCGATGGGAACTTTGTGCAACACACAGTAGGACGGGGTCGGCCGGGCGTGCCGTTCTTAGGGTCTTGAAGAGCCTTTGAGGCTCGAGGTCCCAGAATCCCGATTTTTGGCTCGCCAAGAGCTGGAGTTGCTTCCGTGCCTCGTGGGCATGCTGTAAGGGAGTTGTGTCTGCACGGACTATGGGCCTTCCCGCTCTTCGCCGCACTGGCTGACCTGTGACCAAGACTAGACCATATTCGTGTGTATGAAATCGCACACAAATAGCGTACGAACGTTTCCCTCCCTGTCGAATTGCTGAATTAGGCGAAGCTTCATCGTTTGGTTCTTTCGGCTGTGCTCGAAGAAGCCCTTCGCGAAAAGCTGGCTGCCGCTGAGGCTGCAGCCTGGCAACG
>JAIFLN010000166.1 GCA_020049045.1 Spirochaetota bacterium | reverse complement strand
TGAGTAAATTGACCACTTGGCTTTGCACTGACACGTCGAGGGCCGAGGTGGGCTCGTCACACACCACCAAGCGGGGCCGCAGGGCAATGGCCCGGGCAATGGCGATGCGCTGGCGCTGTCCGCCGGAAAACTCATGCGGGTAACGCGCCATGGCTTCAGGCCCCAAGCCAACACGGCGCAGAAGCTCAGCCACCTGCACGTTGGCTTCTTCTTTGGTGGCATGGATTTGATGGGCGTCGAGAGGCTCACGAACAATATCACCCACAGTCATCCGAGGGTCGAGCGAGCTGAAGGGATCCTGAAACACCATCTGTACATCGCGGCGGTAAGCCATTTCCCGCAAACGGGGTCGAACCGTACCGGAACAGTTCCACGAGGCTCCCTGACGGTCGGTGAACAGCATTTTGCCTTCCGCAGAATACAGCCGTGCAACAACCTTTCCCAGGGTGGTTTTCCCGCAGCCCGACTCACCGACCACACCGATAGTCTGGCCTTCGGGAATGTCGAGATCCAGAGTGTCGAGGGCCTTGACCCAGCCCTTGGTCCGCATGGCAATGCCTCCCTTCACAGGAAAGAACTTGCGTACGCCACGCAGTTGAAGCACCGGCTTGTCGTTCTTGGTCGCACTCATACAGGCTCCTTGGCAGGGTACAGGTGACAGGCCACACCATGGGAGGGTTGTGCCGCCAAAGGAAAACTGTCGGTTGGCAGCTCTGTTCGGCAGCGATCGGTGGCGAAGGAACAACGCGGATGAAAGCGGCACCCCTCAGGAAACTCAAAGGCACGGGGAACCACACCGGGAATGAACGGCAGGTCGCCATTTTTATGTTCCGGCTGGACCTTTGACGCCAGCAGACCCTTGGTGTAGGGGTGTTGGGGCGTACCAAAAACCTCACGCGAGGTGCCCCGTTCGACAATGCGCCCGGCGTACATCACATGCACCCTGTCGGCCATTTCTGCTACCACGCCTAAGTCATGGGTGATGAACAAAATGGCCATGCCGGTGTCTTTCTGCAGCTGTTTCATCAGACGGAGCACCTGAGCCTGAATGGTAACGTCGAGAGCCGTCGTGGGCTCATCGGCGATGAGCATGCGGGGCTTGTTCATAATCACCAGCGCAATGAGCATACGCTGCAGCATCCCCCCCGACATTTGGTGGGAATATTCGCCAAAACGGCGTTTCGAATCGGGGATGCCGACGCTTTGCAGGGCTTCTACGGCCAGCTGCGAGGCCTGCGCCTTGGAAACCCCAGGATGGTGCAGCCGGTACGACTCCACCATCTGCTGACCGACGGTGTACAGCGGGTCGAAGGCCGACATGGGCTCTTGAAAAATCATACCGATGCCACCTCCTCGCAGGTCGAGCAGTGTTTTGGTGGGGGCACCGACGAGTTCGGTTCCCTCAAAAACAATGCTGCCTTCGATGCGGGTGTGTTTGGGCGAATGAAGACCCATCACGGTTTGCGCACTGACGCTTTTTCCAGATCCGCTTTCGCCCACCAATGCCAGAACTTCACCGCGATACAGTTCAAAATCGATGCCGTCGACGGCCTTCACCAGCCCTTGAAACGTGGGAAAGTAGGTTTTGAGGCCCCTTACCTGCAACAGGGTCTGTGTCTCCTTGGTCGGGTTGTTCATAATTTGTCCACCGTGCCGTAGGGGTCCAGGGCGTCACGGATGGCGTCGCCCACAAAGTTGAAACTCAGCACCGCCAGCATGATGAACACCCCCGGCAACATCAGCCACGGTTGGCTTTGGATCACGCCGATGGACTGCGCCTGCTTGAGGAGCAAGCCCCAGCTGGTCATCGGCTCCTTGATGCCCAGCCCCAAAAAGCTGATGGTGCTTTCACCCAGAATCATGCCGGGGATGGACAGGGTTGCCACGACAATGAGGTAACCGCTCATGTTCGGCAAAATATGGCGGGTGATGATGGGTCCCGTCCCGACACCCGCAATGCGGGCGGCGTGAATAAAATCCTTTTCGCGCAGACTGAGCGTCATGCCGCGCACCACACGGGCCACACCCATCCACCCGATAAACGACAACACGATAACAATGCCTAAGTACAGCAACGTCGAAGGCCAGGTCGGGGGTATGATCAGTGCCAGGGCAAGCCAAAGCGGAATGCGGGGAAAGGACCGGAGCACCTCGATGAGCCGCTGGATGGCCGAGTCGAAAATGCCTCCGTAGTACCCCGACAAGGCTCCGATAAAGGCACCGATGATCAGGCTGATGAGGGTTCCCAGCACACCAGCACTGAGACTGATGCGGCTGCCCGACAAAATGCGGCTGAACACATCACGGCCAAACTGGTCGCCGCCCATCAGGTACACAGCCGCCTCAGGGTTGCCCGCGACACCGAACAGGTGCAAGTCACCGGGAACCAGACCCCACAGAAGGTATTTGTCACCTTTCACGAACAAACCCAAGGGGTACGGGGTGGTCTGAACTTCCTTGGTGACCTTTTCAAAGGTTTCAGGGTCGCGGGCCGATTCCACCCCATACACAAAAGGTCCGATAAACTGGCCTTCATGGAACCAGCGGATATTGCTTGGTGCGGCCTTGGCATACGCATCGCGGGTGGCTGAATAGTCGTAAGGACCCAGAAATTCGGCGAAAAGAGCCCCAAAGTACAAAATTCCCAATACGACGAGTCCGAAGACTCCTAACTTATGCTTGAAGAATGTGGCCCACGCTCGTGACATGGCGGCCCCCTCATTGCATCCGGATGCGCGGGTCAAGCGCAGCCAGGGCGATATCAGACAACAGGTTGCCGATTTGCGTGATGAACGCGATAAGCATCAGAAAGGCCAAAACGAGAAATTGGTCGGAATTCAGCAGGGCGTCGTAGAAAAACGGCCCCATGGTCGGCAGGCTGAGCACAATGGAGGCGATGATGGTGCCTGAAAAGACCTCGGGCAGCTGCATGCCGGCAATGCTAACCATGGGGTTGAGCGCGTTTTTAAAGATGTGCTTGCGCACCTGCTTTTCGGGCAAGCCCCTCGCCCGCAAGGCGGTGATAAAGGGAGAGCCCGAAACGTCCAAAAAGTTGCCGCGCATCACCCGCATAAGGCTTGCCACGCCGGAAAGGCCGATGACGACCATGGGCAGCCATAGGTGGCAGATTAAGTCCCAGACCTTGGCCAGATCCCAAGGGGCGTCGACATAGGGCCCCGAGAACAATCCTCCTACCGAGGTCACTCCGGCTTGCACCATGAGAAACATCAGCACAATGGCCAAGAAAAAGTCGGGGACCGAAAGACCGAAAAAGGCCACCCCGGTTAGTGCGTAATCCCTACGGGTGCGAGGATGGGTGGCTGAAAAAATGCCGAGGGGAATGGCAAGAGCCCATTGAAATACAATGGCGCCTACAGCAATGGCGATGGTCCAGGCCATGCGCTCGCCAATCAGGTCGCCTACTGGCCGCCGGTATGCGAAAGAGTAGCCAAAATCAAGCTTGGTTACGATTTTGCTGATCCAAAGGTAATAGCGGGTGGGAGCCGGCTGGTCGAGGCCGAACTCGGCGCGGATGCTCTCGATCTGCTGTTTGGACATGTCGGGGTTGTTCATGAACTGGCTGGCGTAATCACCAGGCTGCAGATCCACAATGACAAAACAGACAATTGAGATGACAAACATCATCGGGATGAGGATCAACAACCGCCGTGCTAGAAAGGTACCCATGGAAAAGCTCCCCAGAAGGAAAAAAAGGACGGAGGCTTGCACCTCCGTCCCATCGATTACTTTCTGTACACCGTGTACGAGGTGTAGTTGATCAGGCCCGCCTTGTCCTGATAGTAGTTGCCCAGGTCTTTATTGGCACCGTAGAGGTTCATCCCGTTGACCACGAAGATCAACGGTGTTTCTTCGGCGTAAATGACCTGCATGCGGTCATAGAAAACCTTGCGCTTGGCCTGATCGATTTCCACAGCGCCCTTCTGGAACAGGTCAAACAGTTCCTTTTCGAAGGGGAGCATCTGGTCGAATTTGGCCTCGGTGGGGTTGCTGCCTACAGAGGGATGCCAGTAGTACAGGTTGCCGGTGGGCTGGTAAATACCGCGGCGCAGTTCCGGGTCGGGCTGGTTGCCAAAGGCCCGAAGCGACACATCATAGTCGCCGGCTCCAAACTTCTGTCCTGTCAGGTTGGCGTCGAGAATCTGAATCTCGCACTTGATGCCCAGCGACTTCAGGCTGGCGGAAAGGATAACGGCGGTGTCGTTGTCAGCCTTGGCTGTTGAGGTTGTGAGCACAAACTCCACTGGTTTGCCATTGGCAAATTCGCGCACTCCGTCTCCATTGGTGTCCTTGAGCCCAGCTTTGTCGAAAGCGGCTTTAGCCTTAGCGGGGTCGTACTTGCGCTGAATCTTGGCTACTTCGGGGTTATACCAAGCCTTGCTGGTGGGCAGCATATAGGCACCGGGCAGAATCGCCAGGCCATTCCAAACCTGGTCGATGAGTTTGGCACGGTCCAGAGCAAATTCCACGCCGTTGCGGAAATCCTTATTGCGGAACAACACTTTCAGGTCATCGTTCTTAACGTCCAGGTTAAAGGCGATGTGTTGCAAGGAAGGAGTGGGGTTGGTGGGCGAAGCACGGAAAATGCTGATGGGCAGCGATTTTTCCTTGGCTTTCAGCGAAGGGAACTGATCAGCGGCCACATCGATGTAGTCAATTTCACCAACCTGGAACTTCAAGGTGGCGACTTCATTGTCCTTGATGATCAGGAACTCGAGTTTGTCGGCGTAGGGCAGCAAGTTGCCCTTGTTGTCAACACGGAACGAATTGGGGTTGCGCTTCATGATGACTTTCTGATCGGGCAGATACTTTTCCACCACCCAGGGACCGGTACCGACAATCGTGGCGGGATCCACATCGGTGGTCCAGGGTTTGTTGACCGAACCAGGGTCGCCGACGACAAACTTGCTGACCAGAGCATGCTTGGGAACAATGCGGATAAACGTCAAGGAGTAGAAAATGGGACCGTAGGTCTCCTTCATGGTCACCTTGACCGTGCGGTCGTCCACCTTGCTCCACACGAACTTCTGGTCTTCCAGTTTGCCGAACAACGACACATTGTTGCCCATGGCTTTGTCATTCTGAGCATAATTCTCAAAGGTGAACACCACGTCGTCGGCTGTGAAAGGCTTGCCGTCGCTCCACTTGATATCGCGAAGCTTGAACGTGATTTCGTTGCCCTTCAAGGTCCAGCTGGTCGCCAAAGCGGGTTCCACTTCCTTGGTTACGGGGTTCACTTCCACCAGAGGGTCGAGCATATTGAACATCACCGAGTTGGTGTTGTTGTCGATGACCCCGTAATAGTTGAAACTCGTCGGTGAAGCTGGCAGCCGCAGGGTTACGATACCGCCGCGATTGGGTTTGGCATCAGGGGTAAGGTACGCCTGCAGAGCTTTGGGCTCCTTGGTATTCACAGGCAATTTAGCCTGGTCGGCCGGCTTCAGCTGGGCAAACGCACCAGAAACCAGGGCCAGGGATAAAAGTACAGCAAAGAACTTCTTCATCCTCTCTCCTCCATTTACTTTTCTCAGAACCCGGGGTGGGAGCCGGTCATACAGTGACCGGACATCCTCCGGGGGCTCTTTGGGAACCCATTAAAAAATCCACCACGGTTTCCACCGAAAGCGGAGTGTACTCCCAGGCAAGCAGCACTGCCTCGCCGGGTCGTGCCAAGGCCGCATCGTAGGGACTGCGCATGGCGATAAAGGAAAGGGGCTTGCCCGTCAACCGCAGGGCCTGCACCAGCGACTGCTGTCCAGAATTCCGCATTGCTTCGTAGAGACCGAGGATGATCCGGTCGGCATGATCAGCAAGCTGAACGGCCCTTTCCAGCTCTTCCTTGGTCACGGCGGCACTGACACTGGTGATAGCCAACTTAGGATTTCGGTTGTGCTTTGTTTCCAAGGCTGCTGACAAGGTACGGGGCGACAGGCTGTCATCAGCACCATGCAAAACAACCGGCAGGGTATCCACGACCAAAACCCTCTCGTTTTCCAGGTTCAAGGCTTGCCTTGAACCCCGTAAATGGAGTGAGGCGCGGCTGAATCGTTTTGACAATTCAGACGCTGTCACAGACGGTTTCTGTTGTGAGGCCCGGCGCTCTGCAGCGCTTTTTTGCCATGACTGAACCCTGCCCAAAGCTTCGTCCAGACGGGCTTCAGGGAGCCTCCGTGAGCGGACCGCTGCTTCAATACGCTCACAGGCCTGGGTTTGAAAATCGAGGTTGTGACTGATGCATAAAAGATCTGCCCCCGCTGCCAGTGCTTGCACCGGTGCGTCAGGGAAATGGTCGGCAATCGCCTTCATGGTCAGGCAATCAGTCAGAAGAGGACCCTCAAAGCCAAGTCGACCACGAAGCAGTCCTTGAAGAATTCTTGGATTGAGCGTTGCCGGCAGGGCTTCTTCTTCGATGCTCCCCCCGAGGTCACGCACAACCTGCGGCATCAGCACATGCGCAGTCATCAGCGAATCGATACCCTGAGCAATCAAGGCTCGGAAAGGTACGAGCTCCAGGGTGTTGAGCCTTTCGAGTCCAATGCCGAGGGTGGGCAGTCCAAAATGGGAATCGACGGCCGTATCACCGTGTCCGGGGAAGTGCTTGGCACAGGTCTGCAGGCCGGCAGCCTGGAAGCCTCTGGCAACGGCTGCAACCAGTCGCGCGACTTTATCAGGTTTCTCACCATAGCTGCGTACCCCTATCACGGGGTTGAGCGGGTTGGAATTGATGTCTGCCACGGGGGCCAGATTCACATTGAAGCCGCAATCGAGCAGCTCTGTCCCCAGGAAATGAGCCAAGAGAACCAAGTCTGCAAGCGAGGGAGTCTCAGCCCCGTTGCCTTCCAGGGCAGCCGCACAAGCCATGGCACCAGGAAACCAAGTGGAGTCCTTTTGAAGGCGGCTGACCATTCCACCTTCTTGGTCAACGGCAACAAGAGCCGATCCCCCCAAAGCGGTCTGAGGTAAAGCTTTTAGACTCCCGATGAGTTTTCGGATGGAATCAGGAGTTCCTAGGTTTCGGGTGAACAAGATGAAATTCCGAATTCCTAGAGTGCTGAGAGACTGAATAGCCGGAGCTGCGGCATCTTGTCCGTCAAAACCAGCAAGAATCACCCCGCCGACTTTCGAGCGCAAAGCATTCATCGCCTTACTATGCGGCAAGGCAGACGAACTAGCAAGGTTAATTTTCAATAATATCAACATATTCCTGAAATATTTTTCCAGAAGCACGAGAGTCCCATGCTAAACTTTGAGAAATGAAGCCCGTATTGTATGGAATTGAGCGTTCACAAATCCTGAAGAACCTTTTCAAGGGCAAGCGTATCGGATTGGTCACCAACCCGACCGGTCTCGACCGCTCGCTAAGACGCAGTGTTGACCTTCTGGCAGAAATTTCCCGGCTTGTCTGTCTGTTCGGTCCGGAACATGGTATTGATGGAGGAGCCCAGGCGGGATCAGCAGTCACGGATGCTGTGGATTCCCGTACACGGCTACCAGTCTACAGCCTTTATGGGCCCACACGACGCCCTGCACCAACCACGTTAGAAGGCCTCGATACCCTGGTTTTTGATATTCAAGACGTGGGATTGCGCTGGTATACCTACCCTTGGACCCTTTCTTATGTTATGGAAGCCTGTGCCGAAGCAAAGGTGCCCCTGGTGGTGCTCGACCGGCCCAACCCCTTGGGTGGCCATGGTGTTGAGGGTTTGCAACTGGACGAGTCCTGTCGTTCCTTTATCGGAAGGTTTCCCGTACCGGCAAGACATGGCCTGACGCTGGGAGAAATGGCCCGTCACTTAGCTCGGGTGCATCTGCCGGGAGTGGATCTGACAGTCATTCCTTGTCAGAACTGGAAAGCCGACCAGCTCTGGCCGGCCACCAGGCTGCCCTGGATTTCTCCCTCTCCCAATCTGCCCACCTTTGATTCGCTGTTGGCGTATGCCGCCCTGACTTTTCTCGAAGGGACCAATGTGTCGGAGGGTCGAGGAACAACCCGGCCTTTTGAGCAGTTCGGAGCGCCGTGGTTGGACCACGAAACCTTGGTTCACTCCCTTCGGGCTCTCAATCTCCCAGGTTTGCTTTGGCGTCCGGTGTTTTTTACTCCCACCTTTTCAAAGTTCAGCGGTCAACTTTGCAGGGGTATCTCACTGCACATAACCAATCCGCAGACCGCGCCTTTGTTTGAAGCCGGATTGAGGGTGCATCATCTTCTGAAGAAACTGCATCCCGAATACCTGCCGCTACCGCCTTGGAAGGAAGGAAGCCAGCCGCCCTTAGCCCTGCTGTTTGGCACCTTGGACATTCTGGGCGACACAACCGTAGAAGCCTTGCTGACGCGTTCCGCCGAAGTTTGCCGGGCTTGGAATCAAGTCCGGCAACCCGACCTTATGTACGAACGGTAGGAACCTGAGGAACAAAGATATAGTCCGGTTCGGTCTTCTGGCGTTTCTTGATTTCGAACAGAAGTTTCAGGCCCGACCACAAGCTCTTCTGGCTAGGCGGCAGATCGAACTCAATCGCTTTATGGAGCTTGCCTTCGTTGTAGCAAGGAACCGCCGCATACATATGGTGCGCCGTGTGGTAGTTCATGTTCCAGTACAACCAGCGGGTGATGGGGCCACCGGTGAAGCTGTGGCACACCAGGCGCCAGTCGGGGGTACTTTCACCTAAGCCTGTATGTTGCATGGCACCGCAGAATTTACCGTACCAACTGGCAAAAAACACCCCGAAGGTGACCAGATAGATCAATACCCAAAGCTGGTAGTAAATAAAGACTCCCATCAAAACAAGATGGCTCAGCAGCATAAAACGCGCCCAGCCGACCATCTGCCCCCGGCGTTTGTCGCCTTTTTCAAACAGGGGATTCCAGAAAAAATAGTCGGCATCGGCCTTTCCGAAGGTGTGGGCCAGGGCCAACCCCATCCATTTAGAGAATTGAGTCCAGTCAAAAGTGAACCATTGCAGCAGATTCCAAAAGTTCAGTTTGTCCTTGACCGGTCCCTGCTGAACTTCTTTATCCGGGTCTTTGAACACGGTCAGTTGGTGGTGCAGGCCGTGGCTGGCCCGGAAGTGCACCGGGTTGTTCCAGGTCATCCAGCAAAACAGATGGTAAAAGAATTCATTCAGCGCCTTGGTCTTGAACATCGTCCCATGGCTCAGTTCATGGACCCCTGCCGCCATGCTGAAGAACATCAGGAACGTGGAATGCACATAGCAGGCAACCACCATGGGAATCCACATCTGATTGAGAAAAAAATACACCGAAGCGCTCATGGTCACGGCCCAGCCCAGCATAAAACTGAGGGTTTTTCGCAGTCCCTTGAAATCGCTCTTCTTAGCCAGTTCCTTGAGCAGCGCCTTGTCGACCGGCGTCCGGTACCACTCAATCTTTGCGTTGTCCATACTTACTCCTTTTCGTTGCGCCGCCTGACTCAACCCTTGAGGTTGAACTCATGGACGGCGTCGACCATGGCCACGATGTTTTCCACCGGGGTCTTGGCCTGAACGTTATGAATGGCATCAAAAACAAACCCGCCCTCGCGGGAGAAAATGCGGCACCGCTCCAGAACCTGGGTGCGCACCTGCGCCGGGGTGCCAAAGGGCAAAACCTGCTGGGTGTCCACCCCGCCTCCCCAGAACACCACCTTCGCACCAAACTGCTTTTTGAGAACCTGGGGATCCATGCCGGTGGCGGAACACTGAACAGGGTTGATAATGTCAAACCCGGCTTCGATCAAAGAGGGCAAAAGAGGAAGAATAGCTCCACAGCAGTGTTTGAAGGTTTTCCAGCTGGTGTTGGCGTGGATCCAGTCATTCATGCGGCGGTAGTAAGGAGCCCAGACCTCTTCGAAGGTCTGAACCGAGCAAAACTGGGAACTCTGGGTACCAAAATCGGTGCCGCAGAGAAAAACCGCCTCAACCTGATCACCCACGGCTCCCTTGAGTTTCGCCAGATTCTCCACAGCCAGGCGGGTCTGACGGTCAAACAGTTCCCGAACAAAGTCCTGCCGTGACACCGTGGAAACATACCATTCAGTGACATCACGGATACCTCGGGGCTGGGGTAACATGGGGCCGGTGACCAGTGCGATGTCTCCCAAAGCCGTTCCGCCAAAATTGGCCAAAACCGCACGACCAGTCGCCCGGGCTCTTGCGGCTTCAGCCGCGAAATGCGCGAGTGTACGGTCCGTTACGGGGCCAAATTCCTGCAGATTGTCGTCTACGGAAGGATTCTCATCGTCGAAGGCACCTTGGCGGACAATGGTGTCAAAGAAATACCCGCCGCCGGGCATTTGGGCCGAGGGAGGAAAGCGGGTGTCACCTTCCGCATACACAAAAACCGAATCCCCCTCGTGCTGGAACCGGAATTCTCCCGACATCAGCACTTCCTGTCCCCAAGGTGTTTTCCAGGGCGTCCAACTCGAATTGCGGTAGCCAAAAATGGTCGACTCGGGCCACACCCCTTCCACATCCACCCCCAACGCTTGTTTGAGGTCCTCTTCGATTTCTCCCAGCATTTGATACGGCTCTATCACCTTGACCGGATGCTGGTCCAAACCGTAGTGGCGGCGCAGTGCTTCCACACAGGTGATGTGCATTCCGGTCACGGCATTGGAACCGAAATCGATGGGAACCGGCCCCCCTTTGTGCGCCAAACTGGCTGCCACCTTCTCGACGGACTTCATGGGTTCCTCCTCAAGGTTTCTTTGATGACAATTGTGCTTTCCACAAAATCCAGCTCACGGGGCCAAGGATGGTCAGCTGTGATTTTTTCAAACAGATATCGCAGGGGCCGGTAGCCTTGTTGGAATTCGTCCTGCAAGATGGTGAAGTCGACAACCCCGTCAAGCAAAGCCTGTCGAGTGGTCGGCAGAAGGTCGTTGCAGACCACACGAATGCGGGGTTCCGGGCGATTTTTCAGGGCTGAAAGGACGGCACGCATGGGGCTCACCGACAGATAGATTCCCTCCACGTCAGGGTGCTCAACCAACGCCTGCCGGATTGTCTGTTCTGTCATGGTATGCAGATCGAGACCTTCCAAGACGACAATCGTTTTTGAAGCGCCGTGCCAAGCGGCTTGAAAACCCTCCAGCCGTTGTTTTTGAGCTTGAAACTGCAGGCTGCTGGTCACCACCAGGATTTTTGCGGTGGGTGGAAGCATTTTCGCCATCAGCTCGGCGGCAATCCGCCCGCTTTGAACCAGATCTTGACCGACAAAACAGGCACGCGCACAGTTTGCGATATCGGAGTTGTAGGTCACCAAGGGTATTCCCTTCCCAACGGCACGCTGCAGCGCCTGTGCCATCTGAGGATGGTCGATACCGGTCACCATCAAACCCTTGACTCCCCGTTCTATCAGATCCTCCAGGACCGCCACAGCTTCAGAAACCTCGGTATCGCTGACAAAGTGTTCTTCAATCCTCAAACCGAAATCTTGATACTCCGTTGCGGCAGCCTGGACTCCAGCCCTCACCCCTTCGAAAAATTCCACTTCCTTCGGGGGCAATAGAATTCCGATGACAAAAGGGTTTTTGTTAAACCCCAAAGCCTTGGCTGCTTGGTTGGGCCGGTAATTCAGCTCGACTTCGAGCTTGAGGATACGCTCGCGGACGGTGGGACTCACCCCTGGACGGTCGTTCAAAACCCGATCGACGGTTCCACGGGAGACGCCAGCCATTTCGGCAAGCTTTTTAATGGTAATGTTTCCGTGCTCGAGCACGGTTTCATTCTAGCACGTCTTTTCAGTTTGACAAGCGAAAATCACCAAGAATCTCGCATCCGTACAAGACGGCAGACTTCAGCCGGCCCATGCTGATACCAAGGAGTGTTCTATGGCACAAGTCAATATCCATCCCGGTATCTGCGGATTTGTTACTGTGATCCAGGCGACAGCTGACGAAGAGCAGCAAGTTCAGGTCAAATTGCAGTCAGAGTGTCCGGCCATTCAGGCCA
This sequence comes from Spirochaetota bacterium, assembly GCA_020049045.1. Lineage (GTDB taxonomy): Bacteria > Spirochaetota > Spirochaetia > JABEVK01 > JABEVK01 > JAIFLN01. Next base: position 17,903 of record JAIFLN010000166.1, on the reverse strand, counting down.
TGGAAGACGATCTGCAGCAACTCGACGGGTACAACGAAGTGTTGAGCCAGTGGGGAAGTTCAACCGTCTTCCAATCGGCGGCTAAACATTGCCACCATGCAGCCTGTCCGGTACCGTCAGCCATTTTGAAAGGCATCGAGGTCGCCTGCCAGCTGGCCTTGCCGAAAACAGTCACGATGGAGATCACCAAGGATAGTTGACATTCCCACTCAGCCGTCCTAAACCAGAGGGATGCGTGAACGTCAACAGGTTCAACTCCCCTGGAATGAAAACCATCCCGATCTGAAAGCAGCTCTGAATTTCTGTCTAGCTGCCGGTGCCTTCAACATCTTCTGGTTTATTCTCGCCACTCCCCAGCAGATTTTGACTGTTCTGGTGAAAACGCACCTGGGCGGCAGCGCCTTTCTGCTCGGTGTTCTGGTCGGCGGAGTCAACCTTGCCGGGGCTCTTAACCTTGTTTCGGTGATTCTCGTCGGGGTGCTGCGAGAGCGGCGATTGCTCTGGTTCTGGACCACCTTGTTTGCTCGTCTGTGCGCCTTTGCCGTAGCAGGAGCGGCGTTCTGGGTGGCCGCCGGTGGTCCCAAAGACAAGGCGGTACTGGTCGTGATTGCCGCCTCAATCGGGTCATCCATCGGCAACAGTCTGGGAGCTTCCGCTTGGTGGGCCTGGATGGGAGATCTGATTCCCGACAAAATTCGGGCGGGCTTTTTCGGCAAGCGTTCGGCCCTGATCCAGACCATCAATGTGATCTTCTTTTTTACCGCCACGCTGATGCTTGATCAGTTTTTGGCACAGGTCTTTATCGTCTACGGCCTTCTCTACCTGATCGCCGGAACGGCAGGAACCATTGAGGTGTTCTTCCAGATACGGGCTCCCGACCCCGCCCAGGACAGAATTCCAAAACTGGACTTTTCGACCTTTCTCATACCGCTGAAAGATAAGACCTTCCGACGCTTCTGTCTGGCCATGGGAGGGTTTCTCCTTTCCATGAGTCTCGCCAACCCCTTCCTGGCACCCTTTGTCATGGACCCAGCGGGGGCAGGAGCCACACCCATTTGGCTCGGGATCGCGTTTATTATCAGTCAGGGAATTTGGGTGCTGGTAGTTCCCGTCTGGGGCCAACTCATGGACAAGATCGGCCGTAGAGCCGTGGTCGTGGTCGGCGGCTTTTTTGTTCTGGCTTGGATTCCCTACCTGTTTATGAACAGCAGCAACTACTGGTTCCTTCTGCCCCTTTCGGCTCTGATTGCAGGCACTCTCGCTCCGGCTTACTGGGAGGGAATCAGTCAGTTTATGATCACCCTGTCGCGGCCTGATCAGCGGGTGGCCTACGCCGGCTGGTTCTGGACCTGGTTCGGACTGATGGCCGCTGTAGGTCCTGTGATAGGTGGTGCGGTCTACGACTGGATCGAGGAGACTCCTCTTCAGTTTTTTGACGTGTCCTTTCACCCGTTGCAGGTGCTGATTGTGACGGCCATCACCTTTGCAGTGATCAGTCAGCTGGCAATGGCAAGACTGAAGTCACCCAAAACCCCCACCGACAGCGTCCGGGTGCTGCTGTCAACCATCTTCAGTCCTGGAATCTTCCGGGCTATTACGGGCAGCTTTTTCTTCAACCGCCCGATGCAGAATGAAGAGCCAGTTCCGCCACCAGCCTCTGATTCGCCTGACGGTTCTTGACAGCGACACGGAAATACTCAGGCCCCAACCCGGCAAAGTTGCCGCAGTCGCGAATCAGAATTCCTTTACCGAGAAGCGTTTGCCTTAACCAAGCGGCTGTCTGCGGCGTTTTAAGCCTTCCCAGAAGGAAATTCACATCAGGGCGCCAGAAGCGGTCGAAAGGAGAGCCTGGGTGTTGGGCCAGGGCCTCCAGCTGCTGGTATAACCAGTCGGGTTCCTGGGCAATCCAGCGGGCCGTCTGGGCCAGGTACTCGGCCTCGTCCCGGTGCAGGTTGCCGAGTTTGGCGGCAAAGCCGTTGACCGACCACGGGACCAAGCTGTTGCGGATACGAAGGGCCAAGTCCTCAGAAGAGGCCAGATAGCCCAAGCGGAGGCCCGGCAGGGCAAAAAGTTTCGTAAACGCCCGCAGGACAATCAATTGTCCTTGGTTGAAGAAGGGGACCAGCGAAGCTTTTGTCCCCAAACGGCTCAACTCCAGAAAGGTTTCGTCGACCACCAGCCAGGCCCCTGCCCTGAGGCAAAGCTGTTGGGCTGCCAGCATGGTGCGAAGTCCCGTCTGGGCTCCGGTCGGGTTATTAGGGTTGCACAGAAACACCAGATCAGGGCGGTGAAGCTCTAAGTCAGACTGCAACGCTTCAGCCTGCAATTGGTAATCTTTTTCAGCGTTGAGACGGTGCCCCACCACCTCGATGTTCAAGTTCGCGGCGGCCCTCGCATATTCAGCAAACCCGGGGACGGGTACCATCACCCGCTTCGGCTTCAACACCAGCAGCAATTCTCGGATGAGTTCGGAAGCCCCATTTCCCACAGCAACCTGGCCGGGAGAAAGCCCCAACCAGTCTGCCAGTCCCTGACGCAGTTCCCCATACTCCGGATCAGGATACCGCAATGCCAGCTGGGGTTGTTCGGCCAGCAAACGTTTTACCGTCTGAGGAACCCCCAGCGGATTGATATTTGAGCTGAAGTCCAGGACTTCTTCGGGCGTCAGCCCGTGCGATTCCTCCAAGTTCCAGATGTCACCACCGTGAAGGCCCATCAGAACACCAGAGGGGCTAGACAGGCTAGGCCCAACAACAAGAACAGAAGGCTGGAAGTATGCATCAAGGTTGTGGCTCGGGTGATGTCCCCGGGTGCGGCTGGTTTCAAACCATCCCCCAAGGTCGGCTTCTGCTCAAGTTTTCCCTGGTACACGGCGGCACCGCCCAGCTCGATTCCCAGCGCGCCGGCAAAGGTCGCTTCGGGATGAGCACTGTTGGGGCTTTGGTGCTTGAGCCTGTCACGGAATCCAAGTCGAAACGCGGCAAGGGGCCGCAATCCCGTCAGCAGTGCAGCCAGAGGAATGACGATCAGTGAAAGCCGGGCGGGTAGAAAATTGAGGGCGTCGTCCAGGCGGGCGGAAGCCCGACCAAAATACAGGTAGCGTTCTGTCTTGTAACCTACCCGGGAATCAAGGGTGCTGGCAGCTTTGAAGGTCCAAACCAAGGCCACGGCAGCGGCCGCCGTTCCTTCCGCAGGCAAGCCAAGCGCCAGGCCGCAGGCGAGCCCGATAAAAATCCAGAACAGGGGTGAAAGCACTCCGTCAACGGTGTTTTCAGCGACCGTCTCTACCGTAGCCCGAACGACGGCAGCAGTGTCGAGTGAGTTGGTATCCCGGCTCACCAGCATGGACAAGGCCTGTCGGGCCTCCTCCAAGGATGTTTCAGAACCATTGAGGGCCCGGTGAACTTTTCGAGCTTCGACCTCAAGGCACCGGCCGGCCAAGGCCGCATAAAACAAGTACACTGTTACCGCATGAAGGGCCACAGGATGCGCCAACCCTGCTAGCAAGACCCAGCCGGCGGCTAACAATGCTGAAACAGCAACCGTTGCCACTGTCAGGCAAAGGCCCCGGAAAAACTTCTTGCCGGCCGTGGACCCCGCATTGGGATACCATGCCTTTTCCCAATAACCAATCAACGCCCCGATGCCGTTGACGGGATGCGGCCACCGCGGGGGATCTCCCAAAAGGCGGTCGAGAAGCCAGGCCAGGGCAACATCGATAAACAAAAGGACCATGGTCGCACCTTACCATGATTTGGGTACCGCTCCAGGGGTTTCCCGTCAAATTACCAGAATCCGTAGAAAATTACGGTACGGTCGAAACCGAAGGTTCTATAGTCAGTCTGAAGGATGGCTTGCATGAACGGTCTGATGATTACCGGTACCCATACCGGATGTGGAAAAACCAGCATCACACTTGCCATCTTGGCCGTGCTGAAAAGCCGCGGGTTGCGGGTGGCTTCGTTCAAGGCGGGGCCTGACTTTATCGACCCCCTCTTCCACCAATCGGTGACGGGGTTTCCTTCCTATAACCTCGACCCATACCTTCTCGAGGAACCCGTCCTGCGTTCCTTGTTTGCCAGGCACTCCCTGGGTTCCGACTTGAGTCTGGTCGAAGGCGCTATGGGGTTTTTTGACGGTCTGGGACGACAAGAGATTGGCAGCAGCGCGCATCTGGCCCAGGTTCTCACTTTACCAGTGGTTTTGGTTGTGGATTGCACCGCTCAGTATCAAAGTGCCGCCGCGGTCGTTGCAGGGTTTCAGAAACTCATGCCTCCCGGGCAGCTGGCAGGGGTCATCTTGAATCAGGTGACCGCCGGTGCCTCCTTTTCCCTTCTGAAAGACTGTATTGAGGAACAAACGGGAGTTCCCGTGCTGGGACACCTGTCCCCCCTCCCGGAAGTACGACTTGAAAGCCGCCATCTGGGCCTGGTTCAAGCCGAAGAAGTCGAGCGTCTTGGGGATAAGGTCAGCCGGATTGCACAAAGCCTTTCACAAACCCTTGACTGGGATAAGCTGCTGAGCTTGGCCTCCGCCTGCCCCGATCCTTCGCCCGCCCCCGAAGCGCTGGCAGCGTTCCGGCAGAATTTGCAGGGACTGAGGATAGGTCTAGCCTGGGATAAAGCCTTCCGTTTCTATTACCAGGACAACCTGGAACTGCTGGAACAGTGCGGTGCCCGGTTAGTGCGCTTCAGCCCTCTGAACGACGAGGCTCTCCCGCCTGGCCTGGACGCCTTGTACTTGGGGGGAGGATACCCCGAAGTTTTTGCCCGCCAGCTGACCTCCAATGAAACGATGCGTTCCGATATCCGTGCTTTTGCAGCGGCAGGGCGGCCCGTGCTGGCCGAATGCGGCGGCCTGATGTACCTGGGACGAACCCTTCAGACCGACGAAGGAACCTATACTATGGCCGGAGTGTTGCCGGTAGGAACTCAGATGACCGACCGCCTGCAGCACTTTGGCTACACGGAAATCGAGTTTGAAGGGGTGCGCTCTCGGTGTCATGAATTCCATTACTCGCGCCTGGTTCCAGAAATGCCCCCGGGTAGTCTGATCCAAGGCAAAGTTCTGGCAGGCTATGCCCACCTTCATTTCTGGTCGAACCCCCAATTCTTCGCTCGAATTGCCGCATGGCTTCGTGCCAGGCCCGTAACACCTCCCAAACTTTCTTTAGAACCGGCCCAGCCCGTCGAACTGGCCCAACGGTCCGATCTCAACCGCTACATGGCTGCTGTGCAAAAACCCGACAAAGCGGCCTCGGCTGCTGCCCAGGCCCGCCTCGATGACCTCACCAAACCGCTGGGAAGTCTGGGCCTGCTCGAAGAGACGGTGATACGGCTGGCTGGCATCACAGATTCTGAATCACCGCGCATCGACCGCAAATGCATTTTGGTCTTCTGCGCTGACAACGGAGTGACAGTCGAAGGTGTCAGTTCCTGTCCCACGGAAGTAACAGCGTCGGTAACGGGCAACTTCACCAGGGGACTTACCGGCGTCAATGTCTTTGCGCGGTTGGCGGGGAGTGCCTTGCGAGTGATCGACATGGGTGTGGACGCCGATTTGCCGGAACCGGGAATCCACAGCCATAAAATCGCCAGAGGAACCGCCAACATGGCAGTAGGCCCGGCCATGAGCGAGCAGCAGGTCCTGCGGGCTATCGGCGTGGGGTTGGGCACGGTGGCAACTTTGAAAGCTCAAGGGTACCAGCTGCTGGGAACAGGCGAGATGGGAATAGGCAATACCTCGACCAGTTCAGCTCTCACCGCGGTGCTGACAGGGCTGCCGCTGGAACTGGTTGTCGGACGAGGCTCGGGACTTTCCGATGAAGCGCTCGAGCGGAAAATTCGCGTTATCGAAAAGTCCCTTGAGGTCAATCAGCCCGATCCGGCCGATCCGCTGGGGGTGCTGGCCAAGGTGGGAGGTTTTGATCTGGCAGGACTGGTCGGTGCCTACCTTGGCGCAGCGGTCAACCGTCTACCCATTGTCATTGACGGTTTTATCACCACCGCAGCCGCCTTGGTGGCCGTCCGGATGTTCCCCGAGGTGCGGGACTATCTGTTTGCTTCCCATGGTTCGGCGGAACCTGGTTCCAGCCACGCTTTGGCGGCGCTGGGCCTCAAGCCCATGCTCGATTTGGGTCTGAGGTTGGGCGAAGGTACGGGTGCCGCCCTGGCGTTTCCGCTCTTCGATGCCGCTTTGGCAGCCTATTATCAGATGGGAAGCTTCAGCGACGCCAAGATCGAAGCCTACGTTCCGCAAAAATGATCGCACGATTTCCCTAGGAATCACCGTTTTTTTATGGATCGACGGGCACCGTCCGTGTTTAATGATCAAGACAGTTTACGAAAGAGGTAAGGGAAGCGGGTGTGAATCCCGCGCGGTCCCGCCACTGTGATGGGGTTTTCGAACCCCCAGCCAGGTTGCTTACCCCTTTTCAGACACCGGAGTTCCGCAAGGAATTTCCATCCTACGAACGATAGGAGGGTGTGAGCATGAACCACTTGGGGCTCACCCATATCTATACTGGCGACGGCAAGGGAAAAACCACCGCCGCACTCGGACTGGGCTTACGGGCCGTTGGGCGCGGCTTTCGCGTTCTGGTCGTCCAGTTTCTCAAGGGTGCCCCTACCGGCGAACTCGAGTCCATTGCAAAACTATCGCCCCTGTACCGCCTCTATCGCGGCACCGAAATCACCAAATTCACCTGGCAGATGAACCAAGCCGAGCTGGAATCTACACGGGCTCTGCAGTCAGAGATTCTGACCTACGCCGAAGCGGAATTGGCTTCCAACAGCTGCGATCTGCTGATTCTGGATGAAGTTCTCGGCGCGCTGGGAACAAAGCTGATTGACCTCGAACGCGTCGTTCAGCTGGTCAAATCCAAACCACAACGGGTTGAGCTGGTGCTTACCGGACGCAACGCCCCACCCCAGCTTACAGAACTTGCCGATTACGTCAGCGAAATCCATCCGGTCAAGCATCCCATGCAGAACGGTATCGGTGCCCGAACCGGAATTGAAAATTGAACACCTCCAAGGAGTCTCTCATGCGTCTTTCACTGCTCACCAAAACTATTTTGGCCACCGTCTTGCTGGTCGGATTCCTCATTCCGGTCCAGGCTGCCGATCCGGGATACCCGCTGACCCTCAAGGATGCCTCCGGGTTTCAGCTGACACTGAGCGCCAAACCCAAGGCCATCATCTCCTTAACTTTGGCCACCGATGAAATCCTTGTGGACCTTGTCGACAAGACCCGCATCAAGGCGATGAACATCTACTCGACCGATGCGGGGATCTCCAATGTGGCCGAGTTTGCAAAAACCTTTCCCATCAAGCTTTCGGGGGAAAAGGAAAAAATCATTGAGCTCAAGCCCGACCTCGTCTTTTTGGCTGACTGGAAGGAACCTGAGTTCATCCAAGCGCTCAGAGATGCCAAGGTTCCTGTCTTCGTCTTTAAAGCACCCGACAACTTCGAGGACCTCAAAACAGCCGTGACCCAGATTTCCACCTTGGTCGGAGAGCAGGCCAAGGGTCAGGCACTGTTGACCGCTGTGAACCAGAAACTGGATTCTGTTGCAGCCAAGCTCAAGTCACTCAAACCCGAGCAGAAGCTTACCGTTCTGTCCTACACGTTCTATGGAAGCACCTATGCCAAAGGCACCAGCTTCGATTCTTTAGTCGAAAAGGCGGGACTGGTGAACATTGCCACTAAGGCGGGCATGTCCGGTTGGCCACAGCTATCCAAAGAACAGATCATCCAGCTCGATCCTGACATGATCACCATGCCCAGCTGGAGCTACGACGGAAAATCCGATCCTAACAAGTTCCTGGCTGACTTTGTCAACGATCCAGTCTTTGCGGGTCTCAAAGCCGTCAGAAACAAGCGTGTGTTTGTCATGCAGGACCGCCATATGGCTGCCACCAGCCAGTACATGGCCGACGGTGTGGAAGACCTGGCCCGGGCCGCGTACCCAACACTTTTGAAGTAGCAGATTGATGGAACGTCATGCCCCGCCTTGGTGGACCCTGGCTCCGCTGGCTGCCCTTCTGGTGTTTCTCATCGTGGTTGCGACAGCGGTCGGTTCGGTTTCCGTTCCCCTGGGCGATACGGCGGCCGTCATCCTGAAGAACCTGGGGTTCGGCTTCCTTGGTCCCGTAGACCAGAAATGGGACGCCATCATCTTTCTGGTGCGGCTGCCACGCGTGTTAGGAGCCGTCATCATTGGAGCGGCACTGGCGGTGGCCGGAACGGTTATGCAGGGAATGTTGCGCAACCCCATGGCAGACCCCGGCATCATCGGTGTCTCCAGCGGGGCCGGGTTTGGGGCCGTGACTGCCATTGCACTGGGTTTGACAGTACAGGGTCTGTGGTACCTGCCCTTGTTTGCCTCGCTGGGTTCGCTGCTGGCGGCAGGAATCATTTTCTTGCTGGCCATCCGGGGCGGTAAAATGGGAATTTTCACCTTGATTCTGGCTGGAATTGCCGTCAGTACCTTTTTTGGAGCGGGAACCTCCCTGGTTCTGAGCTTCTCCAGCCGCGACAGCATCGCCCAGTTTATCTTTTGGTCCATGGGAAATCTCTACAATGTGCGTTGGGAGTCCTTGGCTCTGGTGGCGGGTCCGATCGGAGCAGGAATGCTGCTGCTTCTGTGGTTCACCCGAGATCTGAACATTCTGCTTTTGGGTGAGGAAGAAGCCCAGTCGGTGGGTCTCAATGTTTTTCGAACGAGGGTTTTGTTGTTGGTGCTGGTTTCCGTGACCACGGCGTCGGCGGTTTGCATCAGCGGCCCCATCGGTTTTGTCGGCCTGATCGTACCCCATATTCTGAGGCTGCTCATCGGTCCCGACCACCGGCTGCTTCTGCCGGCGGCAGCGCTGGGGGGAGCCTGTTTCCTGGTTGCGTGCGATCTGGTTGCCCGGCTGGTACTAGGTGCACAGGAGATCAACGTGGGAATCGTCACAGCCCTTTTGGGAGCGCCCTACTTTCTGTTCCTGCTGCTGCGTTCCGAAAAGAAGGAGACTGGGTTATGACAGCCCCGCTGGCCGCCCGCAACCTTCGTTGTACCATCGGCAACAAAGAGATTCTGAAGGGTCTGGACCTCACCCTGGCTCCCGGAGAAATTCTGGGAATTCTTGGACCCAACGGTGCTGGAAAATCCACGCTGCTGCGCTGCCTCAACGGCCTGCTCCCCTCCGAAGGAACGGTGGAGCTGCATGGCCGCCTGCTGGCGTCCCTCAAGACACGGCAGATTGCCCGCGAGTCGACCCTGATGCATCAGAACACCAGCGTCTGCTATCCTTTCCCGGCATCGGAAGTCGTTATGATGGGCCGCTATGCCCACCAGGGCCGCTTCCGCCCTGAGTCAGCAGAAGACCGCCGCATTGTCGGCGAAGTGATGAATTTCACCGATACCGCGAAATTGGCCGCTCAACCCATCGATACCATGTCGGGCGGAGAACGGCAGCGCGTGCTTTTTGCCAAGTCGCTGGCGCAGGACACCCCGGTGTTGCTGCTCGATGAACCCAGCGCCAGTCTTGACATCAGCTATCAGGAACAGATTTTCCGTTTTGCTGAGAAACTGGCCGGCGAAGGCAAAGCTATTGTCGCCGCCGTTCACGACCTGCGGTTGGCCGCCCGGTATTGCACACGGGTCATTCTCCTTTCACACGGAACGGTACTGGCCGAAGGAACTCCCGAAACGGTGCTGACTCCCGCCCACCTGCAAACTGCCTATGGAGTCCGCGTCAGAGTGTACCGGAATCCTGTGACAGGGCAGCTGGATTTCCACCTGACAGAAGACGAAATCGTAGGTCACCGGCCGCACATTCACGTCATCGGCGGTGGAGGTTCGGCATCCGAGGTTCTGCGAAAGCTCAGTGGAGGCAACTGTACTTTGACGTGTGGAGTCTTAAGCCCTGGTGACAGCGATCTGCAGGTAGCGGAAGTTTATGGAATTCCAGCAGTGCTCAGCCCGCCGTTTTCGCCCATCGGCGACCAAGCCCACCAAGAAAACAGACTCCACGTCGCTGAGGCTGATGTGACCATTCTCTGCAATCTGGTTATCGGGGAGCAGAACCTCAGGAATCTGGAGGCAGCAGCAGAGGCAAGGAATTTGGTCGTTCTCGAAGATGACAATCCGGCGGACAGGGACTTCACCGGGGGACGAGGACTGGAAATCTACCGGAACCTGCTTGGCAGGGCTACCGTACTCGAATCGGCCCAGTTGAGCGATTGGCTGGCCTCCAGAAGCCCATAGTCCCGGGAATTATCCCAAAAAGCGCAAAGGATTCCAATACGACTTCTTGGGGGGGGTGGTATCGTCATGGCATACGGAGGAATACATGGCGATCTTAGAAGATATTTCGGCCTTCCTGCAGAAAGGCAAGGCGAAGGAAGTCAAGGAACTGGTTCAGCAGGCTATCGATCAGGGAATTCCTGCCAAGTCGATCCTGGAAGACGGCTTGATGAACGGAATGAACATTATTGGTGGCAAATTCAAGAGGAACGAAGTCTATGTTCCCGAGGTTCTCATTGCCGCCCGGGCTATGAATGCCGGAACAGCACTGCTCAAGCCCCACTTGGCCACGGCCGGTGTGAAGGCAACCGGCAAGGTTGTTTTGGGTACCGTCAAGGGTGACCTTCACGACATCGGAAAGAACCTGGTCCGCATGATGATGGAAGGCAAGGGTCTCGAAGTCATCGACCTTGGTGTCGACGTTTCGGCCGAAAAGTTCGTGGCCGCTGTGAATGAACACAAACCCCAGATTGTTGCCCTTTCGGCACTGCTCACCACCACCATGAACGAGATGAAAACCGTGGTCGATGCCCTGACCGCCGCCGGAATCCGCAAGACCGTCAAGGTCATGATCGGTGGGGCTCCTATCACCCAGAGCTTCTGCACCAGCATCGGTGCCGATATGTATACCTCTGATGCCGCTGCCGCCAGCGACGGGGCCATCGAGCTGATCACCGCTTAAGAAACAAGGACTAGACTCTTGTCAGACCGTCCAGCAGGGCGGTCTTTTTTTTTCTTTTCTGTCTACAATAAGTCGATGGAATAATCCAAAAATGCCTCTGATTTTACCAGAAGAATTCGCCCAGAAGTCCTTATACTGAAAGCATCAAGACACTAAAGCGAGGCATTCGATGGATCGTTCCTTTTATCTGAATTTGGCAGCAACAGGCAAGCGCCTTCCCGTTGCCACACATTTGGTCCTTCACGAAAAAAAGGACCCCGAAGCCATCCTTCTGGATGGAAAACGCCTGGCTGACGCCATGGTGGAAACAGCCCGCAAGTTCGACAGCCCCCTGGCTCTCCCCATCATGGACCTGACCCTTGAGAAGGACATCATGCTGCGGACCATGGGTATTCCTGCTGCTGACATTCCCACCTATCATTTCCATGCCAAGCCCGACCCAAAGCTGGTCGCCAAGGTTGCCGCAATGGATGTGCTGGCCTCGCCCCGCATCAAAGCCAACTGTGAATCGCTCACCCATATCGCTAAAGCGATGGCGGCTGGTAACAAAGAAGTTCCTATCGGCATGAGCATCGGACCGTTCTCGTTGATGACCAAGCTGATGAAGGACCCCATCACCCCCATTTTTATGGCTGGTAGCGGCGTGGCCCCTGAGGACGACGACGATGTGGACCTCCTGGCCTCCCTGCTCGATCTGTGTGAGAAAACGGTGCACGCTTGCTGTCTTGCCCAGATGAAAGCCGGTGCCAAGGCCATTTTCTTGTGTGAACCTGCTGCCAACTTGGTCTATTTTTCCCCCAACCAGATCAAGGACGGTGCTACCGTTTATCAAGATTTCGTCATTGCTCCCAATCTGCGCCTCAAAGCCTTGTTCAACGCCAATAAGGTCGACCTGATTTTCCACGACTGCGGCTCGCTGACCACGGAAATGATTGCTTCGTTTGCGGCTCTTGACCCGGTCATTATCAGCTTTGGCAGCCCTGTCAAGCTTTGGGAAGCCGAGCCTTTTGTTCCCAAGACCACGGTGCTTTACGGCAACCTACCCACCAAGAAATTCTACTCCGACGAGGAAGTGCCTTTGAGCGGTATTCCCGACATGGTCTGCGAAATCGAAGACAAGCTGAAGGCTTCGGGACACCCCTTCATTATCGGAAGCGAGTGTGACGTGCTTTCTATGCCTGGCTACGAAAAGACCATTATGGAAAAGGTTATGGCCTTTACCAGCTGCGGTTGCAAGCACTGATCAAGGCATCACCGATTCCTGTGCTATGATGGCAGGATGAATCTGGCAACTAAAATTCTGCTCGGACTGGGGCTTTTCGGCCTCAGTCTGAGTTTGGCTTTCTATTTCTCCACCTACCACCCAGCCCGGCAGAAGCCCCGTCGCTGACAAAGGGACAGAAGGTCAAAGTTTTATCCTGGAACGTCCAGTTTATGGCCGGCAAAAACTACGTGTTTTTTTATGATCCCTGGGACGGAAGCGGCCCCGATCTGCGGCCCAGCCCCAAGGATATTTCTGCCACTTTTGACGAGGTGGCCCGCATGATACGGGCCGAGGATCCGGACATCATCCTGTTGCAGGAACTGGACGAAGGGGCCGCCCGCACCGATGGCGAAGACCAACTGAAGCGCCTTCTTAAGCAGCTGCCTTCCAGCTATGTCAGTCATACAACGGCCTGGTACTGGAAAGCAGCCTTTGTCCCCCACCCGCAGATCATGGGCTCGGTGGGTATGAAGCTGGCTGTGATATCCAAATACCGTATTGAAAATGCTGTTCGTTACCAGCTGCCCCTTATGCCCAACAACCTGATCGTCACCGAATTTCAGTTCAAGCGCGCCCTGCTCGAGGCCCGCTTTCCAGTAGCTGGCGGAAAACCCTTTTCTGCCATGAGTATCCACCAGGACGCTTTCGCCCAGGGAAGCGATACCATGCAGCGGCAGGTCACGTTGGTTTCCAAAATTCTCAGCGAAAAGGAAGCCGCTGGTGACTCTTGGATCATCGGCGGTGATTTCAATCTTCTGCCGCCGGTACGTTCCATCTATGACCGTCTGCCCGAAGCCGAAAAACCCTATTTCCAACCGGATTCAGAAATTGCACGGTTGTTTGATTCCTTTTCCGCTCTGCCGTCCGTCGCAATGGTCTCAGGGCCAGAGGCCTCCCGTTACTTTACGCACTGGCCCAACACCGCCAAAGCCGCCGACCGCACCATTGATTACTTTTTTTTGAGCAACCAAGCAACAACAGAGAACTTCCGCGTTCGGCAGGAAGATACCGGCCGGATTTCCGACCACTATCCGCTGATCGTCGAGTATGTGCTGCCTTGAGATTGGGGTTTAAGGTTTCGGCTTGGTCCTGTACTCTCCTATTCCGTCGAAGTACCGCCCCCACCACTTGTCCATAGGAATGGTGTTGAGGCCAAAGTTGCAAGAAACAAACTTGTGGTGCAGGTAGTGGTAGTAGTCGCCTATGATCATAGTGCCCTTGAGCATGGGGCCTTCGAATCCCAAATGACCCGCAGCAGGTCCAATGGCCACATGCTGGGAGTGGAAGAAGAAGTGCCAGGGGCTGGAAGGGACGAAGAAATGGATTGCTACGACGCTCAAGTAGAGAAATCCCTCTAGCGGGTGCATGGACAGACCCGTCCAGGGCCCTGGGTTCGGGTTCTTGTGATGAACACTGTGGACATGCCGCATCAGGGGCCCCCAGTGGATCAACCGGTGGATGCAGTAGAAATGCACGGCGCGCCACAGCGGAATCAGAAAAAACAAGCTAACAAACCAAACAGGATTCTGTTCAAAGGTCACAGTGGGAACCAGGCCGTTGGCAGCGGCCCACCAGTACATCACCTCCCAAAATGTCCAAAGAGGAAGGGAAAACACGTTGCTCCGGAACACATTGTCATAGACTTGGTTGTGGAACAGAAACTTCTTGTTCTTTTCCTGGTGGAAACTGGGGTGATACTTCTGTTTGTTGCCGAACAATTTCAGGGTATAGAAAATGAGGTGCAGGCCGCCGTAGAACACCCACAGAAGGATGAAATTGCGCAAAAGCATGTACCCAATCCACCCAAACTCCAGGTTTTTCGCTTCGGCCAAGCTGGGCTGAAACCACAGCACGGTGATCAACCCCAGCGCCACGTACATGAGATTGGACGGGTACAGGTAGCCACCCCACTGCAACAACCATTTGAGGGTCTTGAGGGGACGGATAGGCCATTGGAACAGGGGGGCAAACTCCGAAGGGTAGCCCGGGTGCCAATGGCCTTTGGCATCGTAGGATCCGAATTCTTGACTCACTTTCATTCTCCTCCTGCCTTCCTTAAAACCTGGTTTTCTTCTGGGTAGCCGTATCGACCCAGACGGCAGCAAGCAAAATCAGGCCTTTCAGCACGTACTGCCAGGTGACGTCCATGTCCAAAAGGCTCATTCCATTGTCGAGACTCGACATGACCAGCGCTCCGACCAAGGCACCGGCAATCGTGCCGACTCCACCGGCGAGCGAGGAGCCTCCGATGACAACGGCGGCGATGGCATCGAGTTCAAAGAGGTTGCCGGCGGTAGCCGTCGCGGCATTGAGACGTGCCGTGAAAATGATGCCTGCAACGGCGGTCATGATCCCCATCATCACGTAGAGAACCAAGATATGTTTCTTGATGTCGATACCAGAAAGCGCTGCTGCTTCTTTGTTGCCGCCGATGGCAAAAATGCGGCGGCCAAAAGTCGTGTCCTGGGCGATAAAATGGAAAATGGCTGCCAGGGCCAGCACCAGCACAATAGCCATCGGCACGCCTTGATACGCCCCAAGAGGCAAGAAAACGACTGCCGCCGCCAGGGACAGGGCAGCCAGTTTCCCCAAAAGAGCACCGACGGAGGAAACCTTGAGCCCATGCGCACGGCGGTTGCTGCGGTTGACCACCTCGAAGGCGACCAGAACGGCAACAATTGTCAGCGCAAGCACCATCCCAGTCACTTTGAATTCCGATTCAGGCCCCAAAAGCTCAGGAAGAAAGCCCTGCCCCAGAAACTTGAAGCTATCCTCCATGGGACCGATGGTGGCCCCCCCAGTGACACCGATGACCCCGCCTCGGAAGATCATAAAACTCCCCAGGGTCACAATCAGCGCTGAAACCCTCCGGTAGGCTATCCAATAACCATGCCAAAGGCCGATCAAGGCTCCCACCATCAAGGCAATCGCGATCGAGGAAACCGTATCCATCTGAAAATTCACCTGCAGAACGGCGACAATGGCTCCGACAAAGCCAGCGACGGATCCAAGGGAGAGGTCAAGATTTCCGCTGACCACCACCAGAACCAGGCCGATGGAAAGGATGGCGATGGTGGCACTCTGCAGAAAAAGGTTGGAGAGGTTGCGGGGGCTGATGAAGATTCCCCCGGTTAAGACTGTAAAAATCAACCAGATGGCCAAAAGGGCGGCAATCATCGTGTATTGCCTGATATTGCGTTGGATCGATTCGTTCATTTATTGTTGCTCCGTAGGATTCAGGCAGGCAGCTGCCATGATTTTTTCCTGGTTCGCTTCATCGTGGGAAAACTCTGCCGAGATTCGTCCTTCGTACATCACCAGAATGCGGTTGCAGACTCCCAGCAGTTCCGGCAGTTCGGAGGAAATCATGATGACACTCAGACCCGCTTCGACCAGATCATTCATCAAATTGTAAATTTCGAACTTGGCACCCACATCGATTCCCCGGGTAGGTTCGTCGAGGATCAGAACCCGGGGAGAACAGAGCATCCATTTGGCAAGAGCCACCTTCTGCTGGTTTCCACCGCTGAGGTTTCCGGTCTTTTGCTCGATGGAAGGGGTTTTGATAGCCAGTTTCTGCACATAGCGTTCACTTTCAACAATTTCCAGGTTTTTCTTCAAAACTCCACGGCTGGAAACACGGTCAAGGCTGGCAAGGGTCATGTTTTCTTTGATGTCCATCATCAGGTTCAAACCGCTTCCCTTTCGGTCTTCAGGAAGGTAGTTCAACCCCGCCAAAATGGCCTGGCGGGGAGTCTCAAACCTCTGGAGGCTACCGTCCAGGTACAACTCTCCTGACACGACTTTGCCATAAGCACCGATCAGACTTTTGGCCAGCTCGGTGCGCCCTACTCCCATCAGACCGGAAATTCCCAGAATTTCATTGCTGTGAAGAGTGAAATCTACGCGGTTCAAACGCAGCCGTCCTGGAATTTCCGGGTCGGCCACAGACCATTGTTTGACCTCAAGCATTGGTTTGCCCGGAACCCTCGAACGGTAAGGATACATTTCGTTCATTTCGCGGCCCACCATGAACGAGATCACTTTTGCCTCATCGAGAGCTTTCGTTGGCAGGGTGCGGATGGTTTGGCCGTCGCGGAGAATGGTGACGGTATCGGTAATGCGAAAGATCTCGTTCAGCTTATGGGAGATGTAAATACAGGTGACCCCCTTGTTCCGAAGCCGGTTCAGGATGGTCAGCAGTGTTTCCGTCTCAGTTTCCGTCAAGGCAGCCGTCGGCTCGTCAAGGATGAGCAGATCGGCGTTCTTGGAAAGCGCTTTGGCGATTTCAATGAGCTGCCGGACTCCGATTCCCAGACCGCCCACCAAGGTTTCCGGATCAAGGTCCAAGCCGACTTCCTTGAGTATCTGCTGGGTTTTCTGATGGGTTGCCGCAGCATCAATCACGCCGTTTTGGGCCAGTTCATTGCCAAGAAAAATGTTTTCTGCAATCGAAAGGTTGGGTGCCAGCGCCAATTCCTGGAAAATGATGGCGATGCCAGCGTGTTCGCTGTCACGGATACCCCGGAAATGCCTGACCGATCCTTCGACCAGAATGTCCCCTTCATAGGTTCCGTGGGGGTAGAAACCCGACAGGATTTTCATCAGTGTGGATTTGCCCGCACCGTTCTCTCCTACCAATCCATGGCAATGCCCCCGCACCACCTGAAAGGTGACTCCGTTAAGGGCTCTCACCCCGGGGAAATCCTTGGAGATCCCCTTCATTTCGAGGATGTGCTCTGCCATCCCGTCTCCTTTGAAAGGCCCCGGGGAAAGGCTCCCCGGGGCTTTGATCTTTACTTCTTGTACACGTCGGCTTTCTTCAGATAACCGCCGTCAATCAGGGTTTTGTCGAGATTGGCTTTATCGACAGCCAGGGGCGTCAGGAGCACGGAAGGAACGTCAATCTTGTTGTTGTTGACGGTGCCGGTAACCTTGTCATCAATGGACTGACCCTTGGCAAGGCTGATGGCCATCTGGACAGCGGCATCGGCCAGGGCGCGGGTATCCTTGTAAACGGTCATGGCCTGAGTTCCCGCCAGAATGCGGCGGGCGGCTGCCAGTTCTGCATCCTGCCCCGTCACAGGGACTTTGCCGGCCAGCTTGCGTGCCGCCAAGGCTTCAATGATTCCGCCGGCTGTACCGTCGTTGGGAGCCAGAACAGCGGTGATTTTGTCGCCGTTGGCGGTCAGGGCGTTCTCCATAAGCTTCATGGCTTCGGAAGGAGCCCAATCCTTGACCCACTGGTCGGAAACAACCTTGATGGCACCCGAGTCGATCAACGGCTGAATGTACTTCATGGCACCTTCGCGGAACAGCTTGGCGTTGTTGTCGGTGGGTGCGCCGGCAAACAGCGCGTAGTTACCTTTGGGGGCGACCTTGGTGATGTACTGGCCCTGAATTTCGCCGACCTTCACGTTGTCGAACGACAGGTAGAAATCGACATCCGAATCCATGACCAAGCGGTCATAGGAAATCACTTTGACGCCGGCAGCGTGGGCTTTCTCAACAATCGAAGCAGCACCCTTGGCATCGTGAGGGGCGAGGATCAAAACGTCCAGACCCTTGGCGAACAGGTTCTCGCACTGGGCGACCTGCTTTCCGGCGTCTTCGTTGGCTACCTGCACCGATACCGTCAGACCGGCTTTTTTGAACCCTGCCTC
>JAIFLN010000152.1 GCA_020049045.1 Spirochaetota bacterium | reverse complement strand
TTGCATCCACCTCAAGCATCTGAAGATTGAGCTGGTTCATGGTGTTTTCCATTGTGAGCTGCAATGTGCGCATCTGAAGGTGCGCTTTGACACGGTAGAGCAGTTCCGTGGCGTGAAAGGGTTTGGAGACGTAGTCCGTCGCACCCGCCTCAAAGGCCTTGATCAAATCGTTCTTGCTGGAGAGCGCTGTGATGATCAGGATGGGCACGTCCCGGTGGCGAGGATCCTTGCGGCAGGCCTTTGCCAGGGTGAAACCGTCGACCTCGGGCATCATGACGTCAAACATTCTGTGCGGTGGCAATTTCATGACCCAGCGGGGCTAAGACACCCCGAATCAACATGAGATTGACGGGGTCGTCTTCAGCAATAAGGATATTCATCGTTTCTTCCTGGGGGTGCACTGACTTAAAACAGTTTTTACATCGAGATAGCTGGCCGGTTTCAGGAGATACCCCGACCAAGGGGTTGTTCTTTGCTGGTTCACAGCCGACCCGACTGGGCTCAGGCCGATCAAGTGGTAACCGTGCACAGCGGCCTCGGCCTCCAGATGGCGCAATTGCGGAGCTTCGGAATCCTCCATTCCGACAATCACAATTTCGTAGGGGGAGGAGCGGACCCGTTCCAGCGCTTGATCGAGATCAAAGGCGATGTCCACCCGGTGCCTTTCCTTTTCGAGCAGTTTCACCAGCACAAGGCGGCTGACCGGATCGGAATCTTCGAGGAGGATTCGATAATTGCCGGCCGGTGGTGACTCCGGGGAGATCCCGGAACCGAGGTGGACCCAGACCCTGACTTTGGTACCGGCCTGGGGCTCTCCGTAAAGGGAAATCCCGCCCCCCATTTGACGGGTAATCCGGTCGCATAGCGCCAACCCTAAGCCTGTACCGCCAAATTTGCGCGTCAGGGAACCGTCTTCCTGATGAAAGGGTACAAACCATTTGCCGGCACGGTCGGAGTCCAGGCCAATGCCGGTATCCTGAACATTCAGAATCAGTTTGTGTTGACCCGGAAACGGTTCCAGCGCTTCCAGGTGGACGGTGATGGCACCTTGGTCTGTAAACTTGACAGCATTGGAAAGCACATGGTTCCAGGCCTGACCGAGGCGGACGGCATCGCCTTCCAGAATCGGGGGAAGGTTCGGATCCAGCGTGACTTTCCAGTCGATGGGCTTGTCGGCAGCTAATTCCCGGTAGCGGGCGACCACGGAATCCAGGACCATCCGGGGTGAAAACGGAGAATTCTCCAGATGGAACTGACCGGCTTCCAACTGTGCCAGCTCGAGAATATTGTCGACAGTCGCCAGCAGACGCTGCCCGCTTTGGACAATGGTGTGCACCATGTTCTTCTGGGCTGGGTCGAGAATCGTGGAGTCGAGAAGACTGGAGAATCCAAGAATACCGTTGAGGGGGGTTCGCAGCTCATGACTGAGATTGGAGAGAAAGTTCAGCTTGGATTTGATGGCCGTGGAGGCTTCTAGCCGGGCTTTGTCTGCCGAGGTTTTTGACTGTTCCAGTTCGATGACCCGCGCAGCATAGAGCGCAAGGAGGGAAAACTGCTCCCGCTTTTCCGGACTGAAGTCCTCCTGATCGAGCCGATTGATGGCTGTCATTGTCCCCAGCGGGCCGCCCCGGGTTATCAGAGGTGCCACCAAGATGGACCCGCAATGAGTATCGCGGCGACGTTTTTGCACCTCGGGGCTTTCCCGTGGATCCGGGAGGTCTTTGGGAGAATACGCGATTTGGGCTTCTCTCAACGCCCACCCGCTTAGACCGGCCGACAACTCGTCAAAGCCAACGGTGGTCATCACTTCTGGCCAACCGGGTCCTCCTCTGAGAAAATGGCGGACTTCTTTGGCTTCCCAATCAAAAAGAATCAGAACCACTCTGTCAGCTTCCGTCAACCGAAGTGTGGCATCAACCAGGTTTTGGAGGGGGTCCTGAGAATCCAGGGCGCTGATTTCCTGCAGCAAACTTGATGCCATACCTCAACCCTAAACTGCTGGCCCGGAAAGCGTCAAGAAAATCCTGGCAGGTGAGAAGAACTTGAGGCATACTGGTTATGTGCCCCGGTCACCCGAACGTATCGAAATCGCCCTGGAACTCATGCAAAGCGGCCCGGTTGTTATTGTGCAGAGGCAAGGGTCTCCAAGCGAGCTGAGCTATCTCAGCGGTAATTTTCAGGCTGTCCTTGGCCTCGATCCCCAACCGTTTCTGACCGGGGAGCAAGATCTTTTTGAGAGGATTCACGAGGGAGACCGGCAGGCTCTCAGTCAAACGGGCAACTTTTCCGGTGGGTTTCGTCTTCTAGACGACCAAGGCCGGTGGCGCCATGTTATCCACCAGACCATTGTTGATCAGGGGGGAGCAGGTAGGCCTGCTTCGAGTTTGGCCTACTGGCTCGACCATACTTCCGATATGGAGAATTCCTTGCACTTGGGGATGGCTCTTGAGGCAGCGCGGATTGGAACTTGGGATTGGAACAGACAGACGGGGCGGGTCTCTGTCGATGCTCAATGGGCTCGCCTGATCGGAAGAGAGCTCACCAGTTTTAAGAACCTCACCAAGGAGACTTGGCGGGACCTTATGCACCCGGCGGACCAGGCCTCGTGGGATGAGATGGATCAAGCCGTTGGGGTTGGAGACCAGGTCGCCTTCGACCTGCACCTTCGGTTTCATCATCGATCAGGACGCTGGGTGTGGTGCCGGGTACGGGGCAAAGTGTTTGAAACCACTACCGAGGGAAGTCCCCTCCGGATGCTGGGAACGCAGGAAGACATCACCGAACTGATTCAAGCACAAGACGAACGCAGCATTCTGTCCCAGGTTGTAGAACAAGGTCCTAGCGCCGTCATTATCACCGATCTTCTGGGCACCATTGAGTATGTGAACCACCAGTTTACCCTGCTGACAGGCTATTCCTTTGAGGAAGTTCAGGGGAAAAACCCTCGGATTCTCAAGTCCTCGGAAACCTCATCGGAGGTATATCGGGAACTGTGGTCCACCTTGCTGTCGGGTCGGTCTTGGTATGGAGAGCTGCAGAACCAAAAACGCGATGGCACCCCCTACTGGGTTCAGGTTTCGATCAGTCCTGTTTCCGACAGTACGGGAAAGGTGACCCGCTACGTTGGTCAGCAGGTTGATGCCACCCCTCGAAAACTTGCTGAGGCCCAACTTCGCAGGGCTCAGAAAGAAGCCGTGGCGGCCAACCAGGCAAAAACTGACTTTTTGGCTCATATGAGTCATGAAATCCGCACTCCGATGAACGGAATTCTCGGATTGACAGATCTGGTTCTGGAGCGGGGTCTTGATCCCGAGGTCCGCGGCCTGGTGGAATACATTCGAGGGAGCGGCCAGGCTTTGCTGGCGTTGGTAAGCGACATTCTTGATGTCTCTAAAATCGAGGCTGGGAAAATGGAGTTGGAATCAACGGCCTTTTCTCTCAAAGGTCTGATTCAAGCTACCTTGGTGCCGCTTGAGGTGCTGGCCGCCAAGAAGGGCCTGACGCTCAACAGCCGCTGGCCTGTTCCTTTGAGCGATCATCGGAACGGCGACCCAACGAGGCTGAGGCAAATTCTCACCAACTTGATAGGCAACGCCATCAAGTTTACCTCACAGGGTTCCATTACGATCACGGTGGACCCTGATACAGAAGACCCCTCAGCCAATGGAGTCCGTATTTCAGTACAGGATACCGGCCTGGGGGTTCCAGAAGACCTCCGGCACCGTCTGTTTCAACGCTACAGCCAGGCGGAGGCTTCGACCAACCGGCACTATGGTGGTACCGGTCTTGGTCTGGCAATCTGCCGCGACCTGGTTGAACGCATGGGTGGACGTATTGGGTATACACAGGCCTCCGATCCTGTCGGGGCTGTTTTCTGGTTCAGCCTTCCCCTGATGCCGGCCATCCTTGGGCCTGCCGAGGCCGACACCCGCCAGAAATCTCCTCTGGAAAGCCCAAGGCGGGACTGGAAAGTCCTGGTCGTTGAGGACAACCCCGTTAACCAACAGGTGGCTCAAGGGCTTTTGCGCAGGCATGGCGTGGTACCTGTCCTAGCCTCCAACGGTGTGGAAGCCATCAACAAACTGGCTTCGGGTTCGTTTGATCTGGTTTTGATGGATGTTCAAATGCCAGTAATGGATGGACTGGAGGCAACTCGTGCCATCCGGGCGGGGAGGGGTGGTGATCAGCATCGGAATGTCACGATTATTGCCATGACTGCCAATGCCATGGGACCGGACCGCGATGCCAGTCTGCAGTCGGGTATGGATGACTACCTGTCCAAACCGATTTCTTCCGCGCAGTTTGAAGCGCTGCTGTACAAATGGGAGAGCCTCCTTCGTTCCCGTCGTACCTTTGACCCGGTTGAGCTTCGAAACAGGCTTCAGCTGGAAGATTCCCTGCTGTTCACCATTATCCAGCTGTTTCTGCAGGATCTACCCGTTCGGAAGAACGCCCTTTTGGAGGCTCTGACCGCTAAGCAGGGGATGGACGTGCACCGCATCGCTCATACCTTGAGAGGAACCGCAGCCAATCTGGTGGCGCAAGGCGTTGTGGAAGCGGCCCAGGCTCTCGAATTGTCCTCGAGCAACGAGAATTGGGACGAAATTGAACCGCTTTATCGATCGTTGTTGCAGGAGATTGGACTCCTCGAAGAGGCTTTGGTGGAATTCCTGCATTGACATGGGTCTTCCCTTGGGTGTTTACTCCCAGAAGCTCCTACAGAAAGGAAGAAATCATGAAGAAATTTTTAGGCATGGCCCTGGTGGCCACCCTTATTCTCGCCTCTTGCGCAGCACCCCAGGCCAAAAAGCTGGTGGTTGCCCAGGACACCACATTCCCCCCCATGGAGTTCTTGGATGACAGCAAGGCCACCATTGGTTTTGACGTCGACCTGATGAATGCCCTTGCTCAAGAAGCCAAACTCGATATTGAGTTCAAATCGGTCTCTTGGGACGGAATTTTTGCCGGCGTTCAAAACGGAACTTACGACATCATTGCCTCCTCGGTCACCATCACCGAAGAACGCAAACAGACCATGGATTTCTCGGATCCTTACGTCAATGCCGGTCAGATCCTCGTCGTCCTGACCGAAAACGACAAGGACACCAAGCTGTCGGATTTTGCCGGACGCAATGTGGGAGCTCAGGTCAACACCACTGGTTCGATGGAAGTCGACAAGATCAAGGAAATCACTCTCAAAGCTTACGATGACATTGCCCTTTCGTTCGATGACCTGCTGAACAAACGAGTGGAGGCCGTCGTCATCGACACTCCTGTGGCTGCCATGTATATCAAGAACCCCAAGTTTGCCGGCAAGATCAAACTGGTGGGAGACCCCATGACCGATGAGTTCTACGGCTTGGTCGTCAAGAAAGGAAACAAAGAGCTGCTTGATAAGCTCAATGCCGGTCTGAAGGTGCTCACCGAGAACGGTAAACTGGAAGAGCTGAAAGCCAAGTGGCTGAAATAAAGCAAATCCCCGTCAGGATTCAAATCACTGACGGGGCCCTGATCCCCGACAAGGGCAATAAAACCGTCCGCACCAGCTGGAAGATTTCCTTGTTCGGGGCTTTGGGTTTGTTGGTGTTTCTGCCTCTTTACAACATGGCCCCCGTCCAGCAGTTTGTTCTGCAGGCCTGGGGTCTGTTCTTTCCCTCTCCCGAGCTCAGTGCCCGGTTGAGTTCCATAGCAGCAGGCACCTACAAAAACATTTGGGTCGATATTCTCCTGTACCTGCCCGACGGACTTTCGGTGACCTTTGCCGTGACACTTTCGTCCATTGCCATGGCCACCATCTTCGGTTTGGCCGCCGGTTTGGGGCAGATCAGCCGTGTCGTGCTTCTCAACCGTATTGCTACGGTCTACGTGGAAGTGATCCGCGGCATTCCCCTCCTTGTGCAGATTTTCTACATCTACTTTGCCCTGGGAAGCATCTTTCACCTGGATGGCTTTCTGGCTGCCGTCATCTCGATGTCGTTCTGCTACGGTGCCTATATGGGAGAAATCTTCCGTGCGGGTATCCAAGCCATTCCCCGGGGACAAATGGAAGCGGCCTTAGCCCTGGGTCTCAGCCGTTCGCAGGCGATTTGGACTATTATCATTCCCCAGACCGTGAAAATCATTCTGCCGGCCATCGGTAACGAGTTCATTGCCCTGCTCAAGGACAGCTCTATGGTCAGCGTGATGGCGCTGGTCGATCTTTTGCGTTTGGCCAAGAACTACGGTTCCAACCACGGAGACTACTTTCCGCCCCTGACGGTAGTTGCCTTGGTCTATCTTGTCATGACGCTGATTCTGAGCTGGCTGGTAGCCGTGATGGAAGAAAGGTTGAATCAAAATGCCCGATAGAATCCGTATTGAAGGCGCAACCAAGCTCTTTGGAGAACTCAAGGCCCTCAACAACGTTTCCATGGTTGTGCATCCTGGTGAAACGGTGGTCGTCATTGGCCCTTCGGGTTCGGGTAAAAGCACTTTGCTGCGAAGTGTGAACCGGCTTGAGGTTTTGTCAGCCGGTGATGTCTGGATCGATGAAGACCACGTAACCAATCACGCCAGCGACATCCGCAAGATCCGTGAGGAAGTGGGGATGGTGTTTCAAAACTTCAACCTGTTTCCCCATCTGACCGTTTTGCAGAACATCACGCTTTCACCGATCAATGTAAAGAAGCTCCCTAAGGCCAAGGCAGAAGCCAAAGCCATGGAACTTCTGGAACGGGTCGGTCTTGCTGAAAAACGGGATGCTTGGCCCGAACAGCTTTCCGGTGGTCAGAAGCAGCGTGTGGCCATTGCCCGTGCCCTCGCCATGGAACCGAAGGTGATGTTGTTTGATGAGCCCACCTCGGCACTCGACCCTGAAATGGTAAAAGAAGTGCTCGACGTCATGCTCGCTCTGGCCAAAGAAGGGATGACTATGATGGTCGTCACCCACGAAATGGGTTTTGCCAAAGCCGCTGCGGACCGGGTGATCTTTATGGACCAGGGAGAAATCATCGAAGAAGGCACTCCCAAGGCTCTGTTTGATTCTCCCAAGAACGAGCGGACCGCGAAGTTCCTCGCGCATATCCTGTAAGAACCCCTAGAAGGTCAGTCGGTACAACCCTTCCTTTGAAAGGAGAAGGGGCTGTTCGTCCAATCCCAGGGTGACATCGACTAGGGCACCCAGCTCGCCGTTGATCAGTTCCTCATAGAAGAGAATTTTGGTCGGGCTCTTGGTATCGAGGCTGAGCCGGTACAGAACCCCTTCCCCGGCCCCCGCGAAGAGCAGGGAGCCCTGTTCCTCTCCCTTGGTGACAAACGTCGCACCGCCCGGTATCCAGCTATGCCCCGAAGCGCAATAAATGACGGGTTTGGAGACGCCTTTCACAATTTCGCGACCCAGATGCTTCGGCCAACCGTAATCAGCACCCTTCTCAATCAGGTTCAGCTCGTCCATGGTGCCTCTGGGTATGGAAGGCCCGCGGTCGGTGGCAAACAACCGCCCCGTGCCCGGCTGCCAGGCGAGACCAACGGGGTCTCTCAAGCCCCATGCCCAAACCGGTGACCCTGCCGTCGGATTGTCGGCAGGAACCGATCCGTCGGCATTGTAACGGAGCAGGACGCCCCGCAAGTTTTCGGGAGTCACTTCTGCCGCCGGGGCTTCTCCGTCTCCAAGGCCAACCCACAATTTGCCGTCGGGACCGACTTTGATCACCCCTCCAACTCGGGCTGACCCAGAAGGGAGGTTGTCGACAAGAATCCGGTTCAGAACCAGAAGTCCATCGGTGGCTCTCCAACGGGTCAAAGCCATTGTCATCTTGTCGTTCTCAAGGGTTTTCAACGTGGCGTAGAGATAACCCGAAGACAAAAAATCCGGGTCAACTGCCAAGCCCAGCAGCTGCGAATTTCCGTTGTTGCCCAGATCAGCCCACAATTCAGGGGCCCGATAGCCTGTCCCTTCGGGAACCAGACGGTCAACCAAACCGGATTGCTGTGCCACAAGAATCGTTCCGTCTGGAAGCACCGCCAAGGTCTGGGCATCGGTCCATTTTCCAGGAAGCAATTGAGTCTGAAGGGCTGGTAAGTCCCAAGACAGAACAGCAAAAAGAACGATCAGCAAAGCGATGTGCAACGGACGGTGGGTGACAGCCATGCCTGCCAGTATAACCCATTGGAGAGATGTCTGAGTGGTTTAAGGTAACGGTCTCGAAAACCGTCGTAGGGCAACCTACCGGGGGTTCGAATCCCCCTCTCTCCGGAATGAAAAAACCCGCCTTTTTTGGGCGGGTTTTTTGTTTTTTGAAGCAAAACCTTCAACTTCTCCGTCAGGGGAGGTAGAATGGAGGACAGCATGGGGGAGCCGGCGATGAACCTGGAGCAACGCTTCACGTACAAGGATTATCGGGAGTGGCCCGAGGATGAACGGTGGGAACTGATCCACGGCGAGGCGTTTGGTATGGCGGCACCATCGACGGCCCATCAGGATTGGGTTCTCGAGGTCGCTGTCCAGCTCAAGAATCAACTGAAGGGCAAACCTTGCAAGCCCTACGTTGCGCCGGTGGACGTGTTGCCCTCCCTCAAATCCGGGGATGACCTGGACTCTTGCGACACCGTGGTCCAGCCCGATGTGCTAGTGATCTGCAACCCCGAACAGAATGTCCAAAAAGCCCTGGTGGGAGCACCGGCGTTTGTCCTTGAGGTACAATCGGTGAGCACGGCTTTTCGCGATCAAACCGAAAAACTACGGCTTTACGAGCAGGCCGGAGTGGCAGAATACTGGATTCTCAACCCCGTCAACCTGAACCTCTGGGCCTACCGCCTGGGACCCGACGGCCGTTATGGCAAACCCGAGGTTTGGGTAGAACCGTCGGTAGTGGAAATGGTCAGTTTGCCGGGGGTACGGCTGGACTTCACCGTGAAGGTGTAGCGAGGGCGGATTGGGCAATTTCGTTATGACTACAAGCCCACTTGAACAGGGGTGAGTTTAACGACATTAGTCCCATCACCGAGTTCGCCATAGTCGTTGCTACCCGTCGCCCAGAGGGTGCTGACGGACTTAAGTATCATTGTGTATTGTGACCCAGCAGAGACAAAGGACACCCCGGTCATCACGGCGATTTCTCCGATCTAACTGGCATTCGCTACTATGAAGCTTTCGCGCAAGCCAGGCGGAGGGCGGCCGCAGGCCGGTTCTTCCGCGCCAGCGGAAAACGGTACCCCGAAACCACGGCGACCCCGGGGGATGCGCCCCATTTATGAAGAACGAAATGAAACACGTAACCTGGTCCAAAGCGTAGCAAGGACGCTTTGGACCAGATTTCCTACTTCAACGCCACCAACTCCACATCGAATACCAGCCACGCATTCGGGGGAATGACGCCACCGGCACCACGGGCTCCATAGCCGAGGTTCGGGGGAATCACCAGGGTGCGCTTTTCACCGACTTTCATATCCATCAGGCCTTCGTCCCAACCGGCAATGACCTGTCCGACTCCGACGGAGAATTCCAGGGGTTCCTTGCGGGCAATGCTGGAGTCAAAGACTTTTCCATCGGTGAGGCGGCCTTCGTAGTGGGCCAAAATGGTCTGGCCTTTTTTGGGCTTCGATCCTGTGCCGGCTTTGGTGACTTTGTAGTTCAGACCGCTGGGGGTCTTGGTGAACCCTTCAATCAGCTTGGCAATTTTCTTCTCACCTTCTGCGGCAGCGGCTTTGGCAGCGGCATCAGCGCGTTCTTTGGCAGTGGCCTGCAGGGTCTGAAAGGTTTCCTTGGTGGGTTTGAAGCCTTCTGCATCCTTGCCCTGGCGGACAATGGCGACTTTGTCCATAAGGTCGCCGCCGGCGATTTTGTTCACAACATCCTGTCCCGCGATGACACGGCCGAAGACGGTGTGTTTGCCGTCGAGCCAGTCGGTCTTGACGTGGGTGATGAAGAATTGGCTGCCGTTGGTACCGGGGCCGGCATTGGCCATCGAAAGTGTTCCGGGGCCGGTGTGCTTCAAACTGGGGTCGATTTCATCGGCAAACTGGTAGCCGGGACCGCCCGAGCCTGTCCCCTGGGGGTCTCCGCCTTGGATCATGAAGTCGGCGATGACCCGGTGGAATTTCAGACCGTCGTAGAAAGGCTTGCCCGTCATGGTCCCTTCGGCGAGTGCGACGAAGTTGCTGACCGTGAGCGGAGTCTTCTTGTATTCGAGCTGGAGGACGATGTCGCCCTTCTTTGTGGTGATGACGGCATAGACTCCGTCACCGTTCTTCTGGATGGCTTCCATCGATGCTCCTTTGACCGATGCGGCACTGGCCGCGAGGGGGAAAATCGCTGCGACCATAACGGCCAGCAGCAATGGTTTCATGAAACGCTTCATGGTGCCTACCGTAGCACAGGCGGGGTCAGAAATGGAAGATCCGACGCAGGTTGGGCGTAGGCCGAAGGGCGAGATGCAGAAAAAAGAAGAGGAAAGCGAGGGGGAGCAGCACCAGTGAGGTCACCAGCGACCAGCTCAGCACAGGCTGGCCGACGGTCCAGGTTCCAACCAAGGCATCGATACCGATCAGCTCGACGGCACTCAACAAGGGAATAAGGCCGACAAGATTCCAACCTTTGCGATTGGTTCGGCGGAACGACCAGGCTGCCAGAAAGATCAGGCTGAAGCTGAGAGCGGTGATGGGAAGGCCCAGGGTCACCGACCAGGTGAACTGCCCGTCGGCCAGATCGAGAGCGGCGAGAAGGCTTGCGGTCAAGGCGAACCAGGCGGCTCCCCACACGGCAGGGTTTCGGTGCCTGACCAATACCGCAAGGACCAGGAAATAGGCGTAGGTCAGCGAAATCAAGGGGTAGCGGCTCCAGGTGAAACCCGCCGAGGTGAGGAAATCGGAAGCGAGGACGGCGAGGGCGGCTGTGGCCATCACGGCCGCCAGAACCTTGGCCGCTCTCATACGGCGCTGTGTGGTGGTGGCATACGATTTTGAGGGGTCGGAGCTTGATTGCGTGGCCGTGGGCCAAGCCGGTTCCCCGGGTCCCAGGTCAGCCAGAGGCGGAATAGTGGTTGTGCACAGCGGACAGGCGCGAACGGAGGGGTCGGTTTCGACACCGCAACGGGGACAATAGGGCATGTCAGACCTCCAAAAACGGACGGTTGGATTCGATGGACACCGGGAGACCAAGTCGCCGGAGCCTGGTGAAAAAAATCCTTTCAACCGAGGAGTCGACGGAAAGGTTGCCAAAGGTGACTGACAGCGAGTCACCATAACTGACCACCCCGGCATTGACCCGGCAGAAGGGGCTGGGCGGCGGGGTGAATTCCACATCGTGAACAGCTTGGTTCCACGGCTCGGGCCAGGTGGTTCGGCCTAAATTGGAAAGGCTGGCTGTGTGTTGGCGTTCATAGGAGCCGAACACCGTCGACAGCACAAGCGCTTTGAGAGGAAGCGGCAGCAGCCGGGCCAGCGGGTTCAGTTCCCCCCTCAGGTTGCGCATGATCTGCTTTTTCAACAGCTTGGGGTCCATTTCGGCCTGAAGCTGGTGGTGAACCTTGCGGACGATCTCCTCAAAGTCGTAAGGGCCCAGACGCAGGTCAATCTCGACAGGCACCACTACGAAAAAGTTGCGAAGGGTTTTGGAATGAAAAACCGGACGGAGGTTGACCGGCAGCACCAGACGCAGCGGTCGTGCGCGGCGTCGAAGGGCCGGTGGCAAGGTCAGAAACACCTCCTGGAACGAGGCCAGCAGGGTGGCAGCAAGGAACTCGGTGAGGGTGGCTTTGCTTTGTTTCGCCTGTGCGAGGGTGGCCTTGAGGGGAAGCCGTCCGGTCGTGACCGCGTATTGGCCCTTGGGAAGGAGCTTGAAGGGTACCTGAAAGGCTTTGTCCCAGGTTTCAAACCGGGGAAAGCTCGGATCGTAGAGGGATTGGAAGTCGTCGACTGCTTCGGCCGGGTCGGGTGTGCGTTCAAGGCGTCGCAGGTCTTCGGGGTCGACGGCTTCGCGTCCTGTCAGATGCAGGTATTCGGCTACCAGGGACCGCAGGAACGTCGCTCCCCCCATACCGTCGGTCAAAGCATGGCTGAACTCCACTGCGATTCGCCTGCCAAACCAACGCACCCGAAACAGATGGGTGCTGCGGTTTTTGCGATGAAAGGGTAAACAGGGTGACGTTGTTTCGGGGTAGATGGTGGGTGACTCGGGATTTTCCACCAGTGAATACCAGAACAGGCCGGGTTGGAGCCTGACTTGAAACGAGGGAAACCGGGGAACAACGGCCTGGAGGGCTGACAACAATAGCTCTGGCTGGATGGGTTCGTGCAAGCGGACCGCCACCCGAAACAGATGCGTCAACCGGTCTGAGGTAACCGAAGGGAAGATCTTTGCCGCGTTGTCGAGGCGAAACCAACTCCGCTCCTGTTCCTTCATTTCAACCGACTCGGGCCATACTGCCGTCGAAGGGGATGAGAATAAATGCCAAAACCACCATTATCAAAAGACCCAGAACCTCGAGGAGGAAGACTCCTGCCCAGCCCTCGTTGCGGCGGGTGAGGCCCCGACCGCTTCTTTTGGCGGTGATGATGGCCAGGGCCAACGCGGTGAGAGTGGCCGCCATTCCCAGGGTGATGGCAGCTACCGAGGCCAGCCCCAGTCCGAGGGCACCCAGGCTGAGACTGAACAGCAGAACCAGCAGTGTTCCCGGGCAGGGCAACAGGGCGGCAAAGAACAGAAAAGGGAGGAAGCGCCGCCAGGGTACCGGTTCATAGCTGGTCTCCAGGCGGTCATGCAGGTCAAAGCCCATACGCCGACGCATTTTAGCCAGGACGGACCGGCGGCGGAGTTCCCCGATATCCTTGAGTTTCATCAAAAAAAGAACCGTGGCGACCAGCAGAATGCCCCATGCCGATACCGTTTGGGTCAGCATGGTTGCCTGGGTCAGGCTTTGGCCGGCGCTGAACTGCAATCCCAGGCGGACCAGCAGGAGCACCCCTACCGCCGAAACGGCATGAAACACGGCAAACAGGGCACCGGCCAGAAATCCCTGAGCATAGCGCGCATTTTCACTGACAAAGTACGCTCCGATAACCGCCTTCTGGTGACCGGGAAGAAGGGTGTGGAAGACTCCATAGAGGAATGAAAAGCCGAGCAGAAGGAACAGCGCAAACCCTCCATCGGGTGCCTGTGCCGCGCGGAGACTGGCACTCAGGCCTTGATGGAATTGCCGCTGAAGTTCGAGGATGGTTTCGGTCAAGGGGTGGCTCCGGTTTGGCAGGCGTCGAGACGGATCTTGAGATTCTGGGCGTTGAATTCGGAACCCAGAAAGATCAGGTCCGTTTTCTTTTGTTCGGAGGCAAGCCACCGTCGGCTGTAGAGCTGTTTTTGGGAACCTGTGTATTGAATCAGGTACTTGAAGCGTTGGGCTGAGGGGTCTGCGAGGTAGACCACTCCCTTGGCCCGCAGAATTCCCGGTTCCAAGCTGGAAAAGAGGTCTTTCAGACGCTGTGGATCGAGGGGAAGCCCGCAGGTGTACTCAAGGATTTCTGTATCATGGTGTTTTCCCCCTTGGAAGAAGCGCCGTTTTGGTTGCGCCGAGGGACTCAGATCCGCCTCCGGGTCGCCCAGGCCCGAGGTTTCGAAGAGGGCTGACCAGGGCAAACGACCGGCGGTATCAAAAATCTTCACCCCGGGTTTCAGCTCGATCAGCCGGGCCCGGACGGAATCGATGGTCGCATCGTCCGCCAGGTCGGTCTTGGTCAAAAAAACCGCATCGGCAAAAGCCAGCTGCCGGTGAAGCGCGGGGAACCCCTTTTCATGATTCAAGAACGTCGGGACGTCGGCCAGACAGAACACTCCGTTCAAACTGTATTTCCCATCCTGGGTCAGAACGCCGAGAAGCGGGCCCGGGGAAGAAAGCCCCGAGGCCTCTACCAGTATGTGACCGACTTTGGGGTCTTTTTTGACGACGGCGTCGAGTGCCGCCTTCAGGTCACCGTCGCTCACGCAGCAAAGACAGCCCGAGGGAAGTTCATAGAGAGGCTGTTTTCGGACCTCGAGCAGCTGGCTCTCCAGCGCGGCCTCTCCGAACTCATTGACAATCAGCCCGAACTTGGTGCCGGGACGCTCCTTGAGCAACCGGTTCACCAAGGTCGTCTTGCCCGATCCTAAGAAACCGGTCAGCACGGTCACCGGAATGGGGTGGTTCATGAGGGACTCCAAGAAATGAAGGCATAAGTCGGGGTGACTTGGCCGCTGTAGTAGGTTTTGGATTTGTCAGGCCGTAGGACGAAGGAGGCTTTTCCCCCGTCTGTCACCTTGAGGTTGACCGGACTTTTTTTATCAAAGATCATGTCGGTGAAGAACGTGTCGTCATAAAACGACACTGCCAGAGGCGTCTTGGCGTCGAGACGCAACCCCAGCGGGAGAAAAAACCGGAACACCACCCTGCCGTCCGAGGTGACCGAACCTTGAAACTGATTGGGAGTAGGAGTCTCGAGGGAACGGGACCCGAGAGCGAGGTGGGTGAAGTACCGGTAAATTCTCAGGTTGTCGAAGTAGCCTTTTTTGAGGATGGTGTTTTCCGGGGCACTGAACCTTCCATTACCATCAGTATCATGGTCCATTAAAATGACCTGGCTGAACACTTCGTCAAAAGTCCAGGTGGACCACAGCCCTTCGACATAGCCAGCCTCGACGGTGATCTCGGTGCGCACATCAGCCCAAACGTGGGGATGGGCTAAGAGGGGGTGGGGGAGAAGGAAGAACAGGAGACCTAGAAGCCGGAAGGTCATGGGTTGAGTATGGCAGGGAGCGAGTGGGGAGGCAAGGTGCTTTTAGGATATCGCCCAGCTTGACATTCTTTTTAAGAATACGTTATGTTTCTATTCGTAGAAACAAATAGGAGCCCTTTTTGGAAACGCTGATCAAGGTCATCCCCGGAGAACGATACACCCCTTATGGGTTGGCGATGAAGCTCGAAGCCAAGGTGGTACTCGAATCGGCCTCGTCGAAAAAGGGGCGGGACCGTTACTCACTGCTGCTGATTCAGGAGGCGTTCCGGGTCAGCCAGGAAGGCGAGACCGTTTTTTTCCACAAGGATGGAACGAAGCAGAAGGTTCAGGTCGCCCATCAGGATATTCTCGATGTGCTGATGTACTTTGCCCGCCAGCATTCCGACCCGGGGCAGGACTTCCCTTTCCCAGCAGGCGGAGTAGGGTTCCTCAGTTTTGAATTCTGTCAGTACTGTGACACCATCCGCCTTTCGGCCAAACCCGACCCCTTGGAACTGCCCGATGCCCTGTTCTTGTTCGGTCATGTGTTTTCGATTTATGACCACTACACCGATCTGATTTACTTGGTGGGACTGAACTACCAGGAGGCTTCGATTGACCTTGAGGCGGCTTTGGCCGCCCTCGAAGCCCGCATCAACGATGGCGATTGGAAAAGCCTCGACACCGTCGGCACCCCCTATGACGCCCAGATTTTGCCTCAGGACTACGACCCCGACGCAACCTACAAGAAGAATGTTGAGGCCATGCGGAAAGAAGTGATCGCCGGGAATCTGCTGCAGGGGGTGCCCAGCCGCCGGTTGCTGGTAAAAACCAAAATGCCCGCCATCGAAGCCTACCGCCGCCTGCGCTCCTCCAACCCATCTCCTTATATGTTCTACCTGGATTTTGGGGACTTCCAGCTGTTTGGTGCCAGCCCCGAAGTGCATATCAAGGTGAAATCCGGTATGGCGGAGATACGCCCCATTGCCGGTACCCGCCGCCGCGGCAAGAGCGAGAAGGAAGATTTGCAGCTCGAGGCCGAACTGCTGGCTGACGTCAAGGAGCGGGCTGAACACCTGATGCTGGTCGATCTGGCCCGCAACGATCTGGGGCGCATTGCCCAGCCGGGTTCCGTCAAGGTGACCGACAGCTATTTTATTGAGCGTTACAGTCATGTGATGCACATCGTCAGCCGGGTAGAAGGAAAACTGAAGGACGGCAAGGATGGCATCGACGCCCTACGCGCCTCGTTCCCGGCCGGTACGGTTTCGGGAGCCCCGAAGATCCGCGCCATCGAGGTCATCGACCGCCTGGAACCCGTCCAGCGCCGTTTCTATTCGGGTGTAGTTGGTCACCTGAGCCCCGACGGCAGCCTCGATACTTGCATTGCCATCCGCTCGGCCCTCAAAAAGGGCGACACCATGGTTCTGCAGGCGGGCGGCGGTGTGGTGTACGATTCCAACCCCGAACGCGAACTGGAAGAGACCTACGAAAAGATGCGGGCCACCGCAAAAAGCCTGGGGCTGGAGCTCTAGGATGGCCGCAGAAGAGAATGGC
>JAIFLN010000092.1 GCA_020049045.1 Spirochaetota bacterium | reverse complement strand
ACACCCTCGGAACCCGCTTCGGTGGCCAGGAAAATCTCGGCCTCGTCCCGAAAATGGTCGATCAGTGCGGCTCGGGTGTCAATTTTCGGCTGTCCAGTGGCCCTATCGGTACCTTTCCACCGCTCGACCCACTTCTGATAGATCAGGCCTGCTTGCGGCGAGTTGTTGCTCCCGTTGAAGAGAACGACTTTGCCCATAAAGCCCTGGGCCTCAAGGAAGGAAAACAAGTATTCTTGGGTACGGCGCGACTCGGTAAAAATGACAGCCTTCCGGGGTGCCCCCATCAGCTCCAGTTGCTCGAAGCCTCTTTCAAGGGCCGTCAACAGAGCCTTTGTTTTGGTATCAATTCCGATTCCGTTGGCCCACAACGCAAACCTTTCCAGGTCAAGAATCTCTTGGTCGAGAACATTTCGATCGATCGACGGTTCAGCGATCTCGACTTCATCCTCGACCTCGGCTTCAAAGTCTTCGAGGACTTCCTGCAGAATATCCTCATCCCATTCCTGTGCCCCAGCCAGAAACTCTTGCCACCGTGGATGCTGTGACACCTCATTCCTCATCTTCTCCAGACGCAAACGGATTGCCGTGAAGGTGCCAGCTACGGCATGGGAAGAAGAGGCAAGTAGCTTACGAAGAATGAGTGCCGTCAGGTGACGGTGCTGTCGCGGTATTCCGTAAGCGTCCTCACGTTGCAGGTATACTGATACGGCATCATAGAGTTCCTGTTCTCGCTGCGAGGGCGTGAAAGGGACGGTCAAAGGTTTTCGGGAAGTGTATCGGACATACTCAAGGACCTGTCGGCGCAAGGTCCTTTGAACAAAGGGTCCGATGCGAAGCTTGAGGTCGTCGACCACCGTATCGCCCTGCGTCACGTACTGCTGACGGAACTGCGAGGGTTCACCGAAAATGTTGTCGTCGATGATCGAAGTCAGACCGTAGAGCTCCATCAGACTGTTCTGTAATGGAGTTGCCGTCAGCAGAAGCTTTTTGACCCCTTCGAGGGCCACCTTGATGTTGCTGCCCATCACGTTGTTGGGGCGGTAGGCGTTACGAAGGTTATGGGCTTCATCGATGACAGCCAAGTTCCAGCTGACTTTTCGAATCTGGTCCTTCATCTTGGCCGCAAACTGATACGAACAAATGATGATCTGACGCTTTGTCTCAAACGGCAACTTGCCCTGTCTTTCCATTTCCCGGTAGACCTGCCAGTCCAGAATCAATGGTTCGAGAAAAAACTTCTCCTTGAGTTCATGGGCCCACTGGGTTCGCAGGGCGGCAGGGCAGACAACGATCAGATGACGTCGTTGTTCCGCCCAGAGCTGGCAGAGCACCAGACCAGCCTCGATCGTTTTTCCCAGACCAACTTCGTCGGCCAGCAGGACCCCTTTTGAGAGGGGAGACCGAAGGGCAAACAACGCCGCATCAACCTGGTGCGGATTGAGCTCGACCTGTGCGTCGTGCAATGTCCGGGACAGGCGCTCGATGCCTCCGCCTTTGCGAAGGAGGAGTTCATGGGCGAAGTACTTGGCGTGGTAGTCGGTGATAAGAATAGTTTGTTGTTTCAATGCTCGAAATTACACACGATCTCGCTACAACTGTCAACGAAACTTTCTGGCCAGCCCCCATTCACTTTTTCTACTATAATCCCCTTTATGAGCTCCTCACGTCTCTTTGCCCTTCAAGCCGCTGACCCCGGCTTTTTCATTCTTGCCCTGCATTCCCGGGCCGAAGCCCTTATGCGTACGGCGTTGGGCAGCCGGGTGAACGACAGGACCACCTTTCGCGACCTTGTCGATGACTACTTTGATTTTCAGCAGACACAGCCCGCTCCAGCCGGCAGGGTATACTTTGACAAGTGGCGGCTGATCAATGAGCACCTGCTAACCAACCAGGTGCGGCACTGGTTTGCCGAATACGGGGAAGATTCAGCCAAGGCAGCTGCCTACAACTTCTGGTCGTTTCTGGGCTACACGGGTCATCGGGGCGAGGCAGAGTTTCGCGAAATTCCCACGCTGTTTAGTGATTGGAATAACAAAGCCTGGACAATGATACCTAGCCCCGAGCTCGAAGCGCTTCAAGCCCGGGCCGCTGATCAAGAGCACAAAGCCCGAGGGCTTTTAAACCAATACGATGACATGCTCAAGTACGAAGCCTTGGCCACTAAGCTCGAGGCTGAGTTACATCGAACCAAACAGGAAGCAGACGCGCTCAAAGCCAAACTCCGTGACAAAGACCAGGCCTTTGACAACAAACGGCAAGAGATCCGAACTCTTGAAAAAACCATCCGGGAAAACTCCCAGCAACTGGGGCAGCTGGCCGAACTGCGGGGCTACCTCGATACTCTAGTTCGACTGACGGCCCTCACCCGCACACGTCGGGCCTTCGAGGAACAGGTTTTGCGGCTCACACCAGAACAAAAAGCCTTAGCCGAAAACCTCCCCCTCAACCATGAAACCCTCATTCGAGGTGGAGCCGGTACCGGAAAATCCCTGGTGCTTCTCAAGCTGGTTCAGAGAATTTTGACACCACCCCAGCAAGCCCTTGATTTCGGCAAGGCGGCACCGACAGTTCAACTACTCACCTACACTCGTGCCCTGACCAAGTACGGAACTTACCTGACGTCGCTTCTAGGGGTGGAACTGGATACCGTCGAGGTTAAAACCGCAGACGCCGTTCTGGTCGAATTTTCCAGGATGCTTCTAGGAGTTACCGTCGAGTTCCAATGGGTCAGCCGCCCCGACCTCAAGCGCCTCATCGAGACCTCAGGACTCAAAGAAAACGAATTCCAGGCCGAATGCGACCAGTTAATCTGGGGCTGGAATCTGAGCTGGGAGGAATACAGGACCATCGACCGTGTAGGCTTCAAAAAACCGCTTCAGGAGCCCCAACGGCTGGCCGTCTGGAAGGCCCAAGAAGCCGTTGTCAAAGTCCTCGAGACAGCCAAAAGGCTACCATCAACTCTTGCCGCACAAAGGCTTTGGGAACAGCGACACACCTGGACCGACCGGCAAGTTGACTATGTCCTGGTTGACGAAGCTCAGGACCTCCATCCCGTCCGGCTTCGGTTTTTCCACTCCTTGGCAAGAATCGGATTCGTTTTGGCCGCTGACGAAGGGCAGAATCTCAACCAAAGCAAGTCTCCTTTCAAGCGGGCCGGCCTCGAGTTCTCTGGGCATGCCAAAATCCTAAGAACCAACTTCCGCAATACTGTAGCCACCGAAGAAACCGCAGGGCACTTCTACGATGGAGAAGCTCCTCGGGGTGCCTTCCGTCACGGCCCGGCCCCCGAGTGGTTCTTTGCCAGCAATACTGAGCCATTGTTGAACCAAATGATGGCGAAGATCCGCATTCTGCTAGGCGAACTTCGCTACGAGCCCGAAAACATCTTACTGATCCATTCAGGTGACCGCAGCGGACTCGAAAAACGCCTGAGCGCCGAAGAACTCCCATTTCAAGATATTAAAAATGACAGCTTCAGCTTCAAAACCACAGGGCAATTGCGCCTTAGCACCTTCGCTTCGGCCAAAGGCCTCGACAGCCCGGTGGTCCTCGTCCTCTGGAACAACGTGTTTCCTTTTCCCGGATGGTCTGAGGAAGCCACCGAACGGCAGCAACGCAACTTTGTCTACGTCGCCCTTACCCGTGGGTTGGAACATGTTCATTTGTTTGTCCGAGAAGACGACAGTGCCATCGTCGGCACCATGAAAGCTGCGAGTCACAAAAAAGAGTAAAAAAATTCTCCCAATTCTGACGTTTCCTTCGTAGACCCTAAAGGAGGTAAGCCATGCCAGACAAAACAGCGTTGACTATGATGGAATTTCTTCGGGGGCACTCGGAAGAGATGCCTTTGTGGCTTGATCACTATCGGGCTGGTGATGGACTCAACCGTGATGCCTTTTTTAGTTCACGGATTGTCTACTACCCTGGCCATGGGTCCGACGGGCAAGCCGTAAGAGTGTTCGGTGGTTCCAGCGCCGCTCATTGCTTCGTTATGGTCGACTACGGTTACCCGGAAAAAACCCTTCGTGCTGAATTAACCTCGCTCAATAGAGGCTTCAAAGGCTATCGTCTTCTGGATCTGATCAGTCTCACCGAAGCACAAGTCATGCCCTACCCTTGGTCTCCCAGTGTCTCTTTGACGCCACGGGAACAACAAGCCGCGCAGAATAAGGGAACCTGGATTAAGCCACCCTATGGACTACTGGCCATTCTGGAACGCGAAACCGGGTTCGATTCTTCTCACGGTCCCGGACGCCTTGCCGTTCTGTTCCTGGGAGCAGATGGTATCCTCTCGTACGATGTTTTATTCTGCCAACCAGGGCATCAGTCGGCTCCTTTTGCCGTGCTCCTGCAGGATCATGGCTTCGGAGGCAACTACGACAGCTTTGGACGGGCAGGTATTCTTGCGCGCATCGTCACACAAACAGCAATTCGTCCCCAATGGCTTCTTGTAGGATCCAACACCCCAGCCTGGGACGGATATTCCAAGGTTCCCCACGTCAAAGCCGACATCGGGGGAATGCACGCGCAACCCCGGCATCTGTACACACAAGGTTGATCCAAGATGCTGAAAACTAGTCAGACTCATCCGCTTCAAGTTCAGTTTATACAATGCCAGGCTCCCGGCTCGGGGCGCATCGGAATGACCTTCTGCCCCGGCAAAAAGCAGAAATTCTCATCGCAGGGAGACTGGGATCGGAATCTCGATTTGGACTTGGCGGTAATCCGGGAACACGGCGCGACGCATCTCGTGACGCTCATGGAATACGAAGAACTGTTCCGATATGGCGTCGCATCGCTCCCCGAGAAAGCCTCGCAGCTGTTCGCTTGGCACCATCTACCGTGGACCGACGGTGGAGTGCCCCATTCGCGTTGGGAAATTTTGTGGCAGGACCAGCGTCGTCACCTTCTTGAGGCCTTGGCCAAAGGAGAGACGATTGTGATTCACTGCCGTGGAGGCCTGGGACGAACCGGGACTCTCGCGGCCCGACTGCTGGTGGAATTGGGCGAGGCACCAGAAGTGGCACTCCGACGGGTGCGGACGGCCCGCCCCGGTGCAGTCGAGAACGGGGCCCAGGAGGCGTACGTGCTGAACCTGCGACCCAGTGGTAGATTGACGGCGAATGACAAGATGAATAGCTGGCCAGAAAGCCCGTGCCGTACCCCGCGCGATGGCCAAAGCATCCTGAAAACCAGGGACATGTTCTTTCAGTTTGCGCTGTTTTGGGCGTGGAAGTCCGACGTTCGACTTATCCAACTGACAGGAAAGGGCACGAGAAGTGAGCTCAGATTCTTGGTGGAGCAAGGTGATCAGCTTGACCTCTTTGGCCCCCGTGTCGTCCTGCCACCATACGACAGATGGGTTGAACCCAGGCGGTCGCCCTTCTACCAGTCCTTGATGTCAAACTTCAACTTGGTTCGAAAGATAGGGCAAAGTGTATCCCGAGGCAACGGGGGTGGAAGGGCCACATGGGATGACGAACTGCTTTGGGACGAAGACACCGGCTTCATCAATAACAGTTTTGCAGGGCTTCCATCTGGCACACCTACCACGGTAAGTGAGCTTCCCCAGGACCATCCTGAAATCGCGTCAGGGTCCTTCGAAAATCGTGCGGTGTTCTGCCCACTGCACGGAACTGTCGAACCGCGCCGATTCGTCCTTTCGTCGGTCCGTGACTCGTGGCAAATGCTGGCAGGCAGGGAAGTCACCTATTTACTATGCCCCGACTGTGGTATGTGCCTCGACGCCGCCCTCACCAAAATGAACTAACAACAATTGATGATGGAGAAACGCAAGCATAAGTGAGTTGAGTGAGGACGGAGAGGTTGGTCAGACGAAACCGGACCACTGCACTAAGGGACCGACGGGCTTTGGACTGAGCAAGATTTTGGAGGTGAATGAATGAATGCAGCGCCTGGTATGCAAATCGCTGAGGTCAAGGGTAATGTTTTCCAGTACGCGCGTGACAACGCAGAGTGCCTCGTCCTGTGGAGAGTCCGTGGGTGGAATGGGCTTGTCGCCGGCCTTAGTAACTTCGTCACGGGACAGACTGGTACCATCGTTGACAGTTCGCCCACCGGCCGACCGCCAGTTGATCCTAGGGAGCACTCGCGGCGCACATTGAACTCTAGGAACTGCTTTCTCGAACTGACTCCTGGCGTAGGCAAGGCAAGATATCTTTACTACTTCCCGGGAAAGGAGTCGA
Source organism: Spirochaetota bacterium (assembly GCA_020049045.1). Classification (GTDB taxonomy): domain Bacteria; phylum Spirochaetota; class Spirochaetia; order JABEVK01; family JABEVK01; genus JAIFLN01. Next base: position 1,944 of record JAIFLN010000092.1, on the reverse strand, counting down.
TGTATCTTGGTCGGGAATCCTTCACGAAAATAGACGACACCATTCGAACAATGCTCACAACCCTTGCCGACGCGGGAGTAACGAGTTTCGCAATGAATGGGATCTGGGGATCCAACAGGTCTGAAGAGCCTGAAATTTACCGCCTGGTGCTCAAAGCAGCCCAAGACTGGGCTGTGGATAACCCTGAAATGTCGATGGCGATGACGGTGGTTGATTTGTACGGGAAAGGGTTTCTGAGCCAAGTGTGAGCCGACACTATGCCGCGTTGGTCCGCCGTGTGGTCCCCTGTTTCCAGACTCCACCGGGGGTTTGTGTTGAGCGCGTGGATGCACCCGTTCCTCACGGCGGCTTGCGACTGCACCAGACGTCAGTGGCGACCGTGAAACAGAAGATTCAGAGGGCCCGAATGCGCGACAGTGTCGAGGTTAGCCAAAGGGGCCCACAACACTAGTTTGGAGTACCCAAATGGAGTTTCAAATGCAGGTGACAGAGTTTCTTCGTAGGCTGAAGAACTATCAGCCAGAGAACAAGTTTGCCCGTCAGGGTCTTTGGTAGTACCGGAGCCGCGCACTGCTTTGTGATGGTGGATTACTGGTCCCCTCAACCCAGCAGTACCAGGTGCTCGGGGCGGCAACCGATGACCGCTCTGCACGGAATGTCAGCGTCAAATGTCACCAACCGACCTGCGTTGGCCACGGCAAGGGCTAAAAGGTAGATGTCGGTCACTTGTTTAGGACTGACGATCAGTCCGTCGACAACGCCATTGTCATCGAGAAGGGAAACCGAATCGGGCCAAAAGGTGTGCCGGGTAGCGCTCCGAAAACTGCGCAGTGCTCCAAGGATTTCGGCAGGCGAAAAACGCACCGATGCCGAATAGGCCGGTTGGCTCATCACACGGACCACACCGTTTTCGGTGAGTGGACAGCTCGCCCAACCCTCGCTCTGCTGAGCACCCCACCAACTGTGCGCCCGTTCATGGAACACATGATTCGCGTCGAGCAACGCAATGAGGGTGTTGACGTCGAAGAGTGCCAGCATCAGTCGTCAGCTTCCAGAGTGCGAACGTGCTCACAGGTGATCAATTCGCCACGGGGAGAAAACACAGGCACCCCATTACGAAGCAAGGAGCTACCGTCCGTTGTAGGAGGTGCGACCAACGCCGAACGGACTAACCGGGAAACCGTTGCCCCCAGCGTCGCTCGGCTGAGCTTGGCCAATTCGCGTGCCGCGTCAAGAATATCAGGATCCAGGTCGAGGGTGGTGCGCATACATCAGATGCTAATGCATCAATCATCAACGGTCAACCGCCCTCGACCCCTCTCACTCGGCTTCGAGTTTGCGCAGGGTCGCCAGTTCCCGGGGAAGATGAATCTCGTAAGGCTCCCAATTAATCCACTCACCACTGATGGCGCCTGAATAGTGGATGGTCTTCAGAAGTTCGAGAGCCCGCTTGTGGTCAATGCCACCTGTTCCAATCGGTAACATTTGGTCGATCGCTCCGGTTCCAATGGCATCGAACTTGATCTTCTCAGGGCCTATACCGTCATGCACATGGACGTGCTTGATCCACGGCTTGAGGACCTCGAAGGCTTCGTCCATGGTGTAATGACAGACCCGGACGGGGTGCATGATGTCCCAATTGGTGGCCACATTCGGATGATTGACACGGCTTAGCACCGCCGCCAAGTGGCGGGGATCGCACCAGTCATCATGGGTTTCGATACAGAGGGTCACCTTGCGTCCAGCGGCATAGTCAGCAACCGCTTTAAGCGCTCCCACCATGGTATCGGTGGCCGCTTCCCGGGTCAGGCCATCAGGAATCTTGCCGCCGAACACCCTGAGAACCGGGACACCTAAATCCCCGGCCAGGTCAATCTGTTCCTTTGATTGCTTGATGACGAGCTCGGTGGTCGAAGGATCGGCGTACTTCAAAGAGGTGGCCAA
>JAIFLN010000203.1 GCA_020049045.1 Spirochaetota bacterium | reverse complement strand
AAAAAGCGCTAGTCACCCCTTATTTTTCAATTTCGAAAACATTCCTAACAACTTCCTTCTTCATTGTTCGGTAAATGTCGTAGTCCGAGTCAATAGAGATAATTTCCGACACACTCAGCCTTTCTGCCAGTACAATGAGGGTCGCATCGGCCAAATCCATCGGGACATTATTGTATTTCTTGGTGAGATCGATGATTCGCTTGATGTCAGACTCGGATATTTCGTGAATCCTTACTCCGCCCCGATCACACCAAGTCAAGAAGTCAAGCTGACAAGCAACCGAAAATGAAAGCATGTGGCATACCTCAGCAACCACAGGCCACGTGGATATCAACCTGTCTGATGTCCTAGAAAGAAAATCAACTACCGCTGCATGGAAATTGTCCCGCTTATCAAAAAGGGCAATGAGCGGGCCGGCATCAATGAGAGTATTTTTCATGGATTATTTTCCGTATTCGTTCTTTATAGCTTACCGATCGATCTGACTCGTCACTGCTATACTTCCCAAAAAGGTCCTTACCAAGCTCGTATGAACTTTTCTCAAGTAAGTGCTTTTCAATGTACTCAGACAATGCCGTCCGGATCACTTCGGTTTTCGTGGTGTTATCAAGGTTCGTTAAAACTTCCAGTTGAGCTTCCATTTCATCGGGTAATCGAATAGTCACCATTTATCGGCTCCTTGATTTACAAAACGTAAGGCAAATTGCGTTGGCTGTCAAATTTATCCCACAGTGAACTTCAGGGATATCGCTCTACTGCGCCTTTACCCATTCGAGCGTTTCATCGATGCGCACCTTCAGCGGTGTCGCCTTGAGGCCGAAGGTGGTTTCCATGGCCGTGGCGTCCATGATGAAGGGGCCGGTGAACTCGTACAGCATTTCGATCACCTCTTTGACCGAGGGGTTGAACAAGCCCAGAAGGGTCAGCAGCACCTTGCCCGCTGCTTGAGCCTTGACGGGGTATCCCAGAGTGGTGCTCAGCGCATCGATAACCTGTTGCTGGGTGAGGGGAGGTCCCGAGGGAACGTGCCAGGCCCGGCCCAGCGCCCGGTCGTTGGTGCCGGCTATGGCCAGAGCCCGACCAAAGTCTTTCACGTAGGTGAATGTATGGGGCTGGTCGAGGCGTCCCAACAGATTGACTGGCTTACGGTCCAGAGCCGCACGGAACAACATCCCGCTTTGGATGGGTTCCCACGGCCCCCAGAAGTCGCTGCCACGAACGGTGGCGACCCGCACTTTGCCTGCGGAATGAGCCTGAAAAAGCGTTGTGGACAGTGCGGCACGAACGGTTCCCTTTTTGCTGCAGGGGTTGTAGGGCATCGATTCGGTCATGGGCTGACCCTGAGGATTGCCGTAGGCGTAGAGATTTTCGGCCACGATCAGCTTGGCACCGGCCTGAGCCGCCGCTTCGAGGACGGCTTGCTGGAGGGCTGGAAATTCCTCGGCCCAGCGGTGGTAGGCGGGTTGGGCACACTGATACACCGCCGTTGCTCCCTTTACCAGCGGCCCCGTCTGATCGGCATTCAGGGCATCGGCCCGAGCCACTTCGGCCCCGGCGGGAGCGGCCTTCATGGTCCCGGCCCGGCTGATCAGTCTTACCCTATGGCCCTGAGTCAGGAGGGCTTCGGCGGTGAAGCGGCCTAATGGGCCGGTACCAAAAATCACGTGCAGATCGCTCATAACAGACTCCTTGGGGTTCCGCCGGTCTCAAGGACCATGCGGACCAGTTCTCGGTGAAACAAATCTTTTCCATCGGCAAAGTACGGGGGCAGTTGGCGGCCCAGTTCCAACACCATCAGACCCTGTACCCGACTGGCGATGCTGAAGGCTAGGTAGAGCAGGTCGGGGTGTACCGGATGGGCGGCCTCGCACCAAGCCTTAAGGGAGGCTTCGAGGGCTTGGGACGGGGGTGGGAAGAGAGGAAGCTTCAACGCCCCTTCGAGGTGGGCTCGTGTGAGTACGGTAATTAGTGGAACCAGCGACCGGCCGGCTACGGGCATGACCTCTTCGAGAGGTGCTTCGTAACCCGGTATCGGGTCACCAAAGATGAGGGAAAAACCAGCGGGCCGGTCCAGGGCCCACTGACGGTAGGCCAGCCCAAGTTCCATCAGCTGATCAGGCCACGGGTGAGCCTGTGTTGCCGTAAGCACGAGGTCGTGGGCATCGGCGAGACTTTGATAGGCTTCGAGGATCAACGCGGTGACCAGCGCGTTTTTGCTGGGAAAGTAACGGTACAGGGCCGGTGCCGAGAGGTTGATGGAGGTCGCTACAGCCCGCAACGACAGGGCCGATGCCCCGGTCTGAGCGATCTGAGCCCAGGCGGCCTCTTGAATCTCGCGTCGGGTGGCTTCATGGCGGCGTTCTTGACGGATGTTATCGGTGTTACTCATAGTGAACAGTGTTAACATAATTCCGAAAACTCCTGCCGTCAAGTCCTTCCTTGAAAATCCCTGACCCTGGCTCGATACTGATAAAGAGAAGGTCCGATTCCAGGAGGTCGTGTTTGAAGTTTCGCTTGTCCCTCGGACTGTGCCTGGTTTTGCTTACCGGGCTTCTCGGGGCCGATCCCGCTTCCCCAGTGTTTCTTGTTGTGGACCCGGATTGGGAACCGTATGAACGTATTGATGATACCGGGGCGCATGTGGGTATTGCTGCCGACCTGGTCCGTCTGATTGCCGAACGCTCTGGTGTCGAACTGACGCTTTTGCGCACCAAAGACTGGGATGAAAGTGTGCAGGCTTCCAAGGATGGGCGGGCCCAGGTTGTCAGTTTTCTGAACCAGACTGCCAAAAGGGACGAGTGGCTGCTGTTTACCGACCCGTACTTCGTCGATCCCACTGTTTTTATCACGCGTGAAGAACATGAGTTCATTGCGGATCCGGCCCGATTGTCCGACCAAACAATTGTCTTTCCCTCGGGTACCAGCCTTGAGGAGCAGGTACGCCAGATGTACCCGAACCTGAAAGTTGTCATCGTTCCCACCGAAACCGATGCCCTGTCCATGGTGTCTCAGAAGAATGCCGACATGACCCTTCGCTCTCTGACGATGGCTGCGTACACCATCCGCAAAGGCGGATGGTTCAACCTTAAAATCGCTGGGCAGGTGCCTGCCCTCGACAACAAGTTCCGCATTGGTGTGGTCAAAACAGAACCCCGCCTGCGGGATCGGCTCAACGCGGGCGTCGCTACCATCACGCCCCAAGAAGTTCAGTTGGCCGTGAACCGGCACATCGCGATCCAAGTGTATCAAGGTGTGGACTGGGTGCTGCTGCTCTCCGTGGTCGCGGTGTTCCTCGTCATTCTTTCGCTGGGGCTCTTGTGGATTACCCAGCTGCGGTCGCTCAACACCCAACTGGCGGCCCGCGACGCCGAAAAGGCGCTGATTTTGCGGGAGGTCCACCATAGACTCAAGAACAACATGGGGACCGTGGGAGGGTTGCTGAGCCTGCAGGCGATGACTCTTAAGGACCCCCAGGCCGTGGAGGCTTTAGAAGATGCCCAGGGGCGGGTCCACAGCATGATGGTGCTCTACGACCAGTTGTACCAGTCCCAGGACCAGCAGTCCATCTCGCTTTCTACCTACCTCCCTCCGTTGGTGACCCGCATCATCTCTCATTTTGCCAACCGCGATCTTGTGACGGTGGAATGCCGCGTGGCAGACCTGGTTTTGGCGGCACAGCAGGTTCAGTACCTGGGAATTCTCGTCAACGAACTGCTGACAAACGCCATGAAGTACGCCTTTGTCGGTCGGTCCCGCGGGCTGATTACGATCTCTTTGACCGTGGAAGGGAAACGGGCGACTCTGGTGGTCGAAGACGATGGACGTGGTGTTCCGGAATCGGTCGACTTTGAGAACTCCACTGGCTTCGGGATGAGCCTAGTACAGTCGATGGCCCGTTCGTTGAAGGGGACCCTTCGGATTGAACGGGGGGCCGGGACCAGGATTATCCTCGAGTTTTTATGAAAGCCAACTATCATACGCACTGCACCTTCTGTGATGGACAGGCAGACGCGGAAACCATGGTGCTGGCGGCTATCGACGCGGGTTACGAAGTGCTGGGGTTCAGTTCCCATTGTCCGGTTCCTTTCCCGACGGTGTGGGCCTTGAAGGCCGAGCGACGGCTGGAATACCGCGATCGGGTCCGTGACTTGGGCAGGAAATACGAAGATCGCATTACCGTGCTCCTGGGCCTGGAGATCGAATGGATGCCCACCGTGATGCCCCCTGAAGACACCCTGTTTCCTGAACTGGGGCTGGACTACCGGATCGGGTCCACCCATTTTGTGACGGCTCCCGACGGAACCTTCTTTGCTGTGGATGAGAGTGCCGAAGACTTTGAGACCCACCTGGCCACTGCCTACCAAGGCAATGCCCGAGCCCTGGTTGAGGACTACTACCGTGCGCTTTCGGCCATGGCTCGTCACGGAGGTTTTGACATTTTGGGGCACTTTGACCTGGTGCTGAAGAACAATGCCGGCAAGCGGTACTTTGACCCCGACGCCCCTTGGTACCGCGACGCTGCCATGCAGGCCCTGGAAGCGGTGGTCGCTTCGGGTGCAACGGTAGAGATCAATACGGGGGGTATGGCGAGGGGGAAAACCGTGGAACCCTATCCGGCGGACTGGTTGGTCCAGGAATTTCTCAACCGCGGTACCCGCTTCACGATCGGAGCCGACGCGCACGCACCGGAGCATCTGGCCCCGTCCTACTATAGGAAAGGCTGTCAAATGCTAACGCCAGGAACGCGCTGGGAAGCGCCCCTTGTAGGATCAACAGGGGGTCGGAAGAACGAATTCCGGCAATGATGGGAGCGCCAAACCCCCCGGCCCCCACCGTGGCACCCAGGGTAGCCGCGGCTGTCAGGTTCACCAAGGTGGTGCGCACCCCGGCCCACAACACCGGCAGCGCCAGCGGAAGTTCGATTTTCCACAGTCGTTGGCGGGGGTTGAAGCCCAGACCCGAGGCGTTCTCAAGAATTTGACGGGGAATGGACCGAAAGCCGCCGTCGAGCGCCGTGTAGAGAGGAAAAATGCCATAGATTCCCAGAGCCAACAGAATGGGAAGGTTGCCGTACCCGGCCAGCGGTATCAGCAAGGCGAGGAGGGCGACGGTGGGAACGGTTTCGGTAAAAATCGAAACACGGTGGAGAAAGCCCTTGAGAAACCCGGGGCCGGCACGGCGTTGAAGCAGAAACAGACCCAGGGCAGGAATGGCACCGAAGACAAACGCACCCAGGGTCAGCTGGAGATGTTCCCAGGCCAGCTGCGGAAGCCTTCGGCGTGGTTGGAACAGTCCTGTGGCCAGAAAACTGTCGAGGTATAAGACCAAGAGGACAAATCCCGCCAGCCAGAGGACAGGTGCCAGCCACAGGGGGGCTCTTTTCATTGGGGAGCCTTGGGAATCAGGTCGGCGAAGGTGACCGTCCGCCCTGCGGCGGTGAGCACCGACGGCTGGCCCCCGGCAATCATTTCCACCAGCAGATCGCGCGAAGAGGGGCCCTCGTTTCCAGGCGTGGGTGACAAGGGGTGGTGCCGGCTCAGAAGTTTCAACTCGTATTCTCTCCCCAAAAACGTTTCGATGCGGCCGCCCCTGCCCTGAAGCCGTTCGGGAGTGTCAAAGGCCAGCAGAGACCCCTGATCGAGCAGCGCCAGAAAGTCGCCCAGCTTCAGGGCTTCGTCCAACTCGTGGGTGACCAGGATGACGGTCTTTTTCAGCTGGGCTTGCAGATTCAGAAACTCGTCCTGCAACGCCAGTCGGGTCTGCGGATCGAGGCTGCCGAAGGGCTCGTCCATCAGCAGCACCGGAGGATCGGCACCCAGGGCCCGCGCCACGCCCACCCGCTGGGCTTCCCCTCCCGACAGCTCGTGGGGATATTTGGTCAGAAACGAGCGCGGCAGGCGAACGAGGTCAACCAGCTGGGCTACCCGGGCGTCCACCCGGGGTGCAGGCCACTTCAGCAGGCGCGGCACGGTGGCGATGTTCTCAGCGACCGTGAAATGCGGAAACAACCCCGTGCTCTGGATAACCCACCCCAGGCTTCGCCTCAGTTCTTCGGGCACCTGTGAGCGGATGTCCACGCCATCGATGGTGACCCTGCCGCTGTCGGGTTCCACCAGGCGGTTGAGAATTTTCAGCAGGGTGGATTTTCCACTTCCCGACGGACCGGCCAGGATGGTGACTCTGCCGGCAGGAAAGCGAAGGCTGACGTTGTCGAGCGCCTTCTGGGCACCGTAGTTTTTGCTGACGCCCAAGACTTCAATCATGGCGGTGGTCTCCTGAAAACGTATCGATGAGCCAGGACGTACCCAGCACCAGCAGGGCAGTACCCAGAGCGCCCAAAAGCACGGCGTCTTCGGACCCCTGTGCCAAGCCCAAAAAGATCAGCGAGCCCAGGCCTCCTCCGCCGATCAGCCCTGCCAACACAGCGTTGCCGACGGTTTGGACCGCCGCCGTGCGCACTCCCGCTAGATACGCTGGCAGAACCACGGGTCGCTCAATCTTCCAGAACCTGTCCCACGGGCGGTACCCCAGCCCCAAAGCCGCTTCCCGAACCCCCGGATCGAGGGTTTTCCGGGCCGCTCCTGCCCCTTGAAACAGCGGAAAGGCCGCATACAGCGTCAAAACTGCGATGGCCGGCAGGGGGCCGGTGCCGGGAAGGCCCGTGACACCGGAAAGCATGAGAAAGATGCTGAAAAGCACCAGCGTCGGAATGGTCTGACCCAGGCTGAGCGCCCGGGAAACCCAACGCTGAGCACCAGGGCGCTTCACCAGCGACCAACCTGCCCAGGTGGCTGGCCCCAGGGCCAAGAGCAAGGCACTAAAGCTCAGAACCGCATGTGTGAGGAATTCCTGGCCTAAAACCTTTCGCCGCAACCAGGCCTCCTGAACCAGCGACAGGTTGCCCAGAACGTCGAGGCCGGTCATCGCCGCCGCCGCGAACAAGATCGCGAGCCAGAAGACCCTTCCGGGAGTCCGGTGGAACCACAGCACCAAGCCCAGCAGAAATCCTGCCACTCCCCAGCCCAGTGCGACTCTGGACAGCTCACCTGCCGAGGACCGCAGCTCTTCGGCCCCCGTGCCTAGGGACCACAGAAGCGCCGTTACCAGCACGCTACCCAGCAGGTCCTGAAACCAGCGCACTTTCTTTCCCGGCCACAAGGCCTCGGCGAGTGCCACGCTTGCCGCTATCAACACAGGAACCAACAGCCATGGAAAGGCGGCAACCCACCAGACTGGCTGTGCCGACAGCAACCTCAGGGGACGGAGGGCCCCCAGAGGGAGAAGCAGCGGGGTAAGGACCAGCAGTCCCGCGCCCGCAATCCGGATCACTTCTTGGTGAACCCGTTGGCTTCGAGGTAGTCCTTTGCGACAACGTCAGCATCTTCGCCGCCCAGAGCCACCCGCGAGTTCAGCTTCTGCAAAGCCTCAAGGGTCAGCGATTCAAAAACCGGCTTCAGCAGCGTTTCAATCTCGGGGTATTGGTCAGCCAGTTTGCCCCGTAACACAGGGGTGGGCCAGTAGACCGGGGGAATGCTTTGCGGATCGGCCAGAACTACCAGGCCCAACTGGTCGAGGGCACCGTCGGTACCGTAGACCAATGAAACATTGACTTCCTTGTCCTCGGCAAGAGCCTTGAGCATTTCGGCGGTATTGCCCGAAGAAAGGCTGATCAGCTGATCGGGTTTCAGCTTGAAGCCGTAGGCTTTTTCCAGACCCAGAAGGCCCAGGGGATTTTCGGCGTAGCTGGCGGCGCAGATCAGTTTGACAGGGTTGCCGGCGTTGATGTAGGCGGCAAGGCCGGGAAGGTCGGTCACTCCCGTTTTTTCCGAAAAGGTGCGTTTCACGGCAAGGCTTTCGGTGTTGTTGGCCTTGGCTGGGGTCAGCCAGCGCAGGTCGTTCACGGTTTTGTCGAGTTCCCTTATGGTTTCGTAACCCTTGGCGCCATCGGACCAAACCTCACCGGCTTTGCCTTCATGGTAGTACTGGCCCGACCCGGAATAGTCGAGGGTCAGATCGATCTGGCCGCTGATCAGGGCCTGACGCACCACTTCCGGGGTACCCAGTTCGGTTTTGTCCACGACTTCGAAGCCCGCCTTCTGCAGGGTCTGGACCATCATGCCTCCCAAGACAGCCCCTTCGGAGTCGATGAA